>NZ_JBTLQH010000043.1:0-52413 GCF_054461575.1 Flavitalea flava
GACCTGTATATCAAACTGGAAGGCATCGATTCCAAAGAAGCCGCCAAAAAAATCCTTTCCAGGGAAGTCTGGCTCTCCGAAGCTGATTTTGACCAGTTTGCCGGTAAATCAGCTCCCATTTCGATGGTTGGTTTTCATCTTTACCAGGACGGACAGGATTTAGGTGAGATTTTGGAAGTGATCGAGCAGCCGCACCAGGTTCTTTGTATGATCGATCTTAACGGCAAGGAAGCTCTCATTCCTATCCATGAGGATACGCTTCAAAAACTGGACAAACGCAATAAGAAGGTCTATGTGATTCTTCCGGATGGGCTGCTGGATGTTTACCGGTAAAATTTAAAGCTCGTTAGTTAGTACAAAATCAAAATACTGCAGCTCGCTAAAATCTATCAGGGTCCCATCCTGGTGGGTGGCGCAGGGAATCGTCAGGACAGAATAATCAAATGTGCAATCACTGTGGATACCATCCTGCCACATATAGTCGAAATCCATGTTAATAATCTTGTACACGAAGGTTGAGTTTATCCCCAATAATCTCCGGGCATCTGTCATTACATACAGGCGGTTCTTCCCTTTTTCAAAAGCCAGCGGAATAATGCTCGCGTCGTCGATTCCATGTTGATGTTCAACCTGGCAATCATATAATTTCCCTTTGATCAGTTCAAAAAAGGGTTGGTCGAGTTGAATCAGGCTCAGGTAAGATGAAATACCAGGGTTTTCATGAGTAAGGGGTTTGCCAGTTTTCATGGTAAGTGGTTTAATGAGGTTACAGCGTTAATTAAATCTTCTTATAATAAAAACACCTGAGATTTTATTTAGTACTAGCCGGATCCTGGATTTATTTTTGCACGTCCTCTGCACTGCTTTTTTTCTCCATTTGTACAAAAGAATGCCCGTTGGGGTTATACATGACAGATCCGAAGTACGTAGTTTTACGATCTTAAATCAAGTTTTATGTCATTGCCAATTAATATTGATGATCTTCTTCATGGCCATGTGGTTGAATGGGAACGAATCGAATTTAAAGAGGGATGGAACGAACTGGATATCCTACACACTATTTGTGCCTTCGCCAATGACTTCAGAAATCTGGGTGGCGGGTATATTGTAATTGGGATTGCAGAGAGGGAAGGAAGACCCGTATTTCCGCCCAAAGGATTGGACGGTTACTTTCCAACGCAAACTTATCCTGGTCATATGGTGTCCGGGTGGTATGGACAGACCTTATGAAGCGCCCGATAGTTTTACAAAGGCCGCCCCGCGGAACTATTATATCCGGAAGTTTAATAATACCGTAAAACCCAATAAGGAGGAAAAGCAGGAATTGCTTCGGTTTGCCGCCATTCCTTTTGACGACCGGATCAATTATCAGCATACCTATAAAGATTTGTCTCCGGCTTTGATCATGGCTTTTTTACAGGACGCAGGAAGCAAACTTTTTGAGGATGTCAATAATGCCCCTTTTCTCACTATTTGCCGGCAAATGAATCTGGTTCAGGGACCCGATGAATTTATCCGACCCAAAAATTTTGCCCTGATGTTCTTTAGTGCTCATCCTGAAAAGATATTTCCCATGGCACAGATCGAGATGGTTAATTTCCAAACCCCGACTGCCGATAGTGATTTTTCGGAAATTTATTTTAAAGGGCCACTTCAATATCAGTTAAAGGAGGTTTTGGGATATTTTAAGACCTATGTGGTAAAAGAATTGGTTCGGAAAGTAAGTTACCAGGCACAGGCACTCCGTAATTTTAATTTCCCTTATGACCATACCTGTCCATGAGGCATTTTTAGATAGCCCGGGGGCTTTCTGTTACTAAGATCACCAAATGACTGAATTTCCAGTCATTATCCGTAAGATTTGCCGATAATGACTGAATAATTAGTCATTATTAAGTATTATATAATGGACGAAAAAGGGGACTCCATTGCGAAAGCAATAAAAAGCACTTTGCTTGCATGAAAGGAGGTGTAAAAATCGAAAACCCGGAAGCATGAAATAAATCAGGGGCTTCCGGGAACTGTATGATACAAAAGTAACTGATTTTTTACTTTTTTACAATTCTTTTTGTGATTATGAAATACAAGGTTTTTCAAGAAATCATGTCGGCTTCGAGAATGAGCAGGTATTTAGCCGCTTGCAAGGGTGATACCCGTAAGGCAATGGCATTGTACCGCTTAAATCTAAAATTAACTCAGGAGTTATTCACTGTAATAAGCTGCTTTGAGGTAGCCTTAAGAAATAAAATAGATCAACATTATTCAAAAAAGGTAGGAATAGATTGGTTAAGGGATTCTGTTTTGCCAGGGGGAATGTTCAATAATCGACACTGTGGAAAAACACCATCTATTTTACTAGATGCCTTACGGAAATTAAGTATTTATTCACATCCCAAATTAATAGCAGAAATGGATTTTGGTTTTTGGCGATACATGTTCGCTCGTCATCAGTTTTATGTCGGTGGTCAAACATTACTTACTATATTCCCTGCCAAGCCCAAAAGTACTTTTGCAATTAAATATGATCACAATTATGTTTTTTCTCGACTTGAAAAGATAAACCTCCTTCGAAATTGATGAAGGTTCTTTGCTTTATGGAATTGATCATATTAGTAATATTTTAAAAAGAATAGATTGTATTTAGTTCAGATCAGGATAAAAAAAACCAGAAGCATGATGTAAAATCAGGGGCTTCCGGGATCTGTGACTCAAATGTGACAGAACTTTTTTTTCGAAGGATAGGAATAAAGTTTTATTTTAATGATCCTATAAATTCTGACAAGGCCATTCCAATCTCATTCGGCGAATCCTCCTGGATATAATGAATTCCTTTCACCGTTGTTTCTTTTTGATTCGCCCAGGTCCGGCAAAAAGAAAGTGCGCGGCCTACCAAAATTGATCCCGGCTCGGCAACGATCAGCAATTTGGGGAAAGTAGTTCTGGCCATCCATTGACCGTAATCCTGTACAATACCGGCCACCGTAACCGGATTGCCTTCGATGGGCAATTCTCTTGGGAATACGAGGGTCGGCAGGCGGTGTTCTTTTTCCAGGAAAGGTTGGCGGTAAACATCCATTTCTTCCTGGCTAAGGGTGCGAAGAATGTTTTTCGGCAAGGCCGTTTCGATAAAAAAATTATCATCGAAGATCAGATTGGCTCCTTTTTCTGAACGGATGGCGCGAAAGATGTTGTCCCTGCCATTGGGAAAATCCTGCCATTCCCGGGGTTGGACGATGGCTTCCATATAACAGATCGCTTTCACTTTTGCCGGATGGCAATAAGCCCAGTAAAATCCAAGTGCCGAACCCCAGTCGTGCAAAACCAGGGTAACCTTATCGAGATCTAATGCAGCAAACCATTTATCCAGGTATTTTGCATGGCGTAAAAAAGAATACTGACCGGAAGGCTCCTTTCCGGATCTCCCCATCCCGATAAGATCCGGGGCGAGGCAACGTCCTTGTCCGGCGACATGGGGAATGACATTACGCCATAAAAAGGACGAAGTGGGATTGCCATGTATGAACACGATGGGATCCCCGCTGCCCAGGTCTATATAACTCATTTCCACACCATCGATCGTCAACTGTTCCCTGGGATGAGGATCAATGGGCGAAACGGCCGGATGGACAGCATTGGCTAAGACAGACATAATTACGGTGTTTTAAAGAATATACCGTAAAATTCTATCTTTGTTGGACTAGTTAGATAGACCAGTTTTCATTTACCTGCTAGGCCAGATTCCCGCCCCTCATTTCTTCGCCCCCAATTGATTCCCATGATCATCGGTTTGAATCATATTCCCGGTGAATTGACTATCAAAGGCCATAAACACCGCCTTCCATGTTTTTTTGGCCGGATCAAAAAGTAACAGTGCGCCGTCCTGCCAAATCCCATTATCACGGGAATGGCCTCCCTTTGCAGGATTACCCTGGTTGGCATGAATATCATGAATACCGCCGTTCTCACCCGCAAAAAAGACCTGTGAATTATCCGTCCAGGCGGCGCCAAAGGCAAAGAGCATATTCCCGCCATTAATGGCGGCATCGAAAAGATGGGTCAGCAGATCCTGTATATCGTTGTTCGGGCCTGTTTGATAGAATGGCATGCTCTTCATATCCGCTGTATTAACCAATCCTTTCAAACGGACAAAATCAAGCGATAGGCCCCCTGGTTTGGACGGTAAGGCATTAAAACCGGCCTTTACCTTGCTGCTCGTCAGGAGTGATGTCAGACCCGGCAGTTTGAATTTGTCGACATATTTCAAACGGATCAGTGAGGCACCCTTATTGCCATGTTCTTCATCCGAGACAATATCCACGGCTACACGGTGAAGCTTTCCTTTTTTCCCTTCCACCAGTATCTGGAAATGAGGATGATCGGTTTGTTTCGGTTTTCCTCCGGGAGGGTGACCTCCGCCAATCCCGTATTGCAAAGGCTTGCATTTCAACAGCGAGTAATTTTTGATGGGCATAAAGACGGGTTTTTAGATCATAGAACTATAAGTCCATAGAAAGGTAAAATGATTTGATAATTCCCGAATGGGTATAAATACCTTTTTTAATTCAACTATTTCGAAAAATTTAAATAAATTTGGACCAGTAAAGTAAAAGCCTCAGCCTTGACGCCTTAACCGTAGAAAAATGAATCAGCCTGTTTTTACTATTACATTTCAGTATGCCTTAGACGGCTCCTCCATTATTGTTCCACTCACCGCGGAAGTGCAGGGGAACCCGGAATCTCCATTTTATGTAGTTCAGAACTTTCATACACAGCATCATCGGGAAGGAACAGTTTTGCCTGCTGTCGAAATCAAACGATTAGAAGGATTTTGGGTCCATAGGGACAGCGAAAAAGAATCGCTAATCAGTCAGGCCATAGGTCTGGCCATTGACAGGAAGGAAGCATCGGATAAAGATTCTTTGACATTACAAACATTTGCAGATACGGATCCTGCCAAAATATAGATCATCCTTACGCAATTTGCCCGGAAAGAACTTTGGCTACAAAGCCGGCTATCGCGCTTCCAACTTCTTCGGGAGCATCTTCCTGTAAAAAATGTGCTCCCTTCACGGTGATTTCCTGTTGATTCGGCCATGCCCGGCAGAACTGCCGTTGTGCACCGATAAGGAATCCGGATGGATCTCCGTTAATGAATAGTTTTGGAATAGGGCTTACAGAGAGCCAACGGGAATAGGACTCGACAACGGCGACGACATCTTGCGGCTGTCCTTCGATCGGCAGCTCCCTGGTCCAGGTAAGCATGGGTTGGCGGGAAGGCCCAGGGTTTCTGTAATAACGCCGGTAGATTTCCAGGACCTCTTCAGAAATACCCCGTAGAGGAAGAAGGTATTCGATAAAAAGATTTTGCCGGAGGATCATGTTTTCTCCAACTGGCGTACGTTGCGCCTGGAAAAAAGCCTTTGTTACTTCAGGCCATTCGTCCCAGGAATGAAATGGCCGGACAATGCCTTCCATATATACGATTGCTTTTATACGTTCAGGATGACGCTGAGCCCAGGTAAATCCAAGTGCCGATCCCCAGTCGTGCACTACCAGGATAATATTGTCTTTTATTCCTATTCCCTCGAACCAGGCATCCAGGTATCGCTGATGATCTACCAAACGATAAGAGCCGTCAGGCATAGCCCCTGAGTTACCCATCCCTACCAGGTCTGGTGCAATACACCGTCCAAAGGGCAGACAATAAGGAATAATATTTCGCCATAGATAGGATGGGGTCGGGTTACCATGTAAAAAAACGATCGGGTCGCCTTCTCCGACATCAATGAAGGCCATATCCGTATCAAGTACTGTTATCCTTTTTCGATAAGAGGCGTCCTCTGTTGAAATTTCAGGTTTTTTCATAATGATGTTAAATAATGAGATTGAAATATTCCGTCGGGATAAGAATACAAGATTAGATGCATGATAAGTGCATGATAAGTGCATGATCAGAATGTATGATCAGAATGGATCAGAATATCTTCTGCAATTCCACCGCCTTTCGTTGAGCGACCAGCTTTTTAATAAGCGTCTGTTCTGAGGAAGCGATGGCGAGGGCGGTACCGATCTTTATTAACAGGGATTCCACTTTTGGATCGATGGATGGATTGTTAAGACATAATTCCGTGCAGTAGGAAAATAGAGCCAGATCATTGACGGGATTAATCTTCAGGATCAGGTAACGGATATATTCCTGCTCATCGGTAATAGAAGGTTTGTAGGACCGGTATCTGATCAATTCCTCCTTTACCGCCATTCTGGGCGTTAAACCCAACAGGACAAGTTTTTCGGAAAGATCGTCCATTTCCCTTCCGGTAAAAATCTCATCTTCCAAACAACAATGAAAAAATAAATGACAAAGGGCCTGGTCCTGATCTTTTACAATGGTCGTATACATGGGTAGCGTTTGTTTGCGTTAGTTATTCAATTCCTGTGCCACCAAAAATTGGCATGGTTTTTAAAGATCCCTACAGGAGTTAAAATGAATAATCTTACCCACAAAAAAAACAAATCATGAACAAACGTACCAAAATAGGCACAGCCGCTTTTTCATTTATGCTAGCCTTCGCGCTTACCAGTTGCGGCAGCAATGAATCCAAGCCTGTCAGCACTTCACAGGATTCCGTCGTTAGTCCGGCACCTGATAATTCAAGCGCAACGAATTCTTCGCTGGCAGATACAGCCTATAAGAAGGACAGTGCCCAGATCAAACGCGATTCAATAAAAAAGTAACAAGTAAAGAAGCCGGAGCTCAGGTATTTGGCTCCGGTTTTTTGGCGGCAGCCTGTTCCAAAACCGGGCGCGGATCGAAAACTACTTTGACGGAATTGATCTTTCCATTTTTTACATGATACCATCCGCATCCAAAGATCGTTAAACCGGACATGTCGAGATCATAAAGAAGACAGACATCATCACCTTCTTCAAAGGCTTTTTTAATGGCATATTTAAACTTCATCTTTTCCATATCCTTGAAGTAGGCATCGGCTCCGTTCCGGGAGTCAAGCACGCCTTCGAAGACCATATCGTCACTGGCAAAGGTTCTGGCCGTCCTGAACTCTTCCTTATTTAGGGCGTCTACACAAGAGAGCACAATATTTTTAGCACTGGTTTCTATAATTACGGCAGAATCCCTGGAAGTTTCTTTTACTACCGCATGATTTTTGGTTGTCATAGATTTCCTTTTTAAATTTAGTAAAAGCAGCATCCTACCATCTTGCCAACGGCTGAATGCTGCTTTTTTGCGTACGCATCTTGGTCCTTTATGCTGACCAGGAGTTGATCTCCTTCGCGCGTGATTACTACAAGAGCGGATCTATTTGATCATCGCTTATGCGTACTGATCACGCAGGGATTTGATCTCGTCATGGGAATCTTTAAGATCCTTTTGTTGGCCAACCAGCAGATCCCGGATAAAGGCGGGTAATTCTTCATGCTCTAAGGCTGAATCATAAGCCTCTTGTGCGGCATCTTCCCCGGCCTCGCAATTTTGCAGTACGGTATGACGGTCATGCCCGGTAAAGATGGCCTTGACGTCCATCCATGCCCGGTATATTTTGCCGCTGGTGGTAGTACCCTGTTCAACGGTTGCGCCAAGTGTCTGAACTTCCGTGGCGAGGGCAATTTTTATTTTATGGCTTTCGGCGATCATGGAAACGAATAAAACCTTTAAGTCTTTATCTTCTTCCTTGGTCTCTTTAATAGCTCTTTCATATCCTGTAATGCGGTCGTTGTTTATCTGGATCAGGTCATTCAGGACTTCGATTGTTTTTTCATTGTTTTGCATATTCGTAGATTTTAGATATCTACCTGGTAAAATCATGCCACCCCAGTGTAAGATAAAAACAAGGAGAAAAATGGCCTCCGCCGGGGGAATTAATTACACGAACCGCTCCCCATTTTTTGCCATCGTTTTGTTAATATGACGGGCAATATAAGCAGCATCTTTTCCCACGCCGCCAATCTGGGCGGAAGCCAGGGAATACTGGAAGGCCATACCGGTAAAATACAAACCTTTGTGACCTTGCGAAATGCCGCGGTAAGTGAGCGGATAACCTGTTTCATCTGTCACGCCGGGTAAGCGGATCCAGGAAAAATCCCTGTTGTAACCCGTGCACCAGATAATGCCGGAAACTTCCAGCGTATGGCCATCCGGCAATAGAGGGCATCCATTACGGACGCCTTCTATTTTGGGGAGTGGTACCACACCGGCTTCATAAACGGTTTGCGGAGAAATATTGATCAGCGGTGCTGCTGCCCCCTGCACTTTAATTGCGTTGCGAACCTTGCGCCCCATCGGGGTATGAATGGTGAGGATATTGCGCATCATCCAGATAAACAATCTGCCTGCATAACGGAGGGCAAAATCGGGAATCCGGGCAGGAGGTTTTCCGGCGACATAGGTCCGTCTCCGGGACCTTACCAGATCGAGGGCGATCTGGAGACCTGAAGTGCCGGCACCCACAACCAATACCGCTCCCTCTGGAAGTCCTGAAGGTTTTTTATATACAGAAGAATGTAATTGCACAATACGCGGATCGAGCTCCCGGGCAAAAGCCGGAATTTTGGGGATGGAATAATTGCCGGTTGCGACTACCACGTTCCGGCAACTCAGTGTTTTTCCATCAGACAGCGTGATCAGATAACCGTCCTCCTTTTTAACAAGATCCCTCACCTTGGTTTGCAAACGGACCGGCAAGTCAAAATGGGCAACATATTTTTTCAGATAAGCGGCCATTTCGTCCTTGGTTGGACAGAGATCCTGGTTGCCGGAGAAAGGAAGACCTGGCAGATCATTTGCCCAATAGGGGGTGAAAAGACGTAAAGAATCCCATCGGTTCGCCCAGGCATCGCCGATCGCGGCTGCGGCATCGATGATCAGGAAATCTATTTTCAAACGTTGAAGATGATAGCCGGTGGCCAGGCCGGACTGACCTGCACCGATGATAATGGTATGGGTATTCATCCCGCAAAAGTCCATGAATAACCGTTGCCGGACAATCGCAGAAAACCGTGATTCGTTAGAGCAGTGAACATTTCGAAGCTTCTTTGATCAGCTCCATGGAATTTTTCACTTCTAATTTCTCCAATAGGTGCCTCCGGTGCGTCTCGACGGTATTAATACTGATTTTACAGGTATGCGCGATCATTTTGGTGGAGAGGCCATTCCCGATCAATTGCAGGATCTCCTTTTCCCGCCGGGTCAGTTGTTGCTTAGGTTGAACAGGGTCGGCATTTGGAGTTTTACGGGTAGCTGCCTGGTGCTGAACGGCGACTTCCAGCATATGATTGCAGGATCTGTCCTCATGTAACAAAGATTCTAGGGGGTCGTCCCCTGTTTCTTCAAAAGGGCGTACTTCCATCTTGCACAGGATCTCGTCGATCACGGCCTTTTTTCCATAGGACAAAAGGAAACGTGTATCCCGAAGTCTTACCCATTCACCGTCACCCCTTTTTAAGCGATAATGGAGACGAACGGGAGAAATGGCCTGAGGATTACGGGTCAATAATTCTTCATGACCGGCGATGATCTTTTCCGTTACCCGCGCCAGGTCTTCCGGATGGATGAGTGAAAACCAAAAATTCATTCCGCCTTTATCGAACTCATCCGAAAGATATCCGGTGATCCTTTCGCAGGGGGCCCCCATCATTTGTAATTTTATATTACTGTGACAGGTGATTAAAAAGATGCTGCAATTTTCATTGGCGGCATCCTCAAAAAAATCATCCGGTATTCCGGATTGCCCGATAAGATCGGATTGAAAAATAAAAGCTGGCATTTTTTAACATTTTTAAATGAGCGTCATCACCCCTTTACCGTCAGCACCGTCACTCCTTTCGAACGATAACGGTCCAGCAGCCCCCCCTGCTCCGGGTGATCGGTGATCAAGGTATGGACAAGGTCCAGACCGGCAAAATGTAAATATGCTTCTTTGCCGATCTTTCCGGCATCGCAAAGCATATAAGTGTTTTTGCTTCGGGCTGCAAAAGCAAGGGTAATGGACGCCTCTTTTTCACTGTTGGCAAACAAGCCGTTGAGGGAAATTCCATCTACCCCCAGAAAGGCCCTGGTCGCCTTATACCGGGTTATATGTTCTTCGGCGATCTTTCCGTGTATCGCTTGCCTGTCCCGGTCGACCTCGCCTCCGATCATATTCAGCGTAACCGCCGATTCCCGTAATTCGTAGATAACGGGTAGGGAATTGGTGATCACCTTGATCCTTTTGTTCCGGATAAAAGGGCACAAACGGAATACGGTGCTGCCGCAATCCATAAAAAGAATATCCCCGTCGTTAATTTCTTCTGCCGCTCTCCGGCAAATGGCATCCTTGGCCTTGGCATTTACCGCAGTTTTGTTCTCAAAGGCTTTTAAATTGATGAGCGGATCGATTTTCATGGCTCCTCCATGTGTACGGGATAACATTCCCTCCTCTGCCAGTCTGTTCAAATCCCTTCGTACCGTGATCTCAGAAGTCTCCAGGTCCAGCGCCAGCTGGTGTATATCCGCCTCACCCGTTTCATCGAGGGCCTGAAGAATTAATTGTTTTCTTTTTTGAAATGTCATAGCTAATACCTTAACTTGATCTAAATTAATCAAATTTAATCAAAAATGATCATTGTGGAAAATAAATTATTCCCCCTGCAGATCCTGATCGCCGGTCCCTATCGTTCCGGAACCAATGACGATCCAGTTTTAATGGAAAAAAATCTCCGGAAACTGGAAGAGGCAGCCCTCCCCATTTTCCGGGCGGGTCATTTACCGGTAATAGGAGAGTGGTATGCCCTGCCTTTGTTAAAAGTGGCTGGTTCTCAATACCTGGGAGATCCTATTTATGAAGAAATTCTTTATCCGGTAGCGGCCAGAATTATAAGAAAATGTTACGCCATCTTACGGCTGGAAGGGGCCTCCAAAGGCGCCGATGGGGATGTCCGGCAGGCGGAAGAACTCGGTATTCCGGTCTATTACCGGTTGGAGGATCTGCTGGCCGAACTGAAGATACTGACCGATCCGGAAGCGATGGCCTGACTATTTTCCTGAACCCGCGGAACCCTCTGAACTCTCTGAACTCTCTGAACCCGCGGAACCCGCTGAACCTGCTGAACTCTCTGATCCGGATAGATTCAAAAGCTTAACAGGATACTATTGCTCAGGCTATAATAGAATTTATCGATCGGAACGACGGGCCGCGTATCATACAAACCGGTATAGATGATGGAGAGGCCAAGATGTTTACCCGCCTTTATGTCCCAGCGTATATGCGGGGCGATCCTTGGCTGAAAACGATCGGGCCGGGTCTGCAGAAAAACATTGAACGTAATATCGTTGTTGCCATTTGGTTTCCAGTCCAGGCGGAGAAAGGAATTCAGTTTGATCAGGCGGTTGACGATGGGTACGGCATGTACCGGAACCTTGACGGTATCGACCCCGGCATAATTCCATTTTTCATATTCATACATCAGACCCAGCCCGCAATTGAGATCGAAATGGTCTCCTTTAAAAAAATTATAGCGGACATTCGCGCCGGCCAGGGCACGACTCAAAATGCCCCGTTTGTTGTCCCATTGATATTGTACAAAGGGTTCCGGCTGAACCTTATTCTTATAACCATGCCGGTAACGCAGATGAAAATAACCGGCATTCAGGATATCATCCGGACCATTATACGTGAAACGGTAACTGGCGGCAAAAATAAACAGCTCCTTATATTTTTGTACCATCATCTCGGCCGTGTTCGTGGCATCGTATAAGGTTTTGTTTTGTTTGTCGATCTCCAGACCCGAACTCAGGTTAAAAGTGGTTTTTGTCCGGTGGTCATAGGCAGAGGTATCGATTTTGTCGATATTCAGGATCTGTCCCTGAAGACCCAGGGAAAGAAAAATGGACAGCCAGCAGCAGCAGACCGGCAAGAGCCGGATCAGGATTTTACGGTTCATGAATACCCGGGATTTAGCCTGAATATAATGTTAAAACCTTGAATGGGAAAATGAGTGCCTGGCCAAACTTTGACAGCATGGCCAAACTTAAAGGGGCGGTGGCATATCCTTTGCTTTTTACAGGACATGGAAACCATTACCATTGGCATTGCCTGCCCACTTTCCGGACCCTCTGCTACCTTAGGCCAGGAAATGAAACAGGCTATCGAGTTGGCCATTGAGGAAAAAAATGCCCAGGGGGGAATAGCGGGAAGAACGATCAGGGCCATTGTAAAGGATGATGCCGGCAAAGTGATAAATGCCCAGGAAATTGCGGGCTATTTTGCCGGAGAATCCGATCTCTGCGGTGTGATCGGTCATTATGGAAGCGACACCAGTATCGCAGCCGCAAAGATCTGCCAGGAAAACGACCTGGCACTGGTTGCGCCGATAGCCTCCAACCCCGTATTGACCAGTTCTCAATTTGTTAATGTATACCGCTATACTAACCGGGACGATCATACGGCTGAAGCGATCAGTCATTATCTGTACCACGGGATGAACAAAAGAAAAGCAATAATCTTTAAGACCCATACTCCCTATGGCAATAGCATGGCCGGTCAGTTTGAGACGGCCTTTATGCGGGAACACGGAAGGATCGTCGATAGTCTGACCGTTTACGAAGGAGAACAGGATTTTGACGAACTGATCAGGACCTCGTTTAAGAAAAAGGACATCGATCTGGTCTTTTATGGCGGCAGTTTTGAAGGCGCTTATTTGTTAAAAGCCATACGCAGGGCGGGATATAACCAGTTGCTGGCTACCGGGGACGGATGCTGGGACCGGCTTAATTTTTTAGAACCGGCAGGTAGAGCAGCAGAACAGGGGGAAGGTGTTTTGGTCCTGTCAGCATCTTCCGCGATAGGAGATGTAGAGGGTTCCCTGGATTTTGCCAAAAAATATGAAGCCCGATACGGCCCCATTATTAATTATGCCTTGAATGCCTATGACGCGGCTAGTGTACTGATTAAGGCCATGGAACAAACCCCTGTTTCTGCCGGCAGGCTTCCTGGCCGGAGAGAGATCATCGAAACCTTGAAACAAATTTCCTTTAGGGGCATTGCCAATCCGAATCCACTGGTATGGGATCATAACGGCGATAATACCAACGCCATAACCCGGCTGAACATAGTGAAGGGTGGCAAATTTGTAGAAGATGCCTGTATCAACAGGGCAGTAAGCCCCGATCTGGCTAAAATTCCATCGCTTTGAAATCACGGTCAGGGTTTTTTTAGCACGATATACTGATAGGCTTGTAGATTTACCCTGCCTTGTCCATCTACATTCAGACCGCTTCCATTAAAAACATTCGTCCAGGAAATTCCTGTACCCGTACCGGCACCCGTCAGGGCAGCCGGCATAGTAAAAGAAGCAGCCGCATTACGAAGATTGACGATCACCAAAACCGTTTGTTGGTTGAAGGTCTTCGTGAATACACAAACATCTGCATTGCTGTAGGTGACCAAATCTCCCTGTTGAAGCGCTCCGCTGCCGGCGCGAATAGACAGGAGTCGTTTATACTCGGCCTTCATATCTGGGTTGAGCGTCCAATCGATGATGGTGCTGTTATTAAAATAATTCAGTTTAACCGGGCAACCAACCTCCTGCCCGTTGTAGAGCATGGGCACACCATTCATATACGCACTCACGACAAAGGCCGCCAAAGAACCGGCTTTGCCGCCGAGCAGATCCAAGGGTGTACCATCGCTGTTGTCGACATCATGATTGGAAATATATCGTACGACCTGGTCGTTCGCACCGGCATTCGAATATTCAACCTTATTAACCGAATCGAGGGAAGTAGCGGAACCTTGTTTGCCATATACATTATTCACCAGGTTGTAATAAAAACCCATTCCGTATTCCAACTGGAAACCTGCTGAAAAATGATCCTTACGCGTTCCTTCTGCAAACAATAACAATTTATGACCAGGTATAGTGTGCAGACTGTCGATCGCCTGCTGCCAGAAATCAAACGGTAAAAAATCAGCGGCATCACAACGATAACCATCTATATTGGCCTGATATACCCAAAATTGCATTGCCCTGATCATTGCCTTACGGAGATCAGTATTCGAAAAATTAAGCGCAGCTACATCGTTCCAGCCAGTATTCGGCGGGCTGATAATATTGCCAGCGCCGTCCTGTTTGTACCAGGCCTTATTGCTGGTCCAGGCATTGTCCCAGGAGCTATGATCGGCTACCCAATCGAAGAGCACGGCCATATTGCGTTTGTGCGCTTCTGTTACCAGCGTGCGCAGACCGTCGAGGGTTCCGAATTCAGGATTCACCCCCATAAAATCCCTGACACAATAAGGAGAGTTCACCGATTTGAGAACCCCGACCGGATAGACCGGCATCAGATAAAGTGTATTCACGCCTAAGGCGCGGATGGAATCCAGTCTGGCCTGCACCCCGGCAAAATTCCCTGCAGCACTGAAGGCCCGGAAATTTACCTGGTACATAATGACATTATAAGGATCCGGAACCTGCGCATACGGCGTACCGTATTGCGCAGGTTGGATGACGGTATCAGCGGGCGGCGGATCCGGTGGAGTTACCGGCGCAAGGGGATCTGTCTTATGACAAGCCAGGGCCAGGATCACCCCCATAAAATATATAAAATTCATTCGCATCTTATTTTTTTAATTCTTCATCGCTATTTAATTCTTCACTACTTTCTAATTCTTCACCGCTTTATAGGAATATTGACCCGAAATATGCAGATCCAGCGTGATCGTGTAATTGCCATCCGCCGGAACGGTTAAATTGTTGAGCCCGTTTGTATAACCAAAGAAGGGGTTATCGGCATAAGCCAGGTTGCCGCTATTGTCGATCCCGAAATCGATCGTCCACCCACCGTTAGCTCTGAACTTATAACTCCCGTTCTGTTTCATAGCAGCCGTCACTGTCCATACCTGGTTGTTCGCATCATAGGTCATCTGGGTATCCGAACCCCAACCACCTGGGGTAGCATCTCCGATAATACCCCAGGTCACCGCCGTGGCCGTCCAGGTGTTCGTATTCAGATTGGCCGTCAATTCATAATAACCGTCATTGGGAACGGAGAGACCGGCTGCATTGCCGTCCGTGCTGAACGTGCCATTTCCGCCATCGCCATAGTTGGTATGATCCCAGTCGGGGGAATTGGTATACTTGAAATATTGGATACCGCCGCCGGTGATATTGACATAGCCCTCATAGAGACCTGTGCTTCCTTTTAAATTAAGCGTAGGGGCAGCACCGGGGTTCCAGCCCTGGTAACCGCCGGGAATAAAAAGATAGGGCGGGAATTTGGGGACCGTGACCAGGAAGACCAGCGAATTGGAATAAACAGGTGCGACCGTGGAATTCGATCCGCCGGCCTGCTGTACATTGCTGATTACCCGGACGGCAACCGGATTGACGCTGCCGGGACCGAATCCCATGGCAGAAGCAAAATTGCTCAGATCGTTACCCAGGAATGCCCAACTGAGACCATTCACACCGGCCAAAAAACTTTTGGCCTTTGCCCATCCTGCCGCTCCGGAGGTATCAGAGACCCTATCCAGCTGCAAGGTATAACCAATCAGGACCTGGCTGGCATTATTCACGGCCGGCCATTTGAACCGGATCACGGTATCTCCGCTGTTGGCAACACTGAGCCCTACGCTGTCCGTACTCGCCGTCAGGGCGCTGGCGGGGAATACGGCCTGTTTGATGATAATGGGCTGGCCATCTTTTTTACAACCGGCCAGTACCAGGATAAACATAATCATCCCGACAGCGATAGCTGTCAAATGACCCTGGAATTTTTTTATCGGTAATTGCATAAAAATCGTATTTATAAATCATGAACAATGAATCGATACCGGCTGTTCCGCAACGCACCATCAATATCCCGGGTTCTGCACCAGGTTGGGATTGGAAATGATCTCCGTCGAAGGAATGGGAAAAAGGGCGAAGTGGGCGTCCACTGCCGTTCCTGCCTCAACTCCTCCTTTCCAGGGCCAGAGAAAGGTATTGCCGGTAAACAGGCCGTAACGGATGAGATCGGTTCTCCGGAATCCTTCCCAATACAGTTCCCGCTGTCTTTCATTTAATATATCCTGCAGGGTAAGGCTGGTCAGATCGTTATTCGCATTTCCATATCCCCGTTCACGAAGCTGGTTCACATAGGTAAGAGCCGTTCCCGCATCGCCTCCGCTGCCGCCCCGGAGTACCGCTTCCGCATACACGAGATTCATCTCGGCCACCCGGAAGAGCGGGAAGTCCGTACTGCAGAGAACGCCATTGGGAGAATACGGCGTGGTCCCGGCCGAAGTTTTGTTGCTGAATTTGTATACGGCAATACCAAAGTCAAAAGTGATCGGATCGGATATTTCCACCGTACCGGGACCGAACATAGCCCGTTTGTCACCATTGCCGCTGTAATCCCCGAATTGCTGGGGCAGGGCCTTGGTACTCCGGTTGCCTTTCCATCCGCCGCCGGGAATGCCATAGGCCGCATTGTCTGCAGGTACATTGCTGTGCGAACTGCAGATCAGGAAGGTCGTACCTCCGAAATTCTGGGCGCTGCTTGCGTCATAGGCGATCGGCAGGATCACTTCGGGATTGTTCAGATTATTATCGCTCAGGAAAAGATTCCTGTATTGCTGCATCAGCGAGTAGCCGGCATTCAGCACTTTGGAAGAATAGGTTATTGCTTCGGTATATTTTTTTGTTCCCGAACCCAGATAGATCTCCGCATTCAGATAAAGACGGGAGAGCAATGCCCAGTCTGCCGCCTGGTCCGCACGGCCGTATTCATTCTGATGGGGTGCGGCGAGCGAAGTGTCGATCGCCTTCAGCTCTGACTCGATATAACCGAACAGCTCTGCTTTTTTCAAGGGCTTCGGAAAAAATTTGCCGATCTGGTCCTTCTCCGTCACGAAGGGAGGATTACCGAACAGATCCATCAGCACCCAGTACTGGTAAGCCCGGAGGAAACGGGCTTCGGCGCGGTAATGACGGATTTCCTTTATGTCTGACACGGAGAAACCATGGCTGTTGATGGCATCTTCCGAGGCATTGCGGATGAATTCATTGGCGACCGTGATCTGGAACAAACAGCGACTATACAGGGCTGTTAAATAGATATTGGCGGATGTCCAGTTGAAATTGTGAAAATTCTGCAGAAAGCCATCATTCCAGGCGCAAATATCCTCATCCGTGGTCAGCTCCTGGGCATTCCAGTAGGACCGGAGGAAATCCGTGGTGGCAGGATCCGATATACCCGCCACATTTATATCCGAATTGCCTGCACCCGAACTGCTGACCAGGGTGTAACTTCCATATACTTTGGCAAGGACCTGTTTGTACCCGCCGGGCGTGGTATATTGAACCGCCGCAGTATTGGAATTCAAAGGCTGCTGATCCAGTTGTTTCGAACAGGAAGAAAAAAGCCCCGGGCTAAGGATCAGACCAGTCGCAAAGAGCATGGCTACGGCCGGCCGATTATTGGTAAAGCGTAATTTGTTGGTCATATACTTGGTATTAAACAATTAAAATTGAAGGTTTACCCCTAACACATAGACCCTTGGTCTTGGGTAAAGGACATTGTCATAACCGCCATAGATCTCCGGATCCATGCCCGTATATTTTGTCACCGTGAAAACATTCTGGCAATTGGCATTGATACGGAGGCTCGCATGCTGACGGAATACCGACCCCAGTTTATAGCTGAGCCCCAGGTTATCCATTTTGAGGAAAGATGCATTCTGTACAAAATAGTCGGATTGCGACTGGCCATTGATAAATTGCGAATGCAGCACATCGGTCAGCGTATTGGACAGGAACCCCAGGGTATTGAAGATACTGGCCTTGTTGGCGCCCTGGGCCACGTTGTTATACATATAATTGCCCACATTCGCCCGAAGCACCGTGCTCAGCGTCCAGCGGTTATACGTGAACTGGGTGCTGAAACCCATGATCCATTTGGGGAAGGGGGATTTATATTTGTAAAGATCCTGCGTATTGATAAGGCCATCCTTATTCACGTCCTCATAGACACCTTCGATGGGACGTCCTGTCTTCTCATAGACCTGGTGGTATACATAAAAAGAGCCGGCATCGTATCCCACGGCATTGATCTGCACGTTATTGGCATAGAGCGTTCCGGGGAAGGAGGGGTCCTTCGATGCAGTAAGATTGGTAATGGTGGTTTTATTATACGCCACATTAAAGCCGGCATCCCAGCTGAAAGACCGTGTTTTCACCAGGTTGGCGCTGATCTGTACTTCCACGCCCTTGTTCTCCACATTACCGACATTGGTCAGCAGCGTATTGCTGAAATTGGTGCCCGCTGCCACCGGAGCGATATTCAGGAGATCCTTTGTTTTCTTTTGGTAAAAATCGATGCTGCCCGTGATCCTGTTTTGCAGGAATCCATAATCGAGACCGGCATTATAGGTGGTCGTCGTCTCCCATTTTATATTCGCGTCATAAGCGCCGGGAGAAGCCATATTATAGGTAGAATCCCCGAACTGTACCCTGGAACTATTATCTCCGGTGGAATAAACTGCCTGGTATGGATAGGCGCCGATGCCGTCCTGGTTACCCGTTACGCCATAACTCAGCCGCAGTTTCAGATCGGAAAGAGTGGTATTGTTCTTCAGGAATTGCTCCTGGCTGACCCTCCAGGTGAAGGCTGCCGAAGGAAATACCCCCCAGCGCACATCGGGATTGAACCGCGAAGAACCATCCGTACGAATGGTACCGGCGAGATAATAACGGTCGTCATAAGAATAGACCAGTCTTCCGTAATAAGACAGCAGTACTGTTTGGGGCTTGTCATAAGGATGCGGCGGATTGGTGCCTTGGGTGACATGTCCGGTAGCCTGGACAAAAGGATAAAAATAATTCTTAGAGAGATTATCATAATAACCATATCCTCCCGTGGCTGTCACACGGCTTTTGAGGGAAGACAATTTTTTGTCATAGGAAAGATAGAATTCGGCTACCGTATTGGCGATCGAATTTCTGTACTGGTTGTTCTGACCCGTATCCAGGAAATTCTGACCGGCATAGGCGGGCACCTTGATCGTTCCGCTGCCTTTGGCGACATCATAACCCAGGTTCACATTGGCATGCAGATCGGGCAGGAAGGGCAGTGCATAATCGATCTGCACGCTGCCGAAGCTTCTCTGGACCTCGCTTTGATTATGATAAAGATCGAGCAGTGATACGGGATTTCGGGTAGCCAGTTTGGTGAGGGTTACCGTAGAACCGGTCGTGGACGCCCATTCGAAATAATTGCCGAATTCGTTTTTGGCGTGTACGGGTTGGGTAGGATCGAAGCTGATAGCGGATTGGATGGCAGATCCGTTCGCGAACCGCGCCTTGCTGAGGGCTCCTTTCAGATTGATATCGATCTTCAGGGCTCCGTCCAGCAAACGGGGGCTCAGGGATATGCCTCCCGAAAAACGCTGCAGATTATCGGTCCGCACGATACCCTCCTGATTGAGATAACCGACGGAGACCCGGTAGGGCATGTTCTTCACCGCTCCGGTCAGGCTCAGGTTATTATCCGTACTGATGGCTGCCCGGAATATCTCTTTTTGCCAGTCTGTATTGGCGCTGCCAAGGAGTGACTTATACGTATGTGTACCGTCATAGGTCCCGCTGCCCAGGCTATCCACCAAATGGCGGAACTGGCCGGATGACAGCACGGAGGTTTCTTTGATCAGTTTGGCGAGGGACACCTGTGTGGTAAAACTCAGCACCGGTGAGCCGGCCTTTCCTTTTTTAGTAGTGATCATCAACACCCCGTTGGAAGCCCTGGAACCATAAATGGCCGTCGCCGCTGCATCCTTGAGCACGGTGAACGATTCGATGTCATTGGGATTCACCAGGCTCAGCGCATTGGAGGAGCCATAGATATTATTACCGCTGAAGGGCAGTCCGTCGATAACGATCAGCGGATCATTGCTCGCATTCAAAGAGGCGCCTCCACGGATCCGGATCGTACTCCCCGCTCCGGGCGCTCCTCCATTGGATGTGATCGAGACCCCGGCTACCTTGCCGGCGATCAGTTGTTCCGGTGTCGTAATGGCCCCCATCTGGAAGTCCTTGGAATTGACGGTCGTTATGGACCCGGTCAACTCTTTCTTGCGGGTGGAACCGTAACCGATCACCACCACATCGTTCAGGATAGTGGAGGAAGAGGGTCGAAGCACCAGGCTCATCACGGCCTGGACCCTGGTGCGCAGATTTTCGTAACCGACGGAAGTTATCAGCAGGCTGTCCTCCGGTGAGGCCAGCAGGGAAAAGGCGCCGGTCTTTCCGGTATACACCCCTTTTCCTTTATGGAGTACCTGGACGGATGCGGATTCGACCGGTTCTCCTTTTTCATTCTTAACGGTTCCGGTAACAGGGCCTGTAACGGCCCCGGCTGGTTGCTGTGCGTTTAGCCGCAGCAGACCCAGACAGCAGAAGGTCCCGAGCAGTAGCAGTTTTGGTGCAAATGATACATTCATATATGGCATATTGAGTGAACGTGTTGAAAAAATGGTTGATGTACAGGGTACGCAGGATACTAAATAGTCGTTTTAATAACCGATCGTGATGGTCTCCTGGCCGTTCTCCACCACCAGGCTCTTCACTTCATAACTGTAAACATCTCCAGCCTTCGGTGCGACGGACAGGAAAGAGATCAGTGCGTTTTTTACGGGAACGGTTTTGCCGTTCGCGGTAACTGCGCTTAACCCCGGATCAAAACCATGCAGGGCCAAACGGATTGCCCGGAATTTGGAAGAAGACCCCGATCCCGTTCTTTTGTCCAGGCTGATGGTCCTGGTGGCCGGATCGAGACGGATGATCCGTTGAAAGAAGGCTCCCTCTTCATAACGATAGGATTCCCCATCGTCTTCGTAATACAGAAACTCCGTTTGTGGGCCGTTGTAAATATGCAGGGTCAGCGTATCCGAAGGTTTTTCCCGGGTGGACTGTACCAGGGACTGCATAGGGATAATGCTGCCTGCCTTAACATAGACAGGAAGTACGGCCGGAGAAAGCTCGATCAGTTTTTCGGTTCCGCCTTTTTCTTTCCTATCCGTTCGCCTATCCGTATAGAGATCATACCAGTCTCCGGCGGGGAAATAAACTTTCGCAAATTGGGTGGTGCTTTCCTGCGGCATGACCAGGAAGGAGGGGCCGAATAAATATTGATTTTGAAACAAGGGTTGATAGATATTTTCATCCCCGGTATAATCGATGGCCAGGGACCGGAGCACCGGCATACCGTTCTGCGTAGCTTCCCGGAAAGTCGAATAGAGATAGGGGAGAAGGCGGTAACGCAGATTGATATAGTTCCGGGAAATATCCAGGATATCCTCTCCAAAGGACCAGGGTTCGGCGGACTTGGTATTTAACTGGGTATGATTGCGGAAATAAGGGATGAAGGCCCCCAGCTGCATCCAGCGGCTATATAAGGCCGGGGTAGGGTTACCGGTAAAACCTCCGATATCCATCGCCGTAAAGGCAATGCCGCTGAGACCCAGGCTGGCCATCAGCCGGACGCCGGCCAGCATATGATCGTCCTCGGCCCGGTTGTCTCCCGTCCACAGGGCGGAATACCGCTGCAAACCGGCATAACCGGAGCGAGACAGGATAAATGGCCTTTTTTGCAGGGCCTGACGGCTGCCTTCAAAACTGGACCGCGCCATTTGCAGACCGAATACATTATGACCCTTTAAATGCGTGGTGGGGTGCCCGTCATAATCGAATAATACATTGCCCGGCATCTTCTGCCCCCAGGTGGAGATCTCGTTCATATCGTTCCAGATCCCCGCAACGCCCACCCTGGTATAACCGGTGATCTGCTGTTTCCACCAGCTGCGTCCTTTTTCGCTGGTGAAATCCGGGAAATGGCACCAGCCCGGCCATACCTGCCCGGTATAAGGTTGCCCATCAGCATATTTCAGGAAAATATTACCCGCCAGACCGCTCTCATAAGCGGGATAACCCTGCTCTACCTTGATCCCCGGATCTACGATCAGGGTGATCTTAAACCCCATTTTATCCAGGCTGTCGATCATCCCTTTCGGATCGGGGAACCGATCTTTATTCCAGGTGAAGAGTTTGTAGGAATCCATATAATGGATGTCCAGGGTAATGCCGTCCGCAGGGATCTTTTTTTCCCGCAGGGTATGGGCGATCCGGAAAACTTCGGTTTCCGGATAATAGGAATAACGGTTCTGCTGATAACCCAGGCTCCAGAGCGGCGGCATTTTCATGCGGCCGGTCAACTGGGTATAGGATTGGATGATACCGGCAACGGAGCTACGATACAGGAAATAATAATTCATTTCCCCGCCCCTGGCCCCGAAGGAGGAGAAACGGTTATTGCTCGCTCCGAAATTAAAATCCGATTGGTAACTGTTGTCAAAAAAGAAGCCATAGGACAGGCCATGATGATTGCCAATATAAAAGGGAATCGTGGTATAAAGGGGATCCTGGGCAACACTATAGCCGAACACATCGGAATTCCAGTTGGTATAGGCATTACCCCGGCGGTCCAGGTTCCCGGTCTTTTCTCCCAGACCGATAAAACGTTCACCCTCCTGCAGATGCCGGTAGGTAGTTACTTCTGTTCCGTTCCAGGAGGTGCCGAGCCCGGGTTCATCCCCATTGATCAGCCGCCCGTCCGGTGTATAGAAATTTATGGCAAATGGATTTTTTTGTATGCGGATACGCAGGGAGTCGGTATGCAAACGGATCTCGATGTTGTTCGTGTTATCCTCAGCTCCGGCTCCCGCGACTCCCTTCCGGTCCTGTTCCAGTTTGCCGCTTAGCGGACCGGCGATTACAGCATATGAAAAGTCGTCGCTATCCTGAAACGGTTGTCTGGACATCCGGACCCTTATGATGGAGGGGCTGTAAACCTGGATCCGTATAAAGGCCTGCGTGGTGGTCAGATCCAACTTGCCGTTAAGAAAACTGGCCTGCCGGATATCCCCGGTCGGGACGATCGCGTCCTCTGTGATGGCATAGCGGGCATTCTGAGGATTTTGGGGATTCTGGGCATGGACAACCTGGAAAGGGATGGCGGCCGCCAGGATCCCGGCAGACCCGGTAATAATGGCTACGACAAAAGAGTGGAGAACTTTCTTCATACCGGCTTAAGCAATCGTTTCGTTATAAAATGGGAATAAAGGAACGATCCTGCGGGGGGCGGGACAAGTTTTCAAACCGAAATGGAAAAAATAAAGATTAAAACAAGGGAGAGGGGAGAAATAAAATATTGATAGAGAAGATAGTACCTATATATGTAAAAATTTTATATAGAATAAAATGCGAAGGGAATCAGAGCGTTTTTATCTGCATGATCCTTTCCTCGAACTCGTCGCCGGGGATAATGGCCTTGATCTTGATCCTGGATTTATAGCTGTAAATGGTCTTGACGGAATATTCCAGGATCGCGGCAATTTTTTCCGGGTCGGCCACCCCCATCCGCATCAGGGCAAAGATGCGCAGATCCGTGGTAAGGAGCTCACCTTCTTTCAGCCGGATCCTGTCTTCCTCTTTTAGCAGGGAATTGACATCCGTCACGAAATTGGGAAAAAGCTTCAGAAAAATCTTATCAAAACTCAGGAGCAGCTCTTCTTTTTCCTTACGGGCGTCGATACGGTTAAGGATGAATTTTATATCGTCATATCTTCTTTCCTGGAGTTTCTGTTCGATACTGGCCTTGATCTTATCCAGCTTGCTGTAGAATTCGGAATCCATGTTAAAGAAGTACCCGATATATTCCTCCTTTATCTTATTGGCTTCTTCCAATTTTTCATTGACATCTTCCAGCCGAAGATTGGACTCCTCCAGTTTGTGATTGGACTCTTCTAGTTTGTGATTGGCCTCTCCTAGTTTGTGATTGGCCTCTCCTAGTTTGTGATTGGCTTCCCCGAGTTGCCGGTTGATAACCTGTTGCCGGTCATTGGCCTCCGATAAGGCTTGCTGCGCCCGTTTCAGTTTTTTTACCTGCCGCAGTACGATCCAGGCCAGCGCGATTAGGGCCAGTACCAGCAGGGTGACCAGAACGGCATAACGGATAAGCATGCTTTTTTGCGCCTCGATCCCGTTGATCCGCTCGCCTTCGATCAGGGGCAGAATGGAACTGGCCTGAATTTTTCGTTGCCGCGCCCCATAGAACTCCGCATTGGCGATAGCGCTTTCAATACACATGACGGCATGTTTCAGATCGCCTCTTTTGTACAACAGCTCGGCCAGGTGAAAAATAGCCACGGTCTCCTTGGTGGAAGACCGGATATCGGCTACGGTAGCCTCTATTAACAGGTCGATGGCCTTATCCCTGTCCCCCTGCTGGAAATAAATGGCGCTTAAGGTGGATGTAGTCAGGGCCAGCTGGTGATCGGTAAGACCGGAACTGCCGGTCAGTTTCTCAAAAAAGGTGGCCGCCTCATTGACTTTGCCTTGTTTGAAATTCTTCAGACCGCTGTAATACGTGTATTCGAAGCTGGCAGGTTTATAAAAATTAAGGGCAGAATCCAGGTATTGGTTGCCCCGGATATCATAATCCACGGAATGATAAGGGTCATTGGCATAACCGGCCATGTCATAATAATACCGGCCCCATAAGGTATAGTACTCTCCCTTAAGACTATCCGGTACTGGTCTGGCGGATAAGGAATGGAGAGAGTCGTAGGTTTCTTTGTACAGACCGGCGGACAAAAGGATAAAACTGAGTTTTAGCTCTGCGGCGACCATAAGACCGGCATCTTTCCGGTCGCGGGCAATCCCGATCAGCCGAATGGCATAACTATATGCGGAATCGTATTTAAAAACCTTATACGCTTCGTAAATTTTTTCGTGGATTGCGAAAAGATCGGCAGCCGGTCCGCCGGCGGCATCCGGGGTAGGGCCCTTGGCGCTGCCAGCCGCATCCAGCAATTGTTTTAACTGGTTGATCTCCCCGATGCGGGCCGAGTCATAACGGGGGGATAGGGGGATGGTACGGCTCAGTTCCGTCAACAGACTATCCTTATTGGCCCGGACACCCGTCAGACCGGCGGTCAGCAATAAAAAAAGGATAATCAATTGTCGCATATAGCTTTGCCTTTCCTCCGGCAATCAAATATAACCATAAACCCAACTATATTTATAAATGCACCAATCCGTTCCTGACCGCATATAAAGCAAGACCGACCCGGGTGGAGACCTGCAATTTCCGGAAAAGCGAATCCCGGTAACCATCGACCGTTCGTTCGCTGACGAACATCTCTTTGGAGATCTCGTAATAGGTTTTTTCGCTGCAGGCCAGCTGAAGAAATACCCGTTCCCGCTCCGACATCTTTGACAGACTGTTGCCTGCATCCGGCTCCCCAGCCAGCAGGTTGACGCTGCGGATAGTTTGCCGGGAAACATGTTCGTTATAATAATAGCCAATACTCAATACCTCATCGAATGCCAGCTTTAACTCCGCCGGTTCGGCATCTTTCAGCAGGTATCCCCTTGCGCCTGCGCGGATCATCCGTATGATGGCCGTTTCCGATTCCATGGTACTGAGGGCCAGCATTTTAATCTCCGGATGGTTAGCGGTTATCCAGGCTGCCAGGTTATATCCGTCCATTTCCGGCATCGCAATATCAAGCAAAACAATATCGGGTAATTGATCCGGATTTAACTGCCGGATAAAATCGTTTCCATTGGCTGCATCCAGGACCATCCGGTAACCGGGGAAAAGATCGATCAAGGCGCCCAGGCCACGCCGGAACATCGTATGATCGTCCGCGATGGCAATACGTTTGCCGTCCTGCACCAAATTGTCCTTTATCAGGGGTTCATTCATATGGAATACTGATGTTTACGGAAGTTCCCAAATTAAGGCTGCTCTCCACCAGGGCCTCCCCGCCGGCAAGCCAGGCCCTTCTTTTTATATTCATAAGACCCAGTCCTTCATTGGTTCTACGGATCTCCGCCTGGTTAAATCCTTTGCCGTTATCCTGGATACAAACTTTCAAGCCCCGGTCCTCATAAAAAAAGGATACCCTTACTTCGGAAGCCGCAGCATGTTTGATACAATTCTGAATGCTTTCCTGGATGATCCGGAAGAGGATCAGTTTTTTTTGTTCGTCAAGCCGGAACTCCTGGCCATTCCTGGACAGGGCTGCCCGGAGCACCCCGCTTTTGTTGACCCGGTCCAGTTCCTCCTCCACGGTATCATAAATACTCAGCAACCGGATCCGGTCGCTGCTAAGCCCCTTGGCAATATCCCGGAGGTCTTTCATGGCCTTGCCGATATTTTCCTTTACCTCGTTCAGCATCCCCTTATTGAGATTATCGCTCTCGGTCATAATATTGATCTGGACCTTTGCCAGGCTCAGTACCTGCCCCACATTGTCGTGTAATTCTCCGCTGATGACGTTGAAGGTCTGCTCCTGGATCTCCAACTGGGATTGGAGAATAGTCTTTTCGTAGGTTGCCCGCATGATCTCCTTTTCTTTCAGATTCAGCTGGCTTTTTTTGTTAAACAGGGTAAACAGGGTAATAACAGCGACGCCGAAAAAGAGGATGATCAATGTCCCCAATAAGATGGTTATCCTGGCCTCTTCCCCTGCAAATGGCATAAAAATCCTTTGATGTATATGGAATAGAGTATCAAGTTAAGAAAATAGACAATATAACTCAATTCATCATATAAAGGCCGGTCCTTTTTCAGCAAGGTAAAGGCAAAACCCATAAACAGGGAAGCTCCCGAATAAAACAGCAAATTCCCGGATGCGACCCAGAAATGCGGGTATTGAAAAAACCGGAGCTGTTCTTCGCTCCGGTATAAATCCACGAGGTAATACAAAGAAAACAGCGTAATGAAGACCCCTTCCACGACAAAGTCGATGGGATCGAAGTTGAAGAAATAGGCAGGATAACGGATAAAATAAATGGTAAAAAATGACAGATACAACCCGAAGGCCACCCAAATCCATTTACGATACCTGTTCTCCCGGAATAACAGAAAGTAATACAGGAATAACAGAAAACAACCGATGGCCTGGTTGATATGGTAATAGAAATAGGTATCCGTCAGATCGGTTATCAGTTCGGTCACGATATTGAAGAAATAAAGAGGACCGAACAGTAACAACCGCCGGTCGATACGTTTTCTCCGCAGGATTAAAATGACCAGACCGGAGACCAGCAAAAAATAATAGATGTACTTCATCAGCTTATCTTATTTGCTTCCGGTGGATACCTTGGCAGAAACATCCGTCTGAAAATACTTACAGACATCCATTGGATTACTGGCCAAAGAAAAATACCGGGGTGTTTGCGCTGTTGATCCGGTTGCAACGGGAGGGATAGGTTTCGGGGGATGGGGAGGCCAGGTATCTTCTCCCATGACCACCACGGGTTTGGTGGTGCCAACAGGTATTTTTGGGAAATGGCACCCGAGGATATTGCGGTCATCGTCCAGGCCAAGAAAACAGCCTGTTAGTTCACCGAAAATCTCAGCATCTCCCTTCAACGGTTGCTGATCTTTCGGATCCTGCAAACCAAAGAACACACCGAAGATTGCAAAATTATCCTGCATGCAAATATTGATGAGCCGTGTTATAGCCTTCTTGTCGATATAAAATTCCAGTTTAAGATTTTCCGGATCGATCTGCATCTCAGGTGGTGCGTTGTTGTCTTTAAGGAATTGGGCTATCCTTCTCATCTTCTCATAAAAAGTATACACTTTTAACTGGATGTCCTCCAGAGGGGTCGCTTCGCCCAAACGCTTACAAGGCAATTCAATTTTTTTCATAAATGATGGTTTAGGATTAAAAAGTACAACATCGGTTTAAGAATTACGAATGTATTCTGCCAGGAATCCAAAAAGGGGTGTTTTCCACGGGTGAAGGGAGAGCCTCCGACCCTTATTTTTGATCTACCATTCATGAACGGGACCACAATGGAAAATGACATCTTATTTTTTAATCATTAATTTATCATTTATGAGGTACACAATTACGCAGAGTGATTTGGAAGAATTTACTGCGGATGCTGATGAAATAAGTATTGACTTTGTCAGGATTAAGGTAGTCGGTTTTTATACTAAAATGAAACGGATCGCCGAATTTCTGTATAATAATAAGGCCCCTGCCGATCTTCAGATCGAACCTTCTGATGTATTGCTGCAATTCTATATCGATCAGGATGGATTAACAAGCCTGAATACCATAGCACAGACTCCCGGTTTTTCAAAATTCGGCGTATTTTTCGGTCTGGAAGATCCGGTAGACCAAAGTCCTGTGATAGCCGGCAAGCCGGGATTCGGCAGGATTACCAGCTGTTTCGTTGGCCTTGGTGATGATGAAAATATACTTCCCATTCATTTTCTCAGCCATTCGAGTGGATTGGCAGGGCTAAACCCGGAGGATACCTGGCCTCCGAAACCCCCTCCCCATCCCTCGCCTACCTTACTTGGTTTATCGAGTCCCTCCTCCGATGTGGATGATTTTTTTAAAGATCCATTTACCGAAAAATTTGCAGCGCTGGTAGCAGCAGCTAAAGTAGTATAGTTCAGTAGCATTTTGCTCCTGTCGGGGTGATCCGCATAAAAGATTCCAAACCCCTTATCCCTGAATCTGATCCTTGAATCTGATCCCTGAATCGTCGGAAAACCTTTGACAGGAGCATTATTTTTACGTTTTTTTTCTTTGTAGTTGTTACCTCAGAAACCTTATCCATTACAAGCTGTCCTCCCGTATTTACGTCAGTATCCCTTATGAAGGAATCCAAAAATATCGCTATTGTAGATGATCATACCATGTTCCGGAAAGGCTTATGCGCGCTGATCAATCTTTTTCCCAATTATACCGTCATCCTGGATGCCGAAGGCGGGAACGATTTTATCCGCCAGCTTAACCCGGCCCGTCTGCCGGATATCGTGTTGCTGGATATCGTCATGCCGGAAATGGATGGGTATGGCCTGGCCGGATGGATCAGCGCAAATTACCCTGCCATTAAAATTCTGGCCCTCAGTACCATGGAATCGGAAAAGGCGATCCTGCGGATGATCCGCTGTGGCGCCAGGGGATATTTGCTGAAAGACGCCGAACCGGAAGAGTTGAGACAGGCTTTCGACGCCGTGATCAGTGACGGATATTATTATAATGAGCCGGTTTCTCCGGATACGCTAAGGTCCATCGGTTCAGACTCCGCCTCCGACCCTTTCCCCAGCCTCTCCGACAGGGAACTGGCTTTTTTGAAACTGGCCTGCAGCGAAAAAACCTATTACGAGATCGCGAAAGAAATGTTCGTCAGCGAACGGACGATAGACGGCTACCGGGATTCACTTTTCCGGAAATTACAAATCTCCACCCGGGTCGGTCTGGTGCTCTATGCGATACGGATTCATATATATCCTGCTACCGGTTAAGGCTCTGGATGAAGTGGGGGTTCTGCTCAAAGAAAACCCAATCGTAAAATTGGTCATACAGGAGAGTGGAATTTGTTATTTTTTAACGGCCAGTAGGATACCTGTGGCCCAGACTTGTTTGGTCAGGAACAGGTCTTCTCTGGCTTCTAAAGTACTGACCAATTGAAGGGCCTTTTCCTGGTGCCCGTCCGGCCAGTTTGGTTGAGGGAGCATATCGTCGATCAGGTATAAGCCCCCCTTGTTCAACATGCCCAGGACCTCCTCTAAAAGCAGGTATTTTCCATGCCAGGTATCGGCAAAAATATAGTCGAATTTTTGTTGTTTGTTCTCTTCCACCCATTTGGCGCCGTCTGTGCAAACCAATTCCATCCGGGGGTCGCTGCCTAAAAATTGTTGGGCAATCTCCAGAAAGACCGGATCATTATCAATAGAAACCAGGGTGGACCCGGCATCCATTCCATCCAGTATCCAGGATGTCGAGAATCCGGTGCCGGTTCCCAGTTCCAAAAATCTCCCCCCGGGTTTCGAGACGGCCAGGGTCCGGAGTAAGGAGCAGGTCAGGACATCGGAAGCCATGGTAAACCCGGATTGACTTGTAGCCTCCGCGATGGCAGGATAAGCTTTGGGAAATGGCTGATTTATGGCGTGGATCATGCACAAGATTACGGTTATTTAACCATTGCCCCATGCAGCTGGGGGGAGGGGGATTAACATATTAGATAATTCCGCCTAAAAAGCGTACCTTGCAGGCTATAAATATTTAAAAATGCAAGGAACAGTTAAGTTTTTTAATGAATCCAAGGGATTTGGTTTTATTACGCCCTCAGATGGCGGTAAGGATATTTTCGTTCACGCTTCCGGCCTTCAGGGTGGAGAACTGCGTGAAAAGGACAATGTCTCTTACGATGTTGAAAATGGTAAAAAAGGATTAAATGCAGTTAACGTAAAAGTTATCTAAATTTTATATAGCTTAATCATTGGAAAGGGGATGCCGTTTGGTATCCCTTTTTTTGTGGTCCATCTTGTTATGAATTACTTAATGCCGCCAGTCTGGTTGCCAGCACTGCCCTTTCCTCCTTCGATCCCGCCAGGTTCAGTGCCTTTTCCAAATGGTTAATGGCCATCTCCTTATCGATACCGGTATATAATTCTCCCAGCAAACTATGATAGAACAGGTTGCCCGACAAACGAAGGCTTTCTGCTTCCGGGATCGCTTTTTCCCTGCCGTACACCCTTGAAAAAGCATAGGCCCGGTTTAGCGCCGCCATGGGGGAGTAGGCAAGGATAAGCAGTTTATTATACAGCCTGAGGATATTTTCCCATTTTTCTTTTGTGCTTGCCTGATGCGTATGCCACCAGGCAATGGCTGCCTGCAGATGATATACGGATAGCTCATTTCCTGTTGACGATTTTACAAAAAAGGTATTTCCCTGGTTGATAAGGTCGGTATCCCAAAGGCCGATATCCTGGTCTTCATACAGGACCAGATCGCCGCTTTGGTCGATCCTGGCGTCAAAACGCGAGGCCTGGAAACACATCAGGGCAAGGAGGGCATATACTTTCGGTAAGGCAGTCTGGTTATTACCGGCCAGCAATAAAGCCAGCCGCATCGCCTCCAGGCAAAAGTCCTTACGCAAAACTTTATCAGGGCTGGCCGAAAAATATCCCTCGTTAAAAAGCAGGTACAGGGTAATCAGCACCGCATCGAGCCGGGTATTTATTTCCTTTTTCTCAGGGAGAACGATTTTTATTTGTTCGGTTCTTAGTTTATCCTTGGCGCGAAAAAGGCGTTTGTTAATATTTGCCCTGGTGGTCAGTAAGGCCTGTGCGATCTCATCGATGGTGAAACTGCAAAGGATACGGAGACCCAGGCTGACCTGAGCCTCCGTAGGGATCGAAGGATGACAAATGGTAAACAACATTTGTAACTGGCTGTCCGAAATGTTCCCGGGAGAAAGGTCGATGCCCGATTCTATCGCGGATTCCATTTTTTCCCAGGCCTCCCAACTTTTGGCGCCGCCCTGTGCCAGATCGGACCTGACCATCTTTTCCACTACCTTGTCATGTTTGAGCACATTCAGGGCCTTGTTCCTGGCCACAGTATATAACCAGGCAGCAGGAATTTCAGGCAGGCCATTGATACCCCAGGTTTCGGCAGCAGACAAAAAAGTATCGCTCACGATGTCCTCAGCCGTCTCCATAAAAGACATTCCAAACCGGCTGCAAAGCACCGTCACAATTTTGCCATACTCTTTTCTGTAGAGCTCCGAAATCAGCCCTGGTATCGTTCTGCGTTCATCCATGTTTACTTATGATCATCCTTCAAAATCGTCAGGCGTTACGACCCCTCTGACCTCTACCTTTCCTCCGCCTGAAAGAACCAATGGACAGGCTTTGGCCAGTTCAACCGCTTCATCCAGGGATTTGGCTTTTATGGTCGTATAGCCATTGATGAACTCCTTAATCTCCGTATAAGGGCCATCGGCGACCATATTGCCGGGAGATACCGTTCTTGCCTCTTTCAGGCCCAGGCGTTTGCCATTGTCCACCAGTTGACCCCTGGCCGCTATGCCTCCCACCCAATTCATCCATTCGGTCATCATGGCCTGCCCCTGTTCGGGCGTTGGCTTAAAATCGGGATTGTTGCTCGTTCTGTAGATCATTACATACTCTTTCATAAAAATTCATTTTTAAGGTGATATATACCTCATAACAACAAGGGGTTCCGGAATAGGACAACAATTTTCCTTTTTTTAAAAGTCCCTGAAATTTTACCGGCTTGCAATAAAAGGAGCCTTCTGACTATAGGTATCATCCGACAATTGTCCGATAAGAAAACGAGCCAGATCGACGGCGCTGACCTTATCGCCGGGGCAGTCTTCCAAACTTATGCTTATTTCCCTGCTTTCCTCCGTTTGTTCGATCATTGGCAGCCTGACCAAGGTCCAATTTATATTGTTTGGGGCACTCTGGGTAAGGATAGAATATTCCCTTTGTTTATCGGTCGTGGTCAGCGGATAGTTGGCATACATCCAATCGGTAGCCATTTTTGTTTTAGGCCCCTTTTTATCAAAAGGGGTATCGACATTCAAACCGGTTATTACGATATATCGTCCTGCAGCACCCGTAACCTTCATCGCCCGGAGGATATTTTTGGTCGCCTGACTGAAAACATTCTTTTCGCTGGGAGGTATGCCCAGGCCTAAAGTACTGATAACCGCCTGACAACCTTTCAGCAAAGAAAGAACAGTGGAATAGTCGCGGACATCGCCCTGAACGACCTCGATTAAGGGGTTTTCATTAGAATGACCGGTATTATTACCGGATAGGCCTTCGTCCAAATGATCTTTTAGTTGAAAATGATCAGGATTCCTGACCAGGATCTTAATAGGGATCTGCCGATGGATTAATTGTTTGACCAGGTATTTCCCGGACTTGCCGGTGCCGCCGATGACGGCGACTTTTGTAATTTTTTCCATGTAATGCTGTATAAATAGTTGAAATGAATTCGTTAAAATGAAACGAGGGCTGCAATCGCCTTTGAGACCTTTGCAGCAGGGAGAAACACTATTTATAGCGAGATTTTAATAAGACAAAGATATACTTTTCTATAAGGTATCAATTACATCAGATGCAACATTTTGTTTTTTTGTCTGCCTTTTGAATGCCCGGGACCAACCCCTGGCTAAATCGATTCCATAAAGCCAATTTAGTTGAATATGAGAAAAATACTTTTTCTGCTTCTTTTATCAGGCAGTACTTCTTTGTTTGCTCAAAACCTTCCTTCCCTGATTACCGGCCGGAATATCAATGCCACTTTTTCCATTATAGCCTATGATGCCCATTCGCAGGAATGGGGTATTGCCGTAGCCACCAATAATATCTATGTGGGCAATTCCACTGTGTATATCCAGCCCGGGCTGGGCGCTTTCTCCGTGATTGCCGAAACCGAGCCTGCTTATGCGATCAATGGTTTTGAGCAATTAAAGGCTGGCAGGAATATTAAGGAGGCCATTGACTATACCCTGAAAAAGGATTCCGACGCCTTTCTCCGGCAGGTATCAGGCATCGATAGTCTGGGGAATGGTTATGCCTTCACGGGCTCAGCCTGGAAATATCAAAAAGGGAAGGCTGGCTCTTTATCAGGTAAAGGGTATATAGTAATGGGCAACCAGCTTGCCGACAGCGTATTGCTTAAAATGTCTTCCACCTTCGAAGGAGCCGCAGGCACCCTGGCACAGCGGCTCCTGGCTGCATTGATCGCCGGTCAAAAAGCCGGTGGTCAGATAACCGGTAAACAATCTGCTGCGCTGGCCGTCAAGGGAACCCGTAATGAATGGTTCAACAATATTGATATACGGGTGGACAATTCCAAAGATCCTTTTACCGATCTTCAACGGTTGCTGAATTATCATTATGGCAGAATAAAACTGAACCAGGCTATCGGAGCCATTCAAATGGAGAGCAGCCAAAAAGGGAATGGCCCAATCAGGAATAGTCAAAAGGGCAAGGGCCTTTTGTCCGTGGCGGAAGGAATGTTGGCTGGCTGGAATGGGATCCAAGGCAAAATAGCCCTCGGCTATTTACTCTTACACGAAGAGGCAAGGGCGGTTACCGTTATCCGGGCTGCTCTCCGTAGTAATCCGGCCTGGAAAGAAAACCTGCCTGCCTTTTATTTGCTCAAGGAGCAGCCTGGGATGAAAGGGCTGATCGATGAAACCAAATTCAGTGAAAAGGACTGGATCAGCGCCGTCGCTTTATTGGGGCAATTAAATCGTGCCCCGGAGCAGGAATTGCTTTCCCGAAAGGCGTTGCGGCTGTTTCCAGCCTCTTCTTATCTGAATTACCAGTTGGCCGAAGCGTTGTTGGCAGAAGACCGGAAAGAGGAGGCTAAAACTGTTTTGGCAGAGGCGGTGAGGATTGATCCGGGGAATGAGGAGGCGGTGAAGATGTTGGAAATGGGCAACTTTTAGTAATTTCGGCAAAACCATGAGCAAAAATCTGCTATTTTTTATTCTGGGAAATGTATCTCTTTTCGCATTGGCTTATTTAACCAGGAAAAGAAAAAGACTTAATAATATTATTTTAATTTGCACTTCATTATTTTTTTTCCTATCCATAATTGAAACGGCCTATCGGAATTTTTTTAAGACGAGACAAGATTATTATGAAAAAGTTGATAATGCAGTTTTTTTTGAACCTCACAGCGTATTAGGATACCAAATTAGTAAAACAGGGGTTTTAAGCAGTTCAAAATTATCATACAATGGAAATAGTATCTACCACGCCAACTATACAATTATCGCAGATTCTAACATAAATTCGTTTAGTTTTAATCATCGCGCCGGCTATCTAAACCCTGGATCCCCCATTCCAAAAGTCATTTTTTTAGGTTGCAGTTTAACCTTTGGTCAAGGTGTTAATGATCACGAAACACTTCCTGATAAATTGGGTGCTTTACAAGGTATTTCAACCCTCAATTTAGGGGGTGTTGGTTATGGGCTTCACCACGTTTACGAATTATTTCTGGATAAATATGCCAAGAAGAATAATGAAAATAAAATATTTATTTATACCATGATTCCGGACCATGTTTTAAGGGCAAGTGGTTTATATGATTGGAGTCCCGGACCCTCTTTCAAACTTGTTGGTGATTCTTTGGTATATGGAGGGTCTTTGCCTTTTGTAAACAATGATATTGCTTATTATTCTTCGTTTTTTGGTTGTTATAGCTTTATAAAAGATAAAGTCACCAATATTGAAGAAAAAAGGAGAGCTAAAAAAGTGTCAACAGAAGAATATCAAAAGGCCTATTTAATGATCAGGAAGATGAGCCAATATTCAAAAGAAACCGGAGGTACTTTTTTATTATTATTTTGGGATAATATTTCTCAGGAAGGTGACCCCAATAGATATTATCGCCCTATATTGGAAGATAAGATAACGAGGCTCAGGAAAGATAGTGTCCATATAATCAGGGTTTCCGGGATTTTAGACATAAAAGATCCCCTATATTATATTCTGAATGATGGTCATCCCAATGCTAAAGCTTACGATACCGTTGCAAGGTATTTAGCGAAACACTTAAATTTTTAAAATAAAGATTTCTCCTTTTTTCCACTAATTTTAGGCAACCCAAGCCTTAACCCTAATGGTCCCTGAACAACACCTTTCTCTCTGGGAAAAAATACAAAACTTTCGTTTTGACGACGAAAAGGCGACAATAACCTTTTCAAAGAAACTGGCAGCCAAACAGAACTGGACGAGCTCCTTTACCAAAAGAGCCATTGACGAGTACCGAAAGTTCATATTACTTTGTTGCATTTCGGAAAATGGAGCAGCTCCTTCCCATGCAGTTGACGAGGTATGGCATCTCCATCTGACCTATACCCGATCTTATTGGATAGACTTTTGCAGGGATGCCCTGGGCAAGGAAATCCATCATTTCCCCTCTGCCGGAGGTGACCAGGAAGACTATAAACACCGGGAATGGTATGACGAAACCCTCAACTTATACTATTCCATATTCGGAACTTATCCCCCAGCCGATATCTGGCCTCCAGCTAAACGGCATTCCAGGAAGGCCCCTGAAAAACTAAAATTAGTGCCGAAAACAATTCCGGTTCGCTTGAGTTTTACAGGGATAGCGGCTATTTGTTTGTTAGCATCGATTCCGTTTCTTTTTATCTGGTTAGTATATAATACCCCGTTTCCTTTTTCCCTGGACGGACCGGAATTTCTCCGGTTCTTTCCCTTGTACGGGGTTTTTCTCTTCCTGGCCTATATTCTTTTTTGTTACCTGGTTAACAAACGGAACCAAAAGATCACCCTGGCCCATTTTCCGGAAGAAGCCTCTCCTTATCAATTGGCCAATGCATTATATGGCAGGGACCGGGCTGTACAGGTTGGGATCGTTGACCTCATTGAAAGAGACCTGCTTGCATTAGACGAGGAGGATAATCGTTTTGTTGTAAAGGCTTATCATTACAAGCCTATGCCCGGAGAAACCAACCCGCTGATAACTGCTTTTGCAGCAGAGGCGGATGGAAGCAGACATAGTTACGAAGACATATCTGCCAATTGGTATGACCGGAAGAATTTTGCTCATCCCAGCCTGGAAGCGTTGAACCAAATTGCGCGTCATCGGGAGCCATACCTGCGTACTTATCTTTTTTTCATTCCTTTTTATGGTATGGCCATCGTTAGGATAATACAGGGCATTTCCAATAACAGACCTGTTGGTCTCCTTATCGGGGAGATGATCATTTTGTTCTTCCTTTATCTATTGGTATGGACTCGGTTAGCTGATCGTTGGTTCGTTTCCAATAAATTCCAAGACCTGATCAATGGACGTCTACGTAATCAGGCAGGAGAAGAAGGGCGGATCGTTCCACAATTCGCCCTGCAAGGCCTGGCTGCTATGGATGGACTTCCCGCAGGGCTTTTGCTGGCCGGCGTCTTTACTACGGTAACCCCGGTTAATCACCGCCTGTTGTCCAAGGGTTGGTGGGGCGGGGATTCAGGTGGTGGAAATGGTTATAATATCAGTTGTGGCGGAAGTAGCTGCGGAAGCAGTAGCTGCGGGGGTGGTGGCTGCGGAGGCTGCGGGGGAGGGGATTGAGAAATGGATAGTAAAAGTGAAAGCAAGATAGTTAAAACAAAATATGTTAGGATATGAAAAATAGATTATTACCTGCCATTCCATTTTTAATCATTAGCCTGATAGTTTTATATACCTGGTTTGAGATCATAACAACGGATTATATGGCTACCTGGCGGCATTATGTGGCGTTGACTTTAGTTGCGATTAATGCGGTGCTTTATTTTGTGAGGTACAAGCCAGCCATATTATTAACAGGGCTGATATTAATCTTAGCGACATTCAATCTGCTTTCTTTTTTTTCAATAACCCAGACCGCAGGCCTAACGATTATGGGAGTATCTTCCCCCGAAATACAATTGAAATCATTATTAATGTTAGTAATTTACTGTGCGATCAATTATTACCTTTTGATTAACTGGTATTTAGATATGAAAGAAGAAAAGGCTAAAACCCAAAAAACTAGTTAGCCATCTTCCAATTTAACTTTTGTGGACCTTAAGTAATTTAAGGATATAATCTTTTTATTCAATGAATCAGGTGCGGTCATTTCTCCTCAATACGTCCTACGTTGTCATATTTTATCTCTCAATTTTATAAGTGTTTACACGTATCTTACGCCTAAGGGTCAGCGCTCATGAAAAGTAAATATACTCCTGTAGGTTAAATTTTTGCAAACACTTTTTTTTATTCAGAATTGTTTGGTTACTTCGCACTCCCTAAGCTGACAGAAGATATTTTTATTTCTTTAATCCTACCCTGTTTTATTTCCAAAATAATTCCTTTGTCGGTTATAGGCAAGCTAATTTACTGATTACCCCTAACCGACTTTATATGAAATTATTCATGAGTGGAATAGTATTACTATGCTATTTTACTCCCCTTATAACCCAAGCCCAGACCCAATCCGGACCTGAAGATTCCTTACTCTCCATTCCATCCCAATATTTCAATCGTGTAAATAATCAATCGATTCGATTGGGGAATTCCATTGACCGTCAGACGGAAAAATACCTGAATAGATTGGCGGCAAAAGAATCGAAACTCCGCAAGAAACTCTATAAAGAAGACTCATCAGCTGCGAATAAACTATTTGGTAATAATTCATGGAATTATAAAGCGCTTACCCAACAGTTAGGCAACTCTTCCCCTTCAGGAGTACCAAGTGCCCTCAATAAGGCAGTCAGTTCGAATACCTATATTCCCTATTTAGATTCCGTAAAGACCTCTTTAAAATTTATTCAACAGAATCCCAAATTATTAGCCGGTAGCCAATCCGTGCAAACTCAACTCCAAAGCTCCCTTGGGCAGGTGAACCAATTGCAAAACAAACTGCAAAGTGCAGATCAGGTAAAACATTTGATCAGCCAGCGGAAAGAAGAGATTCGGCAAGCCCTGAGTCATTATGCCCATTTGCCATCGGGTTTACAAAATGCCTATCAGGGCTATTCGAGAGAAGCCTACTACTACGGAGCTCAATTGGAAGCGTACAAGAACGAACTCTCGGATCCCGATAAATTAACGAAAAGAGCGTTGGGTATCCTGAATGGTACGCCAGCCTTCCAATCCTTCATGAAAAGCCATTCTGATTTGGCAGGTCTATTCAGCGTTCCGGGAGGCGTTGAACCCGGTAATACCAAACCCCTGGAAGGGCTGCAAACCCGCTCCGAAATTCAAAATCAATTAAAGGGTCAACTGGCCGCCGGAGGTCCGGGTGGAGAACAAATTGTCAAACAAAATATCCAGGAGGCCCGGGCCAAGCTTAAGGCTTTGCAGGATAAGATCGCCGGTCTAGGCGGAGGAAACAGCTCCATGGATATTCCTGATTTCAAACCAAATCCGATGCGAACCCGGTCCTTATTGGGCAGACTCGAATGGGGAGCGAATTTCCAATCCCTGCCTTCCGTTTCCGCCTTTCCGGCCACTTCTGATATCGGAATTTCTTTGGGCTATAAATTGAGTGAAAAAACGATGCTGGGTATTGGCGGAGCCTACCGGATAGGCTGGGGTCGGGATATCAATCATATCGCCATCACCAATCAAGGGATAGGTATTCGAAGCTTTGCCGAAATCCGCATAAAAAACAGCTGGTTCGCCACTGGCGGTTTCGAATACAATTATCAAAAACCCTTTGCTTCCTTTCAGCAGATGCACCAATTGAGTGATTGGACCCGAAGCGGCTTGGTAGGGGTTACGAAAAAATATAAAGTCAATAGCCGGGTTAAAGGCAATCTGCAGTTGTTGTGGGACTTCTTGAGTTACAGTCAGGTTCCTTATCAGGCTGCATTTAAGGTCAGGATTGGGTATAGTTTTTAAAAAAACTTTATGACAATTGTATAATTAGCAGAAACTAATAATAAATGTTGGTGAATAATTTTTCAAGGTAGAAAAAAATGACGATGAAGAAACTTTTGTACATAGGATACTTAATAACATTTGGGCTTTCTTTTTACAACCCCCTAAAAGGGCAGAATAATTTGTCGTTACCACAGATCACTCCTAAATCTCCCGATGCTGCCGGATTAGGAAAATATGGGGAAGTGCCAGTTTCTTTAAGCACGGGTATGGCAGATATTTCAATCGATTTAGATAAAATATCAGTGGACGGGCTGGAAATTCCATTAAAGCTAACCTATCACAATAATGGCTTACAGATCGACGAAATCCCTTCCAGTGTGGGGCTTGGATGGGATTTACAAGTCGGTGGTGCAATTTTATATCAACAAAGGGGAAATAATGATTTTGACCCACAATATGGTCTTTATAATGGGGGGATTGATCCTCTTAATACATATTTTAGTGGATCCATGACGGATGAACAAAAATTTTGGTATCTCACAGGAGTTGTAAATAATGATTTGAGTGATACCCAGTTTGATTTGTATACACTTAATTTTTTAGGAATTAATAACTCCTTTTATTTTGACCCTACCTGGCATGCTCGGACTACCCAAAAGTCTGATTTGAAGATTTCAAAAACTGCTTTAGGCTTTATGGTTATTGATTATTCGGGTAATAAATTCTATTTTGAATCTACTGAATACGCAACGATGAATGATGCTGGTGATGTTGAAATAAGACCTTCATTCAGCAGCATTTCTGCATTTCGACTAAGTAAAATAGTTACTAAAAATAATAGAGAAATTAAATTTTTTTATAAAACTTTTAACCTTAGTTATACAAGACCAAATTCGATTATTACCCAGATGCCTGATAGGGGCAATAAACCTTTTTGCCCATTTCCATCAAGCAATTCCAGTTCAACATTTGTAAGCCAGGATTATTTATTACTCGATTCTTTGAGCTTTGATCTTGGGTATATTAAATTTTCAATCAGCAATGATAGTCGTCAGGACATTTCTTCCATTAGTGCAAGTAATGTTCCTTCGGTTAAAGGATTTTCTACCTATAATAGCAATGGTACTCTTATAAAGCAATTTTTATTTACCCAGAATTATTCTGCAGCTGGCAGACTTACACTTCAATCGATTCAGGAGCGAAATACATCAGTCGCTGGAAGAAATTGGGCATTTACGTATTATGGAGGTAATTCGGGTGGATCATCGGCTTTTTTTTCAACATCAAAGGATCATTGGGGGTATTATAATGGAAAATCGAACATGAATTTGTTTCCAAAAGCAGATTATTCGCAAATACTTCCCAATTGGATTGATATGGTACAAGGAAACTATGCAGATAGAACATGTGATTTTAACTCGTCTCAGACAGGGTTAATAAAAAGTATAAAATATCCTACTGGCGGAACGTCCACATTTCAATATGAACCTAATCAGATTTCTATTCAAAATTATTCCGATATTTCTTCGCTATCCATATATTTACAATTTTCACAATCTCTCGTAAAAAACGAAATAGCAGGAAATTGGACCAATGTTCAAAGTGTATCTGGATACGGAGATGAACATAATGTTTCAGGCTCATTTACACTTGCCAATGACGGATATTACGATGTAAGAATTTACCAAGATTTAGATCCCACCTTTTTTGAAAGTCCCATAATAAATTTTACCGGTCCCAAAGTAGGGGTCGATGGCATTATGCATTTATTAAGTCAGCATACGACACTAAATTCACTCCAAGGACAGGGTATTATATTTTTACCAGGTGGCACCTATACCTATTCTCTTACTTCAGGAGTATCTTGCAATGACAATACAGGTAATTGCATTCCATTACAAGCCAACTTTGATATTGGACAATGGGTTCAACCATCAGGTGCAATTCCTCCTTATCCAATTGGAGGTTGTAGAATTGCTAAGATAATAAACGATGATGGAATAGGAGGGAACCAAATTCTGATAAAAAAGTATGTTTACGATGACAATTTGAGTCATGTCGTTCTCAGAAATATACCTAATTATTTGACCAGCTTTAACATAGGAGTTGCACCCGATGCTAACTATTGTCTTCCATGCGGTGCTCAATATGTTCTTCATGACCAAAATATTGCAACAGTAGCGGGAGCTAATATTGAATATTTATATGTTACTGAATATGATGATGAAGGAGGCATCAACGGTAAGACAGAATACAGTTTTCTTCCAACATCTAATGAAGGAGGTAGTAATGGCGAACCGTATACCCCAGCTTTAAATACTTATTGGCGTTCTGGAAGTATCCTTACTAAAAAAACTTATAAATCAACTGGTACTAGTTTTTCATTGAGATCAGAAATAGATAATAATTACTTTAACAGTAATAGACAAAATTTGGCAATCAGTTTTAGGGCAGATTATGGAATGTATTGTTCTGCAATGAGTATGGCTACCGTTTCATTTAGGACTAATGCTTCAATGTTATTCTCTGAACAATTCTATAAAAATCAATCGATACAAACTGAATATTTGGAGGGAAACACGATCAGTAATATAAGTAATATAAGTGAGTCATCCGTTTATCATACAATGCCTGTTATACAAGAAGGTTTTGATAGTAAAAATCAATCAGAAAAGCAAAAAATAATTTATTCCTTCGATTACAATAACAATGCAAACGCTGTTTCTGATGACGCTTTGGGTTTAAAATTCATTGTGAGTTTAAATATGATAGTGCCAATTGAGAAAATAATTTTAAAATCGATTAATGGGGTTGATTATGTTATAAGTGCAACTTTGCAAACGTATAAAAAAGATAAGCCTGAAATTAATAAAAGTTATAGCCTTAAGATAGGCGCTCCTCTACTTTTTTCATCTTTTACTCAAAGCTATATTGATGGGGCTGGTAACTTTATTATGGATAACCATTATGAGGAAAGATTAATTTTTAGTAAATATGACAATTTTAACAATCCGATTGAGATAACCAAATCAAAGGATAAAACACAGGCGTACATTTATGACTATAAATCATATTTTCCGATCGCTGAAGTACTTAATTCTGATTTTGCATCTATCGCGTATACTAGTTTTGAGGCTGACGGTAATGGGAATTGGGGAATAGGTACTGGGAGTGCTGATAATACTACTTCTGTTACTGGTAATAAATCTTACAATTTAAACGGTTCGATTACTAAATCAGGTTTGAATAACTCTATCATTTATTTGGTATCCTATTGGACCCGAAATGCATCACCTTTCACCATCTCAGGCACCATCACTGGGTTCCCCACCAAAGGCAGGACCATCAATGGTTGGACTTTGTACGTGCATAAAGTAACCGGTCAGACTACCATTAGTATCAACGGCAGCGGTCTTATCGACGAACTTCGCCTTTATCCGGCTGACGCCCAGATGACCACTTACACGTATACTCCCTTAGTAGGCATGACCAGTCAATGCGATGTAGGTAACCGGATCACCTATTATGAGTATGATGGCTTTCAACGGCTCAAACGCATTCGCGATCAGGATTATAATATTCTGAAAACCTATGAGTACCAATACCAGGCTATCGCCGGGTGCGGAGCTAATTGTTATCCTATTCCTATGCAGACCTTCACAGGAGGTACAACCCTGGGCTATCCGGTGGGTGTATTTAGCGTCAGTGGCAAGTTGTTGGGTAATGCGAACAATCAGTCGGAATATGTGGCCCGATGGAATAGCGACGCAGACGATGCCCTTCTTGGATCTTTAGCTACCGGTAAGGATTCCATGCATTTTAATATGACCCTGAATACCGGAAAGACCCTTCCTGCTGGTGTGACGGGCTGCCGTTATTACCAGGTAGATCTGGCCTGGAACAAAATGGATGGCGTTACGGGAGCAAATGCAAAATATGTAGATTTTGGAGATAGCACTGGTATGTATATGAATGCTAAATCTTCCGACACTCCTGCTGTGTTTGCCCCCAATACGACATATACAGTCTGGAGTAATAACGATGGTAGCAATGTAGTAATGATACATAATTACCCGACCAACAGTGTAAAGACTTTGACCTTTTACCATAATGATGGGACGGAGAATGAGGCGTTGGACAATGCCCTTGTTCCTGCCACCAGTTTGTTACACCTAAGCAATCTCCGCGGTAACCTTCCGCAAAATACCACAGTTATCGGTGGATCCTGTTTTCAATCGCCCACACTGAATTCGGTGGCCGGGATCACGAATTGGAATTCGATCCATTCGATAGTACAGTTTGTTACCAACCTCGGCGATGGCATTAACCCGGCCATGAACCTGAACTATACCCAGGATTTCCTGAAGAATAACTCAAACCTTCAGATTATTAATACTAATTATGGCAATGGAATATATAAAGCAGGTTATCATGACCCTACCTTTAAACTAAGCCGGCTTAAAAGCGATTGGAATACCTTTTTCACCCAGCTGACTATGATTGCTATATGTGATGAGCATTGGGACCGGGAGGATTTGTCCGGTTTACCTAATTTGAAATACGTCTTTATTTATGCCGGTAGCCAGAATCATTCCAATGATCCTACGAATAATCTCCCTGTACCTATTCCATCAACGGTTATAGATAATATTATTATCCAGGTAGCTGCCGGAGCAGGAAAATTTATAGAAGGTGGCCAAATTAATATGTATTCAGGTGGAAATCCCCGAACCAGTGCAAGCACATCGGCCGTAAACGTGTTAAAGGCTAAGGGATGGACGATAACGATCGAAGGAATTACTCAATAAAAAAAAGCATTCAAAAACTTTGTATAGCCCTTTAATATGATCAATATGAAAAGAATACTCCCGATACTGCTCCTGATTCTTGGTTATGGATCTACTTCGCTTCAGGCCCAAACGGCCAGTTTCAATTTTTCTGCCACTTCCAAACCTGTCTCCGGCTGGACGAATGTAGCCGGTGATCCTTCCGTAGCCGTGCGTTCAGCAACGAGTTCCGGGTTCACGATCAGTTCAGTGAGCACCGCCAATTGGGTAGCCTGGAACGGTACCCAGGCAGCCAATGATGGTAGCGGTATGGCTAGTGGCACTTTTTTCCCGGCAGGCGTTATGGTGAACGAATGGTTCCAGTATGGCAGCCTGACGACTTATAATGCCGCCGTGCCTCAGTTACAGATCAGCGGATTGAATGTCGATAGTGTTTATACCCTTAAAATGACCACCAGCTTTAGCGGGACTTCCTTTGACCTGAGCCCGACCCGTTATACGGTAACAGGAGCCACAGTATATGGGTATAGCGATCTGGATGCCAACAATAACACCGCCAATGGAGCCATTTTCACCAATATTGCTCCCAATGCCAGCGGGGTAATCAATGTGTATGTCAATACGGTAGCCTCCTTAAGCAATACCGCAGGTATAGCTGGTTTGCAGATCACCCGTGGCCGTACGGCAAGTCCGGTACCTGTCGTTCTTTTTACGAGTCCCGCTAACGGGGATGTGATCCCAGAAGACGGAAATATAACTATCGCTGCCACGGCTTCGGAAGTGGGAGGGACAATCACCAAGGTCGAGTTCTATGCCAATAATACCAAGATCGGGGAATCGGCCACTTCCCCTTACTCCTTGGTTTGGTATGGCCCTGATGCGGGTGTCTATACTTTAAAGGCAAGAGCAATTGACGGTCTGGGCAATACCAATACTACTACGATCAATATCAGTGTTGAATCCTTAAGTTCTTTTTGGTCCACGACAGGTAATATCGCCACGGGCGGTGACACCAGTTTTGTGGGAACGGTGGACAGCAACCGGCTGGCCTTCCGGACCAAGAACATCGAACGTATGAGCATCCTACCTACAGGAAATATCGGGATCGGGACCAAAACTCCGACCGCACAGTTTCATACGACCGGAACAGTACGACTGGCGGCTTTGACCAGCGATAGTACCAAAAGCCGGGTCCTGGTCAGTGATACGAGTGGTAATCTATTCTACCGGACGGCTTCCAGTTTGACGGGTCGCTGGCAATACGCCGGAGGGGTGGTCTATGATTCGGCGGATAATATCGGAATCGGCACGAGCAATACCCAAGGCTACAAACTGGCGGTGAATGGCACAGCCATTTTTACCAAGGTGAAAGTAAAAACAGCAGGCACCTGGCCGGACTATGTGTTTAAGAAAGGCTACCAGCTGCCAGATTTGGCGGAGATCGAACGCTATGTATCCGAGCACAAACACCTGCCAGGTATCGCTTCTGAGCAGGAAGTACAGGCTAACGGGATCGATGTGGGTGCCCATCAGGCGGCGCTCTTGAAAAAGATCGAAGAGTTGACTCTATACCTGATCCAGGAACACAAGAAACTAAACGAGCAAACGCAGGCTATAAAACTATTGCAGGAACAGCGTCAACAATTACAGGAGCAGAACCAGCAATTGCAACAGCAGAACAAAGTCCTGGACAAACAACAACAGGAGATCGAAGAACTGAAAAGACTGATTAAAGAAAAAAAATAGGCCCAAGACCCCTGAACCTACTATCCAAGCCATTGACTTATGCAGCATAAAGCTAACGTTATATATAGGGTGCTCCCAGCCCTTCTGATCTTCCAGGTCGGTCTGCTTGCCCGGGCGCAATCGCAGCCTACGAATACACCCAGCTCGGCGACCCAGGTCCCTGCTCCTTCAGGAACGGTACTTCCTTCACCTACAGGCTATTGGACGGTCGGACTAACGCCCTTGGTCAATTTTGTGCGGGAACGAACAGCGATGACGCGCATTACCGATACCGCAATTTTCGATGCGGCGGGATATATGGATGTCAAAGAAACTACTAGTTATTTTGACGGATTGGGGAGGCCCTTACAAACGGTTAACCGGCAGATCACTCCCGGCAACAACCCTTTGGATATGGTTAGCATGGATACCTATGATCAATTTGGACGAGAGGTGACAAAATATCTACCTTATGTAGCCTCGACAAAAAATTCCAGTGACGGTGGGGTTAAATCAGATCCGTTTACCGACCAGAAAAGCTTCTATCAAAGTATCTATCCCGCCGAACAATCGGCCTATACCGGAGAGCAGATCTATTATGGGCAAACGAATTTTGAAGCTTCGCCGTTAAACCGCGTATTGCAAACCATGGCACCTGGAAATAGCTGGGCCGGAAGCGGAAAGGGAAGTTCCCAACAATACCTGGTGAACGCCGATGCAGACAATGTTCGGATATGGACAATTAATAGCGACCCGCTAACCTTTGCTAATAATGATATTTTGACCAATATTCCAACTTCGTCGGGCTATTATCCTGCGGGGCAATTATACAAAAATGTGAGCTTGGATGAGCATAACCATGCCGTAGTGGAATATAAGGATAAGGAAGGACTGGTGATCCTAAGGAAAGTACAGGTGGGAACGATAGCTTCAGATTATTCCGGCTATTCAGGTTGGCTCTGTACCTATTATATTTATGATCTGCTCAATCAATTGCGTTTTGTCCTTTCCCCTAAAGCGGTACCCGTAGTAGCGGGGAATGGTTGGAATGTAGCTACCGACCCTACAACCATTAATGAACTCTGTTTCCGCTATGAGTATGATGCCCGTAAACGAATGATCGCCAAAAAAGTACCCGGTGCAGGTTGGGTATATTTAGTCTACGACAAACGTGACCGGCTTGTCTTTACCCAGGATGCCAACATACGGACTCCTAATCATTGGATGACGACATTGTACGATGGGCAAAACCGGCCAACGGCTACTGGAATGATTACCTATAATGGCACCCGGGATCAATTGCAGCAATATGTGAATGATAATACAGGAAATAGTATTCCAGGCACCCTACCCGTCAGCGGAAGCAGTCCGGCTTCTTTTTCTCAGGAATTGGTCTTGAATAATTTACAGAACGGCAGCCAGCAGGCCCTGAATCTGGTGACCCTGGATAACGGTTTTGAAACGCCGGATATCGTGGATTTTACCGCTGAAATTATACCGGGCGGAACCTCAGGTAGCCCTTTTACTAATACAATAACGGTCCTGGATAATCCTATTCCATCCGGCGGAAATTTTATTGCCCTGACGATGACCTTTTATGATGATTATGCGGCAACAGACAGGCAATACACGACAAAATACAATGATTTATTGGACGCAGGCACGAATCCGCATCCGGAAGATATTCAGGCTGGTGTGGACCAATCCAAGGTACAAACGCTTGGAATGATAACTAGTACTAAAATTCGGGTGCTGGAAGATCCATCGGATCTGACAAAGGGCAGTTGGCTAACCACAACGCCATTTTATGATGATAGAGGCCGTATCGTTCAGTCTCAGACTGATAATTATAAGGGAGGCAAGGATGCCATTACCAATCGATACAATTTTACTGGCCAGGTGATTTCCAGCTACCTGGCACACAATAATCCAGTAGCTACGAGTGATGGTAATACCCGGGTAAAGACCAATCTAAATTACGATCATGCTAACCGGTTGTTGCAGGTATACAAAACCATTAATGACGACGTTAATACCAAGCGGTTATTGTCTCAAAGCGCCTATGACCAGCTTGGGCAGTTAAAACAGAAACAAATTGGACAGGTACCCGGCAGCAGTTTCCTGGAAACCCTGGATTACAGTTACAATATTCGGGGCTGGCTGAAAGGGATCAATAAGGATTATGCCAATAACGATAATAGTCATGGCGGCAATAGCCGTTGGTTTGGCATGGAGCTTAATTATGACTGGGGCTTTAGCAACAATCAATTGAACGGCAATATCTCCGGGACCAAATGGCGGAGTAAAGGAGACGGTAAACAACGATCCTATGGCTTTGGATATGATAATCTGAACCGGCTCTTGTTTGCGGATTTTAATCAAAACGCAGGCGGCATTTGGGATAAGACGGCAGGCATCGATTTTACCAGTGTCATGGGAGATGGCAATGATCCTACGAAAGCCTATGATGAGAATGGCAATATACAAGCCATGAGCCAAAAGGGATGGCGATTAGGCGGCAGTGATTATATCGACCAGCTAACGTATTCTTATAATACCAACAGCAATAAGCTGCTAAATGTAATCGATGCGCATATTGACGCACAGCCGACCACCCTTGGCGACTTTAGAACATCTTCCCTCAGTCCCTATGCCACGGGCAAAACAATTACTGCGATCGATTACAAGTATGATGTTAATGGGAACCTGACCCGTGACCTGAATAAGGATATCGGATCCTTATCGACAGATGGGATTATTTACAATCACCTGAACCTACCCTGGAAGGTAACCGTTAATTCGGCAACCGGAACAAAGGGTACGATCACCTATATCTATGATGCGGCAGGCAACAAGTTGAAAAAGACAACCGTTGACAATGGGGCCAACGTCCAGACTTCTACTACCTATATAGGAGGATTTCAATACCAGGGCAGACAATCGTTGACGGCAGGCAGTGCCACGGCGGCCGATACGCTCCAATCCTTCGGTCATGAAGAAGGACGAGTTCGTTTGGTCTCCAATTTGGTTAGCGGCCAGAATCAGACCTCCTTCAAATTTGACTACCTGATTAAAGACCATTTGGGAAATACCCGGGTTGTGTTGACTGATGAACAGGAAAGCAATCAGTATCCGGCCGCTACGATGGAGACAGCGGGTAGTGCAACGGAAAATCTGTATTACAGCAAAATAGAGGAAACCCGAACAGCTTTACCGACAGGTTATCCAACGGATAACACCACCAACCCAAATAATTTTGCGGCCAAATTGAGCGGAAGCTCCCTGGGCCAGAAAATCGGACCAGGTATTACCCTTAAGGTCATGGCGGGTGACCAATTTAGTATCCAGGTCAGTAGCTATTATAAAACCAATGGAATAACCCCAGGACCGCCAGCCAATCCCTTATCGGATCTGTTGGCTGCCCTAATCAGTGGAGTAGGGGGGCTGCCTGGAGGAGGCCACCCGACTTCCGGAGCGATGCTGGCTAATTCCACACCGCTAAACACCAATATCAACAAATTCCTGACGGATAATCACGCAGGGGGAGTTAATACCAAACCCCGTGCTTTTATCAATTGGGTGCTGTTCGATAACCAGTTCAATTATGTGGCAGAAAGCAGCGGTTTCGAGCAGGTAGGGGCTGACCTGGAGCTGAAAAAGCACCAAAAACCCAATTTACCGATTACTGAAAGCGGATATTTGTATATTTATAACAGCAACGAGACGGACAATATCGAAGTGTTCTTTGACAACTTGCAGGTAACGCATACCAGGGGGCCTTTATTGGAAGAAAATCATTATTATCCGTTTGGGCTGACGATGGCGGGAATTAGTGATAAGGCGTTGAAGACGGGGTATGCTCAGAATAAATATCGGTATAATGGGAAGGAATTGCAGAGTCAGGAGTTTTCTGATGGGGGTGGGTTGGAGGAATATGATTATGGGGCTAGATTTTATGATGCCCAAATTGGAAGGTGGCAAACTATAGACCCTAAAGCAGAAAAATTTTTTGGATTTACCCCTTATAATTATACCATAAACAATCCGATAAATGGAGTGGACCCAGACGGTAAAGATGCATTATTCACAATTTCAAGGGATAAAAGTGGACAGATTACCGGAGTGCAAATATCCAGTACAGTTTATTTGACGGGCAATGCAGCAAGTGATGACTTAGCCAACAGATTTAATAATAATGTTTCAAATAAGTTTTCTTCCAAGACTGAAAACGGCGTTGCTATTAGCTTTAATGTTACATATAAATACGCAAAAGACAAGCAAGAAAAGGATCTTAGCAAAGGTGAAAATTTGTTAAATGTAGTAGATGCTGCTGGTGTTTCTGAGGTGAATCCTGAACAGTATGGGATTTATCAGGGGGATAAACGACTAGGAACCATTTATGGCACAGGACGCACCGGAACACTGTATCTTAAATCTAAAGATCTTGACTACGATGTTTTTCATGAGACCTTTCATTTTTTGGGGTTATCTGATAGGTATTCCGAGTGGATCAATTCTGACGGAAAGAGAGTAGGTAAGGCGGATGAAGGATTTAAAGACGATGTGATGGGTACGGATAATGTGTTTAGAATCGGAGATACGCATTATCGTGATTATAAGAATTATTTTAATAAAAAAAGTACAAATTCAGGAGTTCTAAACAGGAAGGTTGATATCGATTCCAGGGGGATTAAAACAGCTCCTACCCTTGGAGATGTAGTGAGAGATTCTCAAAATGAAAATAGTCAACCATGAAAAAAATATTTTTAGCATTAATAATAGTTTTATCGAAATTTGAATCTATTGGTCAAATATTGAAGGAAAATCCGCACGATATTCAAAAATGCGAAATCGGATTTTTGTATTACACTGATAAGGAATATCCAACTTTTGTGCCGTTAAAAGACCAAATTGGAGGAATTCAGATGGCTGACTTTTCTACAGAAACTCTGAAAATAGGGATACAATTGAATTGGCAACAACTTGCTTTGGATACCTTAGAAAAATACGGGCATTCAAGCAGCCTGTTGAATTATAGTTTGTATAGCAAGGGAAAAGGTGTAGATCTCCGGGTGATTCCAGTTAGGTTATATTATTTGCTATACAAATATGCCAAGTCAAATGTCCAAATGGCACAATCTTCTAATATTGATAAATTTAAATTAAAAAATCATTTTATTCTCATAAGGTCTTTTGGAGGGTTACCAATCAGAGTTGATAGCCTTAGTGTCATACCTATATCAGTTAAGGAATAAATCATTATCATCCATTTGAGATGACGATGGCGGGGATTAGCAATTTGCTGATGGGTCAGGGTTGGGATGTATGAAACACAGCTAAGGGAGCTTGACTCACAATTAAAAAGATGGCGGCAGGTCGATTTAAAGCCTATTGAAACTGAAAGTCCTTACACTTCGATGGAAAATAAATAATCCTATTTTGCATAATGACCCCTTGGGAGATACGCTTTCTTCTCAGAAAAGGGTAATGCTCTTTATTTAGGCCAAAAGTAGAGATGGGGACCAAGCAGGTTTAATTAGATATGCTACGCATGATGAATATCAGGAGAATTCATTTAGGGCAGCCGCTAAGGATGGATTGTATGCCCTATTGCCTCTAGGCGTGTTGAATTCTGTTGATGATGAAAGCGCAAATCTTCGGACCAAAAAAGACAATGGTACTTTTACAACATGTTATGCCATATTAGAGGGAGAAAATATAATGCTTGCTTCAGGTAGGGAAGAAGGTGGAGTTCCAATTGAATTATATATTGACACCCAAGCACACCTAGAGGCTGCGGCTCATGCTCAGAACGCAATGAATGGTGGTGTGTCAGGCGAAGGAGTAATTGACAGGGCGGTAGAAAATTCGGAGATCAATAAAGTATTGTCTTATGAAATTGTATTATATAGTAAGCATTGCCGCAGCCCTATATTGTCTTTATTACCAGGTTATTTTTTTTATTTTTAACATGTTATCAAGAAATAAAAGCTCCGACTATTCAAATAGTTTACTAAGTGAGACAATCCCCCAATTACTACTAATCGTAATTTGTATTATTTTTTTAATAAACAATGTTCGATACCTATTACGAAGTTTAAAGTAGATAAAATAATCTATTAGTGAAAGCTGTTTTGAACTCCATTGACAAATTTTTTTTCTTGAATTTATGTTCAGATGGCCTAGATTGTAAGGTGAATTTGGCTTTAACTTTTGCCTGCTAGAAAAATCAGCGTCTTTTTGAGGTAGGGTGCTGAAACATTGGTTTAATTATTAAATGTAAGCTAAACGCAGCCACCATGAATCCCACCCTCCAAAATAAAATTAAGTCAATCTCCCTTGAAGTCCTCGTGGTAGCTTCCCTATTCCTTTTATCTCTGGCGGCGTTTGCCTTTATTGCGTATGAGGCGGTCTATGAGCGGGAAGATGCCTTTGACGAAGGCGTCCAGAAATTTGTCGCCAGGCATTCCAACCCCGCCCTGATCGACACGATGATCGGGTTCACCTTTTTCGGATCTACACCATTTCTGTTACCGGCTTACCTCTTATTGGTAGGGTACTTTTTGATCAAAAAGAACAAACGGTATGCCCTGTTTATTACTATCTTAGTCCTGAGCAGTACGGGTTTGATG
>NZ_JBTLQH010000044.1:0-52120 GCF_054461575.1 Flavitalea flava
AGGTTTTACCCTGGCCTTCCCAGAAAAATTTATCGCTGAAATGCTCGTTTCGTATTAACTTGCACGTCGCATAAAAGTATTGAATAAACAATAATATGGAATATAATAAAATCATTGCTGTTACCGGATTACCAGGATTGTACGAAATGTTAAACAGTAAAACCGATGGAGCGATCGTTCGCTCGCTGGATGACAAAACCTCAAAATTCGTTTCGAGCCGGATCCATAATTTTTCTCATCTGGAGAGTATCGAAATTTATACGGTCCGCGAGAACGTGAACCTGATCGATATTTTAAAAGCAATGGACAGCAGCAAAGAAAAATTACCGGATGAAAAAGACAACGCTGCCGTAAAAGGATATTTTACGAAAGTATATCCCGATCTGGACTTTGAACGCGTTTATAACAGCGATCTGAAAAAGATGGTGAAATGGTTCACTGTCCTTAAGAACAATAATGTCGAACTTAAGCTCTCCGAAGCTCCGGAAGATGTTCAGGAAAATACGGAGGCAGAAAGTGCCGGAGCAACCGTTGCAGAAAAGTCGGTAAAAACTCCTGCTAAAGCACCGGCTAAAAAGGCCGCCCCAAAGGCTGAGCCGGAAGAGGACAAGGAAGCAGAAAAACCTAAAGCGAAAAAAACGGCAAAGAAAAAAACGTCCGAAGACGATAAAGAAGCGGCCGCAGTAGCAGAGAAGCCCAAAAAAGCCGCTCCTAAAAAGAAAAGTTAGGAACCAGGTCGCGGGTTAAGCGTCAGGTCTCTTTTCCCCTTTTAACATAAAAAATGCAAGTCTGCTGTCTGCAGCAGGCTTTCTGATCTTTTACTATGAACTACTCCGCCGATATCCAAAAGCCCCAAAGACATTTTTTACCGGAGACATTCGTCCTTACGGATTGGACGGGATTGGAGCCCTATTTCCAAAACCTCGAACAACGGAATCTGGATTCCAGTGATGCTCTTGAGAAATGGCTGCACGATATGAGTGAGCTGGAAGCCGTGGTGAGTGAAGATGCCTGCTGGCGTCAGATCCGTATGACCTGCGACACGGAAAACAAACAACTGGAGGAAGCTTTCACTTATTTCTGCATGGAGATCCAGCCAAAGATACAGCCCTATGCAGACCGCCTCAACCGGAAATTGGTAGAAAGCCCGTTTACGCGGGACCTCGATCAAATTCAATATTTTACCTATCTGCGTTCCGTAAAAAAAAGGATCGAACTCTTCCGGGAAGAGAATATTCCGTTACAGGCGGAGTTAAGCGTACTTGCCCAACAATTCGGGGTCATCTCCGCCAAAATGACTATTTCTTTCGAAGGTCAGGAATACACCTTACAACAGGCCTCCAAATTCCTGGAGAACCCCGATCGCCTCATCAGAGAAACCGTTTACCGGAAGATCCAGGAAAGAAGGTTGCAGGACAAAGATGCCCTCGGCGACCTTTATTGCCAATTGATTGCCCTGCGCAACCGGACAGCCCTGAATGCAGGCTTTGCCAATTACCGTGATTACCGTTTTGAAGAACTGGGTCGCTTCGATTATACAAAAGAAGATTGTTATCATTTCCATGACTCCATAAAAGAATATGTATTACCGTTAGTAAACAGGATCAACGAAAAAAAGAAGAAAAAACTGGGATTGGACAGCTTGCGTCCCTGGGATACCGAAGCCGAACCGGTGGGAACCGAACCCCTTCGTCCATTTGCTCATTCGGAGGAGTTGATCACTAAGACGATCTCCTGCTTCGACCAGCTGGATCCATTCTTCGGCAATTGCCTTCGCACCATGAAGGAGATGGGCAGATTCGACCTGGAAAGCAGGAAAGGGAAGGCTCCCGGCGGTTATAATTGCCCGTTAGCAGAAACAGGCGCTCCTTTTATATTCATGAACGCGGCAGGTCAGATGGGCGATCTGACAACGATGGTCCATGAAGGCGGTCATGCTATTCATTCTTTTCTCAGTCATCCGCTTGAATTAAGCGCATTCAAGGAATACCCCATGGAAATTGCCGAAGTGGCGAGCATGGCCATGGAATTGTTCAGCATGGATCATTGGGAATTGTTTTTTACGGATAAAAACGATTTAGCCAGAGCGCGTACTCACCAGTTGGAAAGAGTGATCACTATTTTTCCCTGGATTGCCACTATAGACAAATTCCAGCATTGGATATACGAAAACCCCCAGCACTCTGCCGAAGAAAGAACCCAAAAATGGATGGAGATCCTTGCGGAGTTCTCTTCTCCGGTGATGGACTGGCAAGGCTTGGAGCTAAACCGGCTCTTTGGGTGGCAAAAACAGCTTCATTTATATGAAGTGCCTTTTTATTATATTGAATACGGAATCGCACAGTTAGGAGCTATCGGCCTTTGGAAACAATATAAAGAGAACAAAAAGAAAGCTTTAGAGAATTATACGAACGCACTTAGCCTGGGAGGAACACGTACTTTACCGGAATTATACGATGCTGCGCAGCTGAAGTTTAACTTTTCGAAAGAACACGTTAAACAATTAATGGATTTTGTCAGCGAGGAAATGGAAAAAATTTGATCCTGAAAAAAAACTAAAAATACCCGGAAAGTGGTATGCCTACCTCTTGTTCGTATGCTTTTTTCCGGCTATATTTGCAATGAGCAAGTCAGATACGTTCGGGTGGAGAGCCACCTGTCAACATAAAGAAGCTACTAATCAGAGCCTTAACCAAAAGTCCCGGTGTTTCTACATCGGGGCTTTCTTTTTTTATGGATAGTCTGAAGAACAGCGATCCGGTGAGTTCAGGAGAAATTAAACCGGATTGACAGGGAATTTTGATGGAATATTTTTTTATACACTTCTAATTTATGCGTTTTGCGCATGATATTATGCATTTTACGCATTGCAGCTTTTACACACCCCGCTAACCAGCATTTCTACCTGTTCTGCCGTAAATCCGGCTGGGAGCGTAATAGCGGGGATCACGACCTCTTCCAGGCATACCGTATTACCGCAGGCATTGCAAATAAAATGGACATGCTCATCCCGGTGATGCCCCGCCGAACAATTGTCTTTGCACAACGCATAACGTATAGAATTATCCGCAGTGGGTATGGTATGAATAAGCCCCCTTTCAAGAAAGACCTGTAACGTCCTGTAAACGGTCACTCTGTCAAATTTTTCTCCGGCTTTTTTTTCAATATCGCCATGTGACAATGCCCCCTCCTGGTTCAGAAATAATTCCAGGATTTTTTTTCGCCCGCTGGTTACGCTCAGTTGGTTACGTTTAAGTATATCGTTTATTTGTTTTTCCATAGTTGATCCTTATACGAAGTTGGACATCTCCCCGGAAGAAGAACATTTTTTCCTTTTGAAAAACCGGGTTATCCGGGGTTGTTATTAAACAGGGAGTTGGCAAAACGCGGGGCTGGCGTGGCTTCCCTTAACAGTACTTTTATATCTTTTTCCAATTCGTCCAATTCGTCTTTTTTGAGGCTATCATAGATCTTCCGTACGCGTCCTCCTTTATCTACCAATGCAACAAACTGCGTATGTATGAATTGTTCGTTTATATTTTCCCGGCTGTTCTTTGGATCGTCCAGTAAATAACTTCCCCTTGCCAGATTATAGAGGCTGTCCTTCCTGCCGGTAAGGAACCACCACCTTGCCGGATCGGCACCCAAAGAGTCGGCATAACGTTTCATGCGCGCTACCGTGTCCGTCTCAGGATCCACGGTATAGGACAGGATGCGAAAATCAGGCTCATTTGCATACTCCTGGAATATCTTTTTCACATTACCATTCATTTTCGGGCAAATACCTTTGCAGGTGGTAAAAAAATATTCTGCTACAAATACTTTTCCTGCTACGTCCTTTTCGGTAATCACTTTTCCCTCCTGGTTGGCAAAAGAAAAGGATTGCACGTAGCTGAGCACGGGTAATTTTACCTCTCCAAAACCCGGAATGATCCTGGTCAAAACAAAATAAAAGCCGACAAACAGGATAATAAAGAATCCAATCAATAAAACCCCTGGTTTTTTACTCATATACTGCAAATTTAAGCTTGTATGACCTAAATGCCTCTGTGCCAAAAAAGATAACATTTTTATTGCAACATTGTTGCGTTTAGCGTATTTTTGCCAACTATGCGGATTAAGATTAACTGGGATGCCCTGGGCATAACCACCTCTATACTTTGCGCCATACATTGCGCTATTCTTCCTTTGCTGGTCGCCAGTTTGCCGGTCTTTGGGATAAATATCGTCGATAATACCCTCTTTGAATACGGCATGATCGGACTCGCCTTTTCGATCGGCTCCTGGGCATTATGGCATGGATTCAGCCGGCACCACCGCCGTCTGGCACCCTGGCTCCTCTTTACCGGCGGGATTCTCTTATTACTGGCCAAGCAATTCTGGCATCAATATCAATTCCGTCTTCTCCCTTTTGCCGTCATCCTGATCGTGATTGCCCATATTATCAATTACCGGCTAACCCCCCGCCCCCTAAAGGGGGAGTCCCCGAGCCATTCAAGGCAGAGTCCCCTAACCCCATAAGGGGTCCGGCGTACAAAATTTAATTCCCTCTTTAGGGGGTTAGGGGGCATGAATTAGTTAAATTTGTATCATAAATGGATTTGTTATGATTAAAACAGGTAATCCGGTTATCAGTATTTATACGGAAATGACCCCCAATCCGGAAACGATGAAGTTCGTTGCCAATAAGTTATTGTATCCTGGAAAAAGTATCGATTTCCCAGACGTGGGTAACGCAAAACCTTCCCCGCTGGCAATCGAATTGTTTGGATTCCCTTTTATTAAAAGTGTTTTTATAGCCAGCAATTTCGTGACGCTTACAAAGACTCCCGATACCGATTGGAATGATGTGATCCCCGCGATCCGCCAATTCCTGAAAGAATACCTGGAAGAAGGAAAGCCCGTTATCAATGAGGATGAGGTCGTTATTGTCCGGAAGGAAGGGAATACTATCGATGCGGATGATGATGATGTGGTCAAACGTATTAAAGAATTACTGGAAAACTATGTCAAGCCTGCTGTTGAAATGGACGGAGGCGCCATACAGTTCAAGAGTTATAACGACGGGGTCGTAAACCTTATGTTACAAGGATCCTGCTCGGGCTGCCCTTCTTCTATGATCACGCTCAAGGCGGGGATTGAAGGCATGATGAAACGTATGATCCCTGAAGTGAACGAAGTCGTGGCTGAAGCGGAATGAGTTTACCTGAAATCTACCATCAATTTTTCCTGGATATACTACAAACCTCCTGGCTGGAATTTATTGCCGTTTTTGCAGGTATTTTAAGCGTATGGTTCAGCAGACTGGAAAATATATGGGTATACCCGACCGGCCTGGTCAATACGATCATTTATATCTACCTTAGTTTTAAAACAGCTTTATTGGGTGAAGCCAGTGTAAATTTTTACTACACGGTTTTGAGCGTGTATGGCTGGATCCTATGGAGAAAAAAGGACCAACAACAGCAACACGTTTTACATATCACGTCGTCCTCCGGCAAAGAAATTTTACAACAAATTGTTTTTTTCGGAGCGTTCTATGCCGGCGTTTTTTTTGCCCTGACCTATCTGAAAAAAGATTTTGCACCTCAGGCCATTCCCTGGGCCGATGCCTTTGCCTCTGCCACAGCCTACACAGGCATGTGGCTGATGGCCAGGAAAAAGGTAGAGAGCTGGTATTGGTGGATCGCCACTAATATTGCCTCGATCCCCCTGTATTTTGTAAAACACTTTGTTTTTACCAGCATTTATTATATCATTTTATTGATCATGGCCATATTTGGATTAACCGAGTGGGCCAAACGGGTAAAAAACAACACAAATCCGGCAAAAGAAAAAAACTATGCCGCTTAAAAAAATTGTTGTCCTCGGGCCGGAGTCCACTGGTAAAAGCACAGTTTGCGAACAACTTTCCCTACATTATAAAACCGGCTGGGTACCAGAGTACGCCCGTGAATATTTGCTTACGCATGGGCCCGGCTACCAATACCCGGATCTGTTAACTATTGCAAAGGGACAGCTTGCCCTGGAAGACAAGATTGCCGCGGAAATCCTAAGCAGGGAAAAACAGGGTCCCCTGTTCATAGATACGAATATGGTGGTGATGAAGGTATGGGGTGAATTTGTATTTGGCAAATGCGATACCTGGATACTCGACCAGATCGTCGCCCGGCACTACGATGGATATCTCTTATGTCAGACGGATCTTCCCTGGACACCAGATGAATTAAGGGAATATCCCGATCTTATCTCCCGGGAAAAACTATACCGGATGTACAAGGATTGTATGATCAATCAACATACCCCCTGGACGGAGATCAGCGGAAAAGCCGATCTGCGGCTTGAGATGGCCATTGAAGCCGTGGACAGATTATTGTAATAGTTTCTGAATATCCGGGTCGTCCTGCAAATGGTTCATCTGACCCAGGATCCAGGGATAACGGCTCAGGACATGACGATGTAAGGGCTTGATGGTATAAATCCTGGGGTTCGGGAGACAGGCGGCTATCATGGCGCATTCCTGACGCGTCAGGTTTTTAGCAGGTTTGTTAAAATAATGATGCGCTGCCGCTTCAATGCCATAAATTCCCTTGCCCATCTCGCTAATATTCAGATACATTTCCAGGATTCTTTTTTTTCCCCAGATCCATTCGATCATAAATGTAAAATAGACTTCCAGGCCTTTTCGGAAAAACCCTCCCCCCTGCCATAAAAAGACGTTCTTGGCAACCTGTTGACTGATGGTACTCGCTCCATGCAGGGATTTGCTTTTTTGGTTGTGTTTGATCGCCTTTTCAATGGACTTAAAATCGAATCCATCGTGATCGGGGAACAACTGGTCTTCTGAACAAATAACAGCCAGTTTTGCATACGGCGAAATAGCCGCCATCCCCTTGTAATCCCTCTTTAGGCCTTCCCCCCTGAACACGCTGACCAGTTGAGTAAGCGTAATAGGAGGATTGACCCATTTCAGCAGTAAAATATAAAACAACTGAAAAAAGAATAAAAAAATAAAAATCCGTTTGATCAATCGCCAGGCTCGGGGAATCAGTCCTTTAGTCTTAAGAGGCATCCATTAGTTTTACAATTGCAATATACTGAGACAGTCTTTAAACATCTTAGTGATCTGGTTTATTGCCCGGTCAGGTTCGTTCTTTTCCGGTCGGTTCATTTACTGACCGTCTTTTCTGTTAGGATTCAGGACCAGGTAATCGAGGGTGAATTTATTGCCGATCCGGTAACTGCCCCGTCGGGTTTTGGTGAGTAAATAACCTCCTGCAATCAGGGCCCCGCCCGTGATCAGACCCGACGTAGTGTACCAATCCTTTGATTTGTCACCACGGTACAGCCCATTAAAGGCGCCCAGGACAAACATGCCCGCCCCGGCCACCATCATGCCTGCAGGCAAAACGGTGTTACTAAAATGGAGGTGCATCTCCCGGATCTCGGCAATTTCCCTGTAATGAAAAGGCTGGCCATTGAGAAAAATGCTATCGTGGCGCATATTGGTTATCGTTCCCTGAAACCATTGATTGTAGATCGTTTTCATGGTCAGGTCGCTGCCGGGAGTATAAGTTTTGACTTGCATTCCCTTCTTTTTCAGGATCAGCAGGTCATTTTGAGCCTTCGATAGGAGAGGAATGAAGAAAATAATTATAATTATACGTTTATTCATAGAAAAATGCTGGTACCCAAACTTACAAATACAGAACGAAACCCGGATGTTAATCTCAGGGTATTCCTGGTTTGCTGCTATTTTTTAATCTTAGGATGGAAAAAAATAACGCCCCATAACAAGGCAATACCAAAGCCGATCAGGATCGTTCCTGAGATCCTGTTGATGATGGATAGGGTGCGTAAGGTAAGTTTATTACGAAGCTTGCCGGCCATCATTACCTTGCCAACATCTGCACTCATATTCACCAGCAGACATACGGAAAAAATAATAATGCGTTCCTGTAAGGTGTGTGTAAGCGATAGAACGGTGGCATTTCCCAGCCAGAAGAGAATGACCCCGGGATTAAGGGTATTGATGATGAATCCGGAGGCGAAGATCCTGGCCATGTCCCTTTTACGAAACCTGAGCGCATTTCCTTCGGCGTCCGTAGCGAGATGCACTTTCTTAAAAAACACGAAGTAAAGACCCATAACGATCAGGAAAACGCTGCCGCCAAAAGCAATTCCCCTCGTATATTCCATAAGCTGCGCAACGAGTGCGGTGAACATATTGCTGAGAAAGACCAGCAAAAAATCACTTACCCATACACCGGCAACAAAACTAAAGCCTCCTTTATGGCCGGTATCCAGGCTTTGTTTGATAATGGTAAAAATGATCGGCCCCACGGAGAGAGCAAGAACAAATCCTAACGCCAGTCCTTTCAATATGGCCTCCATCATAAGAATATCTTTTGTAAGGGGTGAATGATCGGTTCACCATTTGTCTTTTTTTTGTCAAAGCGTTCCTGTTTCAAGGAATTTCTGCCAGTCCTCCAGCATTTTGCCTTTGAGTACCCTGGGAAACTTATGTTGCCCCCCTACCTTTCCTTTTAACCGCATGAATTCCATAAAATTTTCCTCGGTCAGGACCTTCACATAAATGTCTTTCAAAGCACTACTCCGTTCCACTGCATAATCGTCATTCAGCTCTTTGAGTTTGTCATCAATTTTTTGACGCAGGATGTCCGGATCGGTCTGGTCATTACTGGCTAACCACCATTGATGTGCAAAGAACAGGCCATGGGGAACTCCCGCCACAGTGAATTCCGGGATCGAAATGTTCAGTTCTTCACTGACCATCTGGATGGCTTTGTTCATATTATCAACGCTAAGATGCTCTCCAACCAGGCTCAGGTAATGTTTGGTACGACCGGTAATTATGATCTGACAACGTTCCTTATCAGTAAATTTTACGGTATCCCCGATCAGATAGCGCCAGGCACCGGCACTGGTGCTCAGCAGGATCGCGTAGTCTTTACCTTCCTCTACCTCGTGGATCATATAAGCCTCAGGGTCCGGGACCAGATTCCCCTCGGTATCGAAATTCCTGTTGTCAAATGGCACGAACTCCAAAAAGATGTGTTCATTGGTCACCAGACGCATTCCTTTTGAGTATTGCAGATCCTGGTATGCGATAAATCCTTCTGAGGCCAGATAGGTCTCGATATAAGTGATGGGCTTACCCAATAATTTCTCAAAGCCATTTTTGTAGGGTTCGAAGGAGACTCCCCCATGTACAAAAAAACCAAGATTCGGCCAGATCTCGTGAATATTCTTAAGCTTGTACTTCTCGATAACCTTTTCCATGCACATCTGTATCCAACCGGGAACTCCGACCACAAAACCAATATCCCATTCCGGCGCAAGCCTTACTACCTCTTCCAGTTTTTCTGCCCAATCTCTGGTCCGGGCGATTTTTTTACCCGGCTTGTAAAAAGGCTGAAACCAAAAAGGCACTTTTCTGGCTGTAATCCCACTCAGATCTCCTGAATAATACCCGGAACCTTTTTGAAGATCAGTGCTCCCCCCGATCATCAACCAGCCCTTTCCGATACTTTTTACGGAAATGTCATGGTAGTTCCGCAGGGTAAGTAATTGTTTGATCATCACGATACGATTCCCACGCAGCAGATCATTCGTAATCGGTATAAACTTGCTGCCAGCCTCCGAGGTCCCGGAGGAAAGGGCATAATATTTTATTTTTCCCGGCCAGCAAACATCGGCTTCTCCTTCCAGGGTCTTGTCCCACCAGGATGCGTAGATCTTGTTGTAATCGAAAGTTGGAACCAGTTCCTGAAATTTTTTTCCGGGATGTTTGCTCATCAGGATTTCATCAAACCGGTATAATTGACCGAATTCAGTGAACCTTGCTTTTTTAAGAAGCTTCCGCAGGACTTTCAGCTGTTGCCGCCTGGGGGATTTTTGGGGCAACCGCAATGCCCTTGCCAACGATTTGGGTAATTGAATTTCAATCAACGCCATGGAGTAACAGGTGCCGTTTGGTAGCGGCCAAAATTAAGGTTTTGGAGGGTATTTTTCCTACATTTATTTAATGAAGATCAAACTAACCCCTCTTTACCTTTTGTCTTTCTTCTCCCTGGTGTTCCTGGTCCATGAATTGCACGATTGGGCACACACTATAACCGCCTGGTCCGTATGTGGCTGCTGGGGTCCAAGGGCTTTCGATTTTTGGGATTTTTGCTCCAAATGCACCGCCACTTTGCCATATCCCCGCGTTCTGGCCTGGATAACAGGGCCGTTGGTCAATTATATCCTCATCTGGGCAGGTTGGGGACTTATGCATCCAGAAAATCCATTAGACAAAAGGTCGTTGGGATTTGCGCTGGTGTTTGCCACCCTTCCCCTTGTGCGAATAATGGGCGCACTCGCCGGAGGAGGGGATGAAACTTTTGCTTTGCGACAACTATTCCAGCATGCAGACGGCAGCAACCGCCATAATGTGGCTATCGCAGGCCTGTTGATCGTGCTGATTCTCAATTTGCCGGCGCTGGTAAGGGCCTTTTTGTTGTTTCCCGGCTGGTTAGGAAAGATAGGCGTTTTTGCAGCCTTCCTTATTCTCCCCGGTCCGATTGACCGATGGGTGAATAAGGGCATGAACCACTTAATTACTCTGCCTTCCCTTTCGCATCAATGGATAACCGGTACTTCCTTTTTAGTAGTTGCATGGTTCTTTATTTTGCTTATCCTGTTCTTGCTCACCTATAAACGGCTGGAAGTACTTTTTGAACATGAGGATCTGCCCCTATAAGCTCATGCCCTTATCAGGCGACTACAGGACGACGATTTCTCCCAACCCGTCTTTTGATCTGCTGCCTACAGCTGAAAAACTTCCTGATGCGTGGACTTTTAGGCTTACCCCTGCAGGAGCCTGCTCAAGGGCGATGAGGCAATCCTTAAATGAAAAATCTTTTCCTTCGCAAAAGATATATTCATTGGCCTTTTCTTTTTCCGTTGCCATTGATCTGTTTTTTGCTGCGCTATTACCTGCACTGTTACCTGCAGCCTTTAAGGCTCCCCGCATCCGTTCTGCAGCCTCCGGATCCCCACCAATCCAGGTTAAACAAGGAACGGCCCCTGCCTCATTTCCGGAAAGTCTGTGGTTCAGCCATTCAGGACTCCAGCCACGTTTTATTTTGTTCAGGATAGCCCTCCAGGCTCCCGTAGCCCGGATGGCAATTTCCAGCAGGGTATTAAAAAAAAGGGGGAGACCACCGCTGAAGTGTTTACGGCGGAATTGGCTCATCGCCTTATAAAACAGTTTTATCCTGTGGGAATCCTTAGGCGTGCTTTCCCCTTTAAAATGAAGGATCGTGGTATCAGCAATATAATAATTGATGAACCCTTCCCGGGTTATCCGGTAACTGAGATCAATGTCTTCGGCGTACATAAAAAATTGTTCGTCAAATCCCCCGGTCTTTTCCAATACTTGTCTTTTTGCAAAAAGGAAAGCCCCTGAAAGAACCGCAACCGGATTGTTTTGATTTTCCGGTAAATGGCCTTCGTAATATTTAGCCAGCCATCGGGAATCCGGGAACAAACGGGTCAATCCCGACATTTTGCAAAATGCTGCCCAAGGGGATGGAAATCCCCGTTTGGATTCTTTCAGATAACGCCCGCTTCCATCTACCATCCTGACTCCTGCCGCGCCGGCATTAGGGTTTGCTTCCAGAAAAGAGATACATGTGGAAAAAATATCCTCCGGAAGGATGGTATCCGGGTTTAAAAATATGATGTAACTCCCTTTTGCCATTCCGAGAGCCTGATTGTTGGCCCGGGAAAATCCGATATTCTCCTGATTGGCCAGAAAATGAATTTCCGGAAAGCCCGGACGAAGGTATTCCAGGCTGCCATCCCTGGAAAAATTATCCACTACAAATATTTCTCCTTGAATATCAGCTATTTGTATGGCTTTTTGGACCGAATACAGACATTGCTCCAAAAAATATTTAACCTGGTAATTGACTATAATAACGGATAGCACCATGCATCTGGGTTGTGTTCGTTTTGTTGGGTTACGAAGTAAGCCCTTTTGCCCAATCCCGCAAAATGTTAAAAAGGACCTTTGCAGGCAGAAAGTTGGGTGGGACGCTCAAAAATTGATACATTTGCATTCATCAATGTATCATTGTGAGTCTAACCATTAAACAAATCGAAAAAATATCTAAGGCACTGGGCGATAAACATCGTCTTAATATCCTTCAGTATATTTCCAGTAATGGAGGATGCGGCCAATGTTCGAAGATCCAGGAAGTGATCGATCTTGCCCAACCTTCCGTCTCACATCATATAAAAATACTTATAGATTCAGGACTTATAGATGATGAAAAAGAAGGAAGGAATCATAAATATAACCTGAACAGTGCTTTAATGAATGATTATATCGGGGCTTTAAAAAATCTTCAGTGCGAATTGGGCAACCCGGTTTCAAAGTAATGGGTAGCCGCCGCCACCCGTTATCCCTTATCTTTGCGCCATGCTTAAATCAACCCTCATTAGGGCAGCAGAAGCAGGCGCTGCCGTCATGAAACAATATTTTCAGGGAGAGTTTACCATTTCCAACAAAGAAGGCATTAATAACCTGGTCACTGAAGCCGATCATGCTTCAGAAAAAGCCATTTTTGAAATGATTAGAAAGGACTTTCCGGACCATTTTCTGTTAAGTGAGGAAGCAGGAGAGATCGTTACCGACTCAACGTATAAATGGATCATCGACCCGATCGACGGCACGGTGAATTTTGCCAATGGGATTCCCCTCTGCTGCGTATCGATTGGTGTTGAACGTGACGGGGAGATCATTTTAGGCGCCGTATACAATCCTTTTATCAATGAGTTCTTTTTTGCTCAAAAGGGATACGGAGCCACACTCAACGATAAAAAGATCAAAGTGAGCGCACAGACTTCCGTAGCCAAATCCTGCCTGGTAACCGGTTTCCCCTATACTTACCTGGACGAGGTCTATGGGCCAATCGAAGTGTTCTCCAAACTCATACGCAGCGGAGTTCCTGTCCGGCGTCTGGGGTCGGCAGCCATGGACCTCTGCTGGGTTGCTGCCGGAAGATTCGACGGGTTTTATGAGCATAAATTGCAGGCATGGGACAGCGCCGCAGGGTTCCTGATAGTGGAGGAAGCAGGTGGAAGAGTTTCCGATTTCAAGGGCAACCGCTATTCTCCGTATCAGCCGCATATCGTAGCCACCAACGGAAAAATCCATGACGAATTGGTTAATGTGATCAGAGATCCGGGTCATATTCTGTAAATTCAAATTGCAAAAATATTCCATTACTATTATGAGTGAAATCAGGACAGAAATATCATCCCTTGGGGAATTTGGATTGATCGAACACCTTACCAGGAATATTGAAATAAAAAATGCCTCCACCATTGTGGGGGTTGGGGATGACGGCGCCGTTATCGATCATTTCGGTAAACAAACGGTGATCAGTACGGATCTTCTTATCGAAGGCATTCATTTTGACCTGATGTATACCCCGCTCAAACATCTCGGCTATAAATCTGTGGTGGTGAACCTGAGCGATATATACGCCATGAATGCCATTCCCACACAGATCACCCTAAGCCTGGGTTTCAGTAACCGTTTCAGTGTCGAAGCTCTGGATGAGTTTTACGAAGGGGTCTATTCTGCCTGTGAAACTTATGGGGTCGACCTGATCGGCGGAGACACCGCCTCATCCCAAAAGGGGTTCATTATTTCCGTCACCGCGATCGGAGAAGTGACCCCGGACAAATTCGTCAAACGGAGCACGGCTAAAAAAGGGGACCTGCTTTGTTGCACAGGAGATCTGGGCGCGGCTTATTTGGGTTTGATCATATTGGAAAGGGAAAAAAAGATCTTTTTGGAAAGCCCCGGGGTTAAAGCCGATCTGGAAGGAGAAAAATATGTGATCGGCCGTCTCCTTAAGCCTGAAGCCAGAAAAGACCAGATCGAATTTTTCCAGCAATCCGCCATTCAGCCCACCGCGATGATGGATATCAGTGACGGGCTGAGTTCGGAGATCATTCATCTCTGCCGTCAAAGTGAACTGGGTTGCGTGTTGTATGAAGAAAAGATACCTGTTTCCGAAGATACCCGGAATGCCGCTTTTAAATTTGAACTGGATCCGACAGCCTGCGCGCTCAGCGGAGGGGAAGATTATGAATTGTTGTTCACGATTTCTCAGGAAGATCATGACAAACTGGTCATGAATGAACAGATCAGCGTGATCGGTTATATGACGGAACCGGAGAAAGGAAAAAAGATCATTACAAAGGGAGGTAACACGTTTGACATCACTGCTCAGGGGTGGAATGCTTTTGCGCCCAAATGACCTCTCCATGAAGAATTTTCTACTTTTCTTTTTTTGCCTTTTCCAGCTTTTTTGTATTTCCTGCCGGACAACAAAAACACCTTTCGATGCCGGAAAAAAATTCACGGCCGGGCAATTAAAAGAAGATTACAGTTTATTCCGGCATATCCTTGAAGATTTACATCCCAGTCTTTATTGGTATACCCCCCGTGATAGTATGGATGTTTTTTTTGAAAGGGGTTATTCTGCTCTGACCGATTCTATGACGGAGCCACAGTTCAAGACGCTGCTCAGTTATGTTATTTCCCGGGTCGGATGCGGACACACCGCCGTCAGGTATTCCAAAGACTACAGCCGGTATCTGGATACGGCCCGGTTACAACAATTTCCCCTGATACTGAAATGCTGGCAGGATACCATGGTGGTTGCCGCCAATCTTAACCGCAGGGATTCCATACTTAAAAGAGGAGTCGTTATCAACAGCATCAATGGCCGGACTGCCAGCCAGCTTCGTGACAGCCTGTTCCGTTTTTTTGTTACGGACGGATATAATTTAACGGGAAAATATCAATACCTCAGCACCGGTCTGAATTTTAGCAACTGGTATAGGAACGTCTTTGGTTATCCCGCTCAATTTACCATCGATTATCTCGATTCGAATAATACGCTGAAGGAGTCGGTAATTCCTGTATATAACCCCCTCGCTGATACGGTTAAACGTCTTTTCCGGCGGCAAGCCCCGGGCCCTGAAACAGAACCCGGCGGGAAGGGTCGCAAAAAAAGAGAGGAGTTCTATACCCGCAACCTGGTGATCGACAGCGCGACGAACACCGCGTTTATGAGCCTGAATACTTTTGAGCATGGCAATCACCTGGTCAGGTTCTTTCGTGAATCGTTCAGGACCCTCGATGAGAAACAGGTGGCCAATCTTGTGATCGATGTGCGGTCGAATGGTGGCGGGGATGCCTCCAATTCCACCCTGCTGACCCGGTACATTATTGATAAAAAATTCAAAATTGCCGACTCTCTTTATGCAATCAGACGCCATAGCGGGTATGACCGGTATATTGAAAAAAGTTTCTTATATCGTCTGCTGATGATCGTGCTGACCAGCAAAAGGTCCGATGGCCGGTACCATTATGGTTATTTCGAACGTCATTATTATAATCCGGTACGAACCCATCATTTTAACGGCCAGGTCTATATTCTGACAGGCGGCAATTCTTTCTCCGCAACGAGCTTGTTTGCAGGAGCCTTAAAGGGTCAGAAAAATGTAACCCTGGTTGGTGAAGAAACCGGTGGAGGATATTATGGCAATACCGCCTGGATGATTCCGGACGTTGAACTTCCTAATACGCATATTCGTTTTCGCCTGCCGCGGTTCCGCCTGGTGGTAAACAAAACCCGGGAGAAGGACGGCAGGGGCGTTCTTCCTGACGTTCCGGCATTGCCTACCGTGGAGGCCATCCGCAAAGGCCTTGATTTCAAAACAGCCAAAGCCAAGGAATTGATCCAAAAAGAACGGGTCCAAAAGGAAGCGATCCAAAAAGAAGCCGGAGAGCTGGAAAGACAGGGGAAAAACAAATAAGGGTGTTTTATTCAGGCAAGGTTATTGTATCTTTAAAAGGCTTTTTACATCGATCTTAAATCGATCTTACTATGAATCGCCTTAAGAAAATGACAACTTGTATTTGCCTGACCCTGCTGGCCTTTCCGGGCTTCGCGCAAACTTCTCTGGATTCTGTAAAACTAAAGACCCTGCGTGGAGCCATCATATCCTTTTCAGCGGCGGCCCAAAAAAATACGGTGATACTCATCTGCTTCTGGTCCATTAATTCTGAAAACAGTATCAATGAACTAAATGCCATCAACGCGCATTATGAGCAATGGAAACAGGGAGCTGCTTTCAAATTAATGGCTGTATGCATAGACGCAGGGAATAATCTGAACAAGATGCGCCCAACTGCCAATATGAATGGCTGGACCTTCGATATATATGCGGACATCGATGGTGATCTGCGAAATATTCTGAAATCGAACAATCTTCCCCAATCTATGATCCTTTCCGGGGGCAAGGTAGTCTATCAGCAATCCGGGTTTGATCCCGGAAGTGAGAATTATCTTTTTACTAAAATCCTGTCTTTGACAGGCGGCCAAAACAAAAGGGAGTGAAATTATACGATCACGGATTGTCCTTTCTTCAATAAGGCCCATTTTTCCACTTTATTGACCAACTCCTCCAGTTTAATCGGCTTGCCGATAAAATCGTTCATTCCGGCATTCAGGCACTCTTCCTGGTCGCCTTCCATAATATTGGCAGTCAAGGCAATGATAACAGGTTGTTTTTTCAGTGTCTTGCGAATGATCCGGGTAGCTTCAAGGCCGTCGGTCTCGGGCATCTGCATATCCATCAGGATAAGGTCATACTGCTTTTGGCCAGCAGCTGTTACCGCCTCTTTCCCATTTTCAACAAGATCCGGCCGGTAACCCAAGTTATTCAAAATATGCAAAATCACTTGTTGATTAACCGGGTTATCTTCTGCAATCAGAATCACCAATGGATGTTTTTCAGAAAAATCAGCTGGAAGCTTTCCCGGAATGGTGTTTCCTTCCGATGAAGATTTCTGCTGCCGTTGGAGTCCGTTAAGGATATGTTTGCTCAGCACGTGCTGTTTAATTGGCTTGGTCAATATGGAACTGAACAGCTGCTGACTGCTTTTGGTGTATTCATCGCCAATCGAGCTAAGCAGGATAACGGGGATTCGAGGGTATTGCTGACCAATGGATTGCGCCAGCAAAACACCATCCATAAAGGGCATTTGCATATCGGTCAAAACCAGGTCAAATTGTGGATCATTGGATAAGATCCGCAGCGCTTCTTCTCCGGAACCAGCCAGCACAGGCTCTAATTTCCATTGTTCCAATTGGCTTTTCAGGATAGCCCGGTTTGTTAAATTATCGTCTACGACCAGTATTTTTTTCCCTTCCTGGTCTGACATATTATAATGTGTATATGGCTGAAGGTCCCTGGTGCCCGCCCTGGTTTTTATGGTAAATGCAAAAACAGATCCGGATCCGGGTTTGCTTTTCACCCTGATCTGGCCTTCCATTAATTTCACCAGCTTCTCAGAGATAGCGAGCCCGAGTCCCGTGCCTCCATATTTGCGGGTAGTGGAAGAGTCAACCTGGGAGAAAGCCTTGAACAGGCGTTCCAATTTATCGGCCGGAATGCCAATGCCCGTATCGCGCACTTCAAACTCCAGTTCTAACCATCCGTCCTGCTCAGGTCTAAGCAAATGTACCCCTACAAAAACTTCTCCATCCTGCGTAAATTTTATGGCATTGCCTACCAGGTTCATCAGGATCTGCCGGAGCCGCAAATTGTCTCCAACGATCTGCAAAGGAACATTTTCATCTATTTTGTAAACCAGGTCCAGACCTATTTGTGCAGCATTCTTACCAAAAATATCCAGTATATCCTCGATGCAGCTGCGCAGGTCAAAATCTTCCTTTTCGAGTTCCATATTACCGGACTCAATTTTGGAAAAATCCAGAATATCATTAAGGACTTTAAGCAGGCTTTCACCACAAGTAGCAATGGTTTCCGCATACATCCTCTGCTGATCCGTCAAATGGGTTTCAGCCAGTAGCGAAGACATGCCAATCACCCCATTCATGGGAGTGCGGATCTCATGGCTCATCGTGGCCAGAAATACATTTTTTGCCTGATTAGCCTGCTCGGCATCCCGCCGGGCCTTATCCATTTCCCAGTTAGATTTTCTTAGCCGTTTGTTCGATCTTTCAAGGCTCTCTTCATTCCGCTTTCTTTCCTTATTAATAAGCGCTTCTTTTTGCATCCTTCCCATTTCCATGGTTTGAGCAATCTGTATTTCGCTGTATTTTTTTAGCTGGTAAGCCCATAAGCCGCATATAAAAAATATTATGGCTGCGAGTATGATATGTATGATGAATGTTTGCAGGTCAAAATAATCCAACCGGGAGAAATATATTTTGTCAAAACCGATGTTCTGCAAATAACCGAAAACCCCATGATGCACTACCACAATTGCCGTTATCGGAATTTGTAATTTCCAGTTCTGGTAGGTGATAAGGGTTGCACTGCCGATAAAAGCAAAAAAATGCATTTCAAACAACCCGTGCATCTGGTAAATGTACTGGGCCATGAAAATGCCTAATACAACACTCAAGACATATTGGTACAATGTTGAATGGGGCAAGGCTATTTTTGCAGTGTAATAGGCAAGCAGAGACAAGCCACCCACTCCACAGGCTATTAACCAGGTATCAAAGTAAAAGGAGAACACCAGCCCTCCCAGAAAATAACTGATAAGAAAATAATTCATTAACTTATCAGATCTAATTTTTACCTCCTTTCTTAAGACTTCCGTATGCTGTTCCCGGTCAGGGTCCAGGATGGTTTTCACGATAGCTTCCATTATTTGCTGCAATTTGGTAACCGGCAACCATATGCCGTTAATGCCTGCCGGTCAAAAACAATATTGGTTTTCTTATTCAGTAATCCACCCAATGCAATTTGCGCGTAATTACTTTTCTTATCCGTACAATAACGGTTTTTGTTATAATTACCCCTAAAATACAATCTGTGGTTTGTGTCAATGATTACGGCTTGCGGAGTAGAATATACACCACAGGAAACGGCGATAGCACTGTCAAAAAAAACGGGAACGTTTAATCCGAATCTTTCCTGTATCTCTTTTCCGGTAAAGGGTTTTTTACTCATGACTATGATCGCAAAATCGACCTCTTTGCCGTATTGTTTTACCAATGATCCGAAATGCGGCATATTGAACCGGGAACAAGGACAGTCCGGATTAAAAAAATGCAGGAATAAAGGTTTATTGTTTTTGCTCTTCATTTTCCAGGCAGACCCGTCGATAACTGATCCGGAATTAACGGCAGCATAGTTTTTGGGGATTGGGGTGGGCAGACTATATACCCATTCGTTGTACCAGAACAAAGCAATTATCCCTATGAATAAAAGAGTCAGCCAAAATATCACTATCGCCTTGACCATTTCCTGATTTTGTCACTTTTAAACGGTTTTTTTCAGGAAAAATTCTGCTTATTTCATAAAACTTTAATTGTTAAACAGACATTTCCAGGAAAGGCAGACAAATAAGCGATTTTTTTGGCGTAACGACGAAGGAAGACAAAACGAATGAAGGTTATCTACCCTTCTCCCTCCACAATCACCTGCATCAGGTTCAACTGTTCGTCCAGCAACACGAAATCGGCCTGGGCACCGGGCTGTATACTACCCCATTTTTTATCAAGGCCCATTAACGCAGCAGGATAAAGCGAGGCCATTCTCAAGGCTTCGGGCAAAGGAATCCCTACTTTTTCCACCCCGTTCTTTACTGCCTGAAGCATTGTCAGGGCCGAGCCGGACAGAGTTCCATCAGGCAGCGTGTATCTGTCTCCTTTAAAGACATGGGAATATTCGCCATATTGAACTTCAGCTACCGCATCCGTTATAAAGAACAGGCGGTCCTGCATAATTTTTTTACTGATCCTGACTGAATTAAAATCGACATGGACCCCGTCACAAACGATACTGGCCCGGACATCATTGTGATCATAAATTGCTCCAACCATTCCGGGTTCACGCCCCTGAAGGGGAGACATGGCATTGAACAGGTGAGTTGCGGCGGGGATTCCCATATAAAACCCATCTGTGGCCTGCCCATAGGTGGCATTACTGTGGCCGGCGGAAACGACGACCTTATTTTGCAGCAGCAATTCGATACATTCTTTTTCACACTGTTCCGGCGCGACAGTCATCATTTTGAAAACGCCTTTCCCTTTTTCAAGAAGCATCCTGATCTCTTCGGTTACAGGTTTCTTAATGAATTTTTCCAGGTGCGCCCCTTTTTTCACCGCGTTAAGATAGGGGCCTTCCAGGTGTACTCCCATCAGACCCTTACCGCCTGCTGCCTGGTATTGTTTAACCACTTCTATTCCCTGAACAAATTTTTCAATGGAACTCGTGGCCATGGTGATCAGGAATTGTGTACAACCTCCCTGCAGACAATATTCATAAACGGCTTCCAGGGAATCGGTGGTCATTTCCGCGGAAAATAATTTACCGTTTCCCCCATAGATCTGAAGATCCATAAATGCCGGTGCCAATAAGCCACCCCGGAGTTCCTGCCGTCGGTAACCCGCCGGGATCGCCGAAGCCTCCACTAACGCTGCTATCTTTCCGTCTTTAACCAGGACTGCCATTCCAGTCTTTATTTCCTGTCCCGTAAAAATTTCACGGGCGATAAATGCCGTTGCCATAAAGTTGTTTTAATATCAGGGTTCTATTGAAAAATGATCGGCATCCTGCCAGAAAGGAAACCGGGTCCTTATTTCCTCAAGGTCCTCTTTCCGGAATGTATGCGTATAAACGGCTTCTTCTCCTGAATCCTGGTGCAGCACTTCTCCAAGGGGATCAACGATCAGGGAATCACCAGAGTGAAGGATATTATTTCCATCAATTCCAACCCGGTTCACGCCTATTACATAAGCCTGATTTTCGATGGCCCTTGCCTGCAACAACGTTTTCCAGGCATGACTCCGGCGTTCCGGCCAATTGGCAACATAAAGAAGCAGATCGTATTCCAGACTGGAAGTCATCTCCGGTAGGGCTGCCGGCGGAACCGCTGAAGGAGTATGATGTTCAGGACCATTCCTTAACGCTGGCTCTGCTCCCTGCGTCTGCCGGCTCCATACGGGAAAACGCAAATCATAACAAACCATTAGGTTGATCCTCCATCCTTTTACCGAGGCGATCAACCTTTTGTGCCCGGCCGTATAGTGTTCGTTCTCGCCCGCGTAAGCAAAACGATGACGTTTATCATAATAACCGAAGGAGCCATTGGGCAGCATCCAGATGAGGCGATTGTAATAATTTCCCTTTTCTTCGATGATCATACTCCCGGTAAGAACAGCCCTTTTTTGGGCAGCCATTTTTTTCATCCATGCCAGGGTTGGGCCGTTCATTGGTTCTGCGAGGGTCTCCGGCCGCATACTAAATCCAGTACTGAACATTTCGGGCAGAATCACTACCTCCGTATTTTCCCGGATGTTACCAATCTTTTCTTCAAAACGGCGCAGATTAACCGCCTTGTCTTCCCAAACAAGATCTGCCTGTATGGTTGTTATGGTGAGTGTGGACATTCCCGTGCAAAATAAGAAGGATAATGTTACCTGAATATAAAGCAGTCTGATTTATTTTCCTTTCCTTATGAAATGTTTTGTAATGTCTTGCTTTTCCCGATTTTTTACTAAGAAACAATTACGTTTCGTTATTTCATGAAACTAATCCGGTATGTTGATCTCTTTTAAAACCGCTCCTGTCAGGCTGGATTCATATCCCTTCTGCAATAAATAGTCCTGTAATTTCCGTTTTCGTAAAAAAATCGCCTCCTCCCCTTTTAATGTTTCCCATTTTTCATCAGCCAACTTCTCCAGGGTTTTGATATAGTCCTCTTCCGGTATGGCTGCCAGGGCTTTTTTGATACAATACTCCCCTACCTGTTTTTGCTTCAGTTCATAACGTATTTTGACCCGCCCCCATTGTTTCATCCTGAATTTGCCTCCGGCAAATTGAATGGCAAACCGCTCCTCATTGAGATAATTCTCTTCAATCAGGGTAGAAATCGCCTCTTCCACGTCTTTTTTCCAAAGACCGAAAGAGTAGAGCTTTTCCTTTACTTCGCTGTGACAGCGCTCCTGGTAACCGCAATAGTACCTGGCTTTCTGCAGGGCCTGTTCTTTGGTCAGGTTTTGTTTGCGGATCATCATTTCGGGTCCTGATTTTTGTCTGAATAGCAAATTTACGAACAAACAGGGGGAGGAAACAGGGTTTAGTCACAAGAAATTAACAATTAGAGCGGGGGAAAATAATAGCTGTCCTTAATGTCTTGGCGATTACCCAATGAATCAGTAGTTTCGCCCCAAACACACATTCCATGAAGTTTATCGTTTCGTCCTCGGCTTTATTGAAACAATTGCAACAAATCAGCGGTGTGATCAATGCCAATACCGTTCTGCCCATTCTGGAAGACTTTTTGTTCGAAGTGGAAAAAAATAAACTGACTGTGGTCGCCACCGATCTCGAAACCGTGATGAAGGTGCATATGGAAGTAGAAGCCAAGGAGAGCGGGAAGGTCTGTATACCGGCCAAGATCCTGATCGATTCTTTGAAGAATATTCCTGATCAGCCGCTCACCTTCAATATCGATAAACATTTTGCCGTTGAACTGACCAGTGATAACGGAAAATATAAGGTCATGGGAGAAAACCCTGATAACTTTCCCAAGGAGCCTGCTACCGATGAAACGACTTCTTTCACGATGACTTCTGCGGCTTTGGTAACAGCGATCAATAAAACCTTGTTTGCCGTCAGCAGCGACGATCTCCGTCCTGCCATGACCGGAGTTTTCTTTGAAATGGATAAAAAGGGGCTTCAGTTCGTGGCTACAGATGCACATCGACTGGTCCGTTACAAACGTACAGATGTGAGCTGCCCTAAAAACGATACCCTGATCGTACCAAAGAAGCCTTTAAATCTCCTAAAATCTGCCCTTCCCTCCAATAACGACGAGATAACGATCAGTTATAACAGCAATCACCTTTTTGTAAGCCACGGCACCACCCAGATGAGCTGCCGGCTGATCGATGCCCGTTTTCCGGATTATAAAGTGGTCATTCCTGCAGACAATCCGTATAAACTACTGGTTGGCCGGAGCGATTTTCAAAGCGCCTTGCGTCGTGTCAGCATTTTCAGTAATAAAAGCACTAACCAGGTCGTCCTGAATATTCAGGGAAGCGAATTACAATTAGCCGCCCAGGACGTCGACTTCTCTTTTGAAGGGAACGAACGCATGAAATGCCAGTATGACGGCGAAGATCTGGCCATTGCTTTTAACGCAAGGTTCTTAATTGAGATGCTGGCCTCTACGGATTCCGACGAAGTCAGGATGGAACTCTCCACCCCTACCAAGGCAGGTATCATCAAACCTACCGAGCAGGACGAGAATGAAGAAGTCCTGATGCTGGTAATGCCGCTGATGCTCAATAGTTAAGTGTGAATTAATAATTATGGTGCTGTTGTAAATGATTTAGTATCTTTCTGAGAGGACCGGACTATTTTCAAAACCGGAAATCCTATGCAACAGCTTGTCCATTATTTCAACCAGATCCCCTCGTGGCAACGAGCAGCGATTCTGGCAGGAGGGATTCTCTTCTTTTGGATCCTGGAAGGGTTTCTTCCCCTATTCCGGTTTCGCTATAAAAAGATCCGTCATGCGGGATTAAATCTGTTCTTTACGTTCACCACCATCCTTATCAATTTCGGGTTTGCGATCCTGATCGTACGAACGAGTCAATATGCCAGCTTGCACAAAGCCGGCCTTTTATATTTGTATTCCATGCCTCTCTGGCTTTTCGCCTTGCTGGGGCTTTTATTGATGGATCTGATCGGAGCCTGGTTCATTCATTGGTTACAACACCAGGTTAAGTGGATGTGGAAATTCCACCTGATCCATCACAGCGATACCTGGGTGGATACAACTACCGCCAACCGGCATCACCCCGGCGAAAGCGTGTTTCGCGCCTTGTTTACGCTCCTCGCGGTTGCCATAACCGGTGCACCTCTCTGGCTGGTTTATCTTTATCAGTCCTTATCCGTCGTATTTTCACAATTCAACCACGCCAATATTTCTTTGCCAAAATGGCTTGATTCGGCAATTGCCTGGATCATTGTCTCACCGGACATGCACAAGGCCCATCACCATTATACACAACCACTTACGGACACGAATTATGGCAATATTTTTTCTTTCTGGGATCGGCTTTTTGGGACTTATGTATTTGTAATGGACACCCGGGAGCTACACTATGGGATCGACACGTATCCGGACGAAACAGAAAATAACCGTATGGGCCCTTTATTAAAAATGCCTTTCGGGCAGTACAGACCTCCTGTTAACGGGAAATTCGGAGATTTGGGTAATAAAGGTTAGGTCCTACTGTTGCTGCTGTTGCTGCTGTTGCTGCTGTTGCTGCATCATTTCCTGGTAACGCCGGTATGAGTTCTGTTCTTCCCCGTTCTTTTCCGGCTGAGGAGAAAGGACGGTTTCCGAAACCTCTTCATTTGTTTTTCCGTCTTCATAGGAAACCGATACCCCTACTTCCAGTTTCTGTCCGGCCGATCCTTTATAGGTACCTTTTACCGGCGAGCAGTCATAGAAATTGCGTCCTACAGCCAACCGGACATAAAGATCGCCGGCGAGACAATTATTGGTGGGGTCCAATCCGACCCATCCGTTGCCAGGAATATACGCTTCAATCCAGGCATGGGTCGCACCTTCACCCCTCATTCCATTCCTGTTTGGGCAAATATATCCGCTCACATATCTTGCCGGCATCTGGATCATACGCAGGAAGGTCAATAATATATGGGCAAAATCCTGGCAGACCCCTGCCTTCCCTTTCCAAATTTCATCGGGAGTCGTTTCTACCGTGGTGACTCCTTTGATATACTGGAAATTATCATAAACATACGTTTTTAATTTTTTTGCGGCTTCCAGTGGAGTGAGGGTCTTTATTTCATCCAGGCGGACCTCTCCCAGCACTTCTTTTATGGCCTCGAAGGGTTCCTGTTTTAAAAAGTCAATATAGGGTACCTGGAAACGGATCTCTTTGAGATGTTCCCATTGTTCGGCGGCACCGGATTCATCGACAGGCAATGGTCTGGGTTTGGTGATCACTTCTACTTTTGAATCGATAATCAGCAAAATATGAGGTTCCGCATGCGTAAAGGACCCCGCTTCATTGCCATAATAATCCTTGTGTATATCGACCAGCGGGTCTCCTGTAATCGATAACTCCTGTTTCAATACCTCCTGAAAGGCATCTTTGATCGGGAACAGAACGATCTGGTTCGCGCTGTCCCTCACAGGGCCTTCGTATGTATATTTTGTAATATGATGGATATTAAAGCGGGGCATCCGGTTAAATTAAGGAGTGAAAAGGATCATGGAAGGGGTAAATATATGGATTATGAATAGGCAAAATAACCCTGGTTAAAAGCAACCCCCACCCCGTAAAGATCCTCTTTTATTCCTTTCAGGAAAGAATGAAGACCCTGTTCCAGGATGGATTCCACCGTCGAATATTTCACCTTGCTTTTTATCTTCCCGATCATAAAATCAATTTCCCGGTAGGCTTCTTTATTCCGTTCCCCTTTCAGCCGCTCAAAATAATGATGCATCTGGTTGACAGAATAGATCACCGAGCGAGGGAAATCTTCATTCAGGATCACCTGTCCAATGACATTCTTTGCATCAAAACCACTCCGGTAGGTTTTCAGATATAACTCATATCCGGAAATGGATAAAAGGAGATACTTCCAATAGGTCGTATCGGTTTTGGTAAAATCATAATTCCGGTCGCTGAATTTTACGTCGAGTATGTCTGCCGACTGAACTCCTCTTTCCAGGAATTTACCAATATTAATGAAGGCATATCCCTCTCCTCTTGCCATAGTCACATCCGTGATACCGTAATACAATAGACCCTGGCGGATCAAAATATCCAGGATCGTCACCGGATCTTCTTTATCCAGTTCACGAACCAGTTGTTCATCCCGGATCGTATGATAAAAGTCGTTCAGACATTGCCAAAGCTCCTTGGTGATATGGTCCTGTACACTCCTCGCATTTTCACGGGCCAGGGTGATGATATTCAGGACCGAGTTGCTGTTCTCCTTATCGGTGACCATATACTGAAGAACAGATCTGGAATACCGGGCAATGCTGGCTGCTTTTTCTTCATCCAGATAGGTAAAGGTCCGAAGGACCGGTTTCCAGGAAAACTCCTGTACATCATCCTGGTAAGATGCGTAATTTATTTTGAGCATTCGCAAAATCCCATCCGTCCGTTCAAGATAACGGCTCATCCAATATAAACTGTCTGCGACCCGGCTTAACATGCTTTCTTAATTGATTTAATTTTCAAATCCTGTCATGACTCTTTTTAATTCGCCCCGTCATTCATGATTTACCCGGCCAGTACCCAGGTGTCTTTACTTCCGCCTCCCTGTGATGAATTAACGACCAGGGACCCTTCTCTCAGCGCCACCCGGGTCAGACCTCCCGGTACGATCTGGATTCCGTCGGGGCCGCAAAGGGCGTATGGCCGAAGATCAACGCGGCGGGGTTTTAATCTGCCATTCATATAACAGGGGGCTGAAGAAAGATTGATGATCGGTTGGGCGATATATTGACGAGGGTCTTTTACGATCTCTACCTGGTAGCGCCTGATCTCTTCCTCACTGGCTGTATGTCCCATCAGCATGCCATAACCGCCGCTCTCATTGGTTTTTTTGATGACCATTTTATCCATATTCCCAAAGACATGCTCGCGCTCATCCAAATTTCCCAATTGATAGGTGGGTACATTCTTGAGGATGGGCTCTTCATTCAGATAATAACGGATCATGGCAGGAACATAAGTATATATAGCTTTATCATCCGCCACACCATTTCCAACGGCATTGACAATAGCCACATTGCCTTTCCGGTATGCGCTCATGATTCCCGATACGCCAAGCATGCTTTCCGGATTAAAGACGAGGGGGTCAAGAAATTCATCATCCACCCGCCGGTAGATCACATCAACCTGCTGTAATCCTGCGGTCGTTTTCATGTACACCCGGTGATTGTCCACTACCAGGTCTCTTCCTTCCACCAGTTCGACTCCCATTAATCTCGCCAGGGTGGTATGTTCGAAATAGGCAGAATTATAAATTCCGGGTGTCAGTAAAACTATTGTTGGGTTTGCCGTCTGCCGGGGAGACAGCGAGACCAGGTTACGGTGAAGGATATTGGGATATTCCATTACCGTCCTTACATTATTCCGGGGCAGCAGATCGGGAAAGATCCGTTTGGTGATCTCACGATTCTCCAGCATATAACTTACTCCGCTGGGGGTGCGGAGGTTGTCTTCGAGAATATAGAAGGTCCCGTCATTGTTACGGATGAGATCGATCCCTGCAATATGCACATATATATCATGCGGGACAGGCATCCCATGCATTTCCCGCAGAAAATGGGGGCAGCTGTAGATCATCTCCGTCGGAACGATCCCGTCCTTCAGGATAAACTGTTCATTGTATACATCTTTGAGAAAAAGGTTCAGCGCTTTGAGCCTCTGACGTATGCCGGCTTCAATATAACTCCATTCGGCGGCCGTAATGATCCTGGGTATGATATCGAAGGGGAATATTTTCTCGATGCCCTCTCCGCTGCTATAGACAGTAAAGGTTATGCCCTGGCTCATAAAAAGCCTTTTGGCCAGTTCTTCCTTTTTGTTCAGCTCCTCTATGCTCATTTGCTGCATAAAATCCACCACTCCTTTATACTGTTCCCTGACGGCGTGGTCCGTGTACATTTCGTCCCAGGTATTGGGATCGGCCGGATAACTATTAAGCAGTTCACTGGTATGCATAAATAAGGGTTTTGGTAGCAGGGAAATAATGCAGGCAAACAGAGAACGTTAGGTACTTTAAATATAAATAAAAATGCCGGTTAAAAATGACAGCTGCGGTTAAAAAACTATTTTTACGGGCATATTCAGTAAATAAACATAATTATCCCAAGCCCAACACGTTATAAATCCAGTTTTCCCTGAAAAAGATTTACTAAATGAAAAATAGCCATATGAATGAAAAGCCTGTCCGGAGAATCTGTTTGATCCCCGCCCGTTATGATGCCAGCCGCTTTCCTGGTAAACTGCTGAAGCCCTTGGCCGGCAAAACGGTCATCCGCGCTACTTACGAAAGGATCGCATCCTATAAGCTTTTTGACGAGGTGGCCGTTGTGACGAATAGTGAAGAAATAAAACAGGAGATTGAAAACTACGGAGGAAAAGTCTTTTTTTTCAAAGAACAACATACGAGCGGTACAGACCGGATCGCCCAGGCGCTAAAAACGATCGACGCCGATGTCATCGTGAATGTTCAGGGGGATGAGCCTTTCGTAGATAAAAAGCCCCTGGAAGATCTTTTGGCCGCCATCGATCCTAAAATAAATCTCCGGATGGTCGGCAGTCTTATGCGACCCATGGACGACAAGGCCCAGATTGAAAGCAGGGATTTTGTAAAAGTGGTTTGTGATAAAAACAATTTTGCCCTCTACTTTAGCAGGAGTGTGATCCCTTTCGTAAGAAATCAAACGCCGGCTGCCATTCATTATGAGCATATAGGCGTGTATATTTTTACAAGAGCGGCCCTGTTGGAGTTCGCTGGATTGGCGCCCACAGCCCTGGAACAGACCGAGAGTGTCGAATGTCTGCGGTTCCTGGAGAACGGTATCCCTATAAAGATGATAGCGACCGATTACCTTGCCCTGGAGATCGACACGGAAACAGATCTTAAGAACGCAGAGGAGCTGATCAAATCCGGAAAGTTGTCTGTTTAAAAATTGCATTTGCAGACGAGTCGCGTTACCCGGATCATAGTCGTATTAAAAAATATTATTTTTTCAATCCCGGCTGAACTTTTTAAAAATGCTAAAAAGGGGATTTCTTACATTTAGCATCATAATGATACCTGAGCATCATAATCAGGTATCATTATCCGGTTTTTGTTGTTTTGAACATATTCATTTTTCATTTCTTTATTCTTTCCTGCATGAATCAAGCATTATGGGGCATTGACCTGGGTGGTACCAAAATAGAAGGTGTTATCCTGGAGTCCATCGACAGGCCCGTTCCTCTTGTCCGTACCCGCGTCGATACCGAAGCATCCAAAGGTTATGATCATATTTTGGGGCAATTCGCCAAACTCGTGACCGAGCTGGAACAACGATCCGGTCTGAAGCCAACCGCTATCGGTATAGGTACTCCCGGCGTACTGGACCCTACGCTCCAAACGATGAAAAACTGCAATACCACTATTCTGAACGGAAAACCCCTGCAAAAAGACCTGGAAGCGGCTCTTCAATTACCGCTTGTCATGGCCAATGATGCTAATTGTTTTGCACTGGCAGAGGCGCATTGGGGCATCGTGAAGGAAAAAGCACCCCTGGCGAAAATGGTTTTCGGCATAATCATGGGTACTGGCGTCGGCGGAGGCATCGTTATGGACGGAAAGATCTGGAACGGACGGCATGGCATCGCCGGTGAGTGGGGACATAACTTCCTGGATGAATCGGGAGGGCCATGTTATTGCGGTAAAACGGGCTGCGTAGAAACCGTCATATCCGGTCCTGCATTGGAAAGATTTTATGCCGGACTTACGGGCACTCCGGTTAAGCTTAAAGAAATAACCGCCAGGCATCTTTCAGGTACCGATGAGGCTGCCACCCAAACGATCCGGCGGCTCTCCCATTTTTTTGGCAAGGCCGTTTCCGTGATCACGAATCTGCTGGATCCGGATGTGATTGTAGTTGGCGGAGGTGTGGGCAATCTGGATATCCTTTACTCCGACGGAGTGGATTCCCTCGGGAAATTTATTTTTAATAACCGGGTGGAAACTCCCTTGTTAAAACCCAGTCTGGGTGACAGTGCCGGTGTTTTTGGCGCCGCAGCCCTGGTAAGTTAACAATCCCTTATTTTTGCATCTTATTTAACGTAGCTGATAGCTGAAAGTCAAGGTTTGTGCGTTTTACCGGACCAGATGTTGGTGTACAAAAAAAGACAATTATGAGCGTGAATAAGTTTCGCAATTTTAAGATGGTTGGTTATGTCATCTATGGCAGGGGAAGTTTTAACCAGCTGGATGAAATTTTAGCTCCCAGACGAAAAGGGGATGCTCCTGTTATTTTTCTCTTAGACCATTTTTTTAAAAATAAGCCCCTGGCCGATCGTATTCCGCTGCGCGGAAAAGATAAGCTCATTTTCGTGGATGTCAGTTACGAGCCCAAAACCACCTATGTCGATAAACTTGCCGGAGATCTCAAACAGGAGTTCGGTACCGTTAGCGGCATAATCGGCATTGGTGGTGGGTCTACCATGGACCTCGCCAAAGCCGTTTCCCTGATGATGACCAATCCGGGTTCTTCAGCTGATTATCAAGGCTGGGATCTGGTGAAGTTCCCTGGAGTTTATAAAGCCGGCATTCCCACGCTGAGCGGAACCGGGGCGGAAGTTTCCCGCACCACCGTACTTACCGGGCCAACAAAAAAACTGGGGATGAATTCTGATTTTACCCCATTCGATCAGATCGTACTGGATCCGGAATTGACAGCTAATGCTCCTGCGAACCAACGGTTCTATACGGGTATGGATTGTTATATTCATTGTATTGAAAGCCTGCAGGGAACCTTTCTTAATGAATTCAGTAAATCCTATGGTGAAAAAGCCCTGCAATTATGCCAGGAAGTCTATGTAAAAAAACAGGGATGGGATGATGCAAGTGATGATAAACTGATGATGGCTTCCTATGCCGGTGGTATGAGCATCGCTTATTCACAGGTGGGGGTAGCTCATGCGGTAAGTTATGGTCTTGCTTATCTGCTGGGCACCAAACACGGGATCGGGAATTGTATCGTATTCGATAAACTGGAAGAGTTTTATCCCGATGGGGTCTATGAGTTTAAGAAAATGGTTGAAAAAAACAAGATCGATATTCCTCAGCATATTACAAAAGGGCTTTCAGACGAACAATTCAATGCCATGATCGACGTTTCTTTTGTAATGAAGCCTTTGTGGGAAAATGCGCTGGGAAAAGACTGGGAAAAGACCATGACCCGCGAAAGGCTGCGTGCTTTATATGAAAAATTATAATCTTAAAAACCGCTCTTTTTCTGCAGCCTGTTTTTGCAGGCTGGCAGGATGCCTAAGCCTTTTATTGATGGGGGTGGTTTCCTGTACACCAACCAGCAACCCGGAGAATGTCAAACTCACGCCTCTCCAAACCCTTGTCAACACGGATACGACGCTGAGTTTTTTTCACCGGATGCTCTTGCAGGGAAATGACGCCGCATTGCTGGCAGATAAACCCATTACCTGGTTAATGCCCACCAATACCGCTTTTCGTGCAGCTGGTTATACCGACGCCGGTATCGATACGCTTAAAGCCAATTTTGCTAATAATCTGATCCGCTATCACTATATTCTTACCCTGATCACCCTGAACAACGGCATCTATACTGGCTTCATGACCAGCCGGGGAGACTCCGTTTACGGGATGCCTGACAATGGTCAGATCTGGTTCAATGGAATTCCGGCTGCAGGCGACCCTGCTACGGTTGGTAACGCTCTTGTATACCGTTTGAACCAGGCCCCTCTCCCGTCTGCGGCGGATTCGCTGGATCCTTTATTGGCCGGGGATTCCAGCCTGAGTCTGCTGGCCCAGGTTGTCCGGCGTCTTCCGGCGATCGACAGTCTTCTTTCATCCGGCGGGTACACTTTGTTCGCCCCGGTAAACAGCGCTTTTATGGCTGCCGGTTATGCCGATACCAGCATGATCAATGCTGCAGACTCAGCCAGTCTCGTTTTATTGGTTAAGAACCAGGCCAGCCAGGGAATATATTTTTCCAATACCCTGCTTGGCCTGACAAGCCTTACAAATCTGGAGGGCGGAGTCATCGGGATAAGTACCCAGGGAGGCACAAATTTACAGTTCAAGGGCAGTAACAATGCGGTGCCGGCTAATTGGCTTAGCGGTAATCAAACAGCCGGTAGTCGGCTGGTTGTCCACCGGATCGACCAGGTATTGTCGTCTGCACCTTAGCGCCTTAGCCCCCCAACTCCCTAAAGGGGGAGTAATAATCCTGGAAGAAATTTATATAACAAGACCCGGTTCTGTACTTTTGACGTATGCTAAACCTGAACGATATCAAAAACCTGCTGCAACATAACCGCATCACGGAGTTTGTAAAATTGAACAAACTTACTCCGAGGGATATTGTTGATTTTACCAATCGTTATAGCAAATTAGCCGTTCAATTATTCCAGCATCTGGATACAAAAACTGCGGCCAGGGCCTTTAAATTTCTCCGCAGAAAAAAGCAGGAAAATATAATAAAGTCCCTGCCTGAAGAAAAAGCAGCCGAGTTGTTAAACGCCCTTCAGCCGGATGACCGTACAGCTTTTCTTTCTATGTTGCCCGGTAATGCGGTAAAGGAATTGCTGAAAGTCCTTACTCCTGAACACCGGGCAAAAACCCTGGAATTACTGGGTTATGACGAAGGATCGGTAGGTCGTTTGATGACACCGGACTACGTGGCAATAACACCGGCTGAAACCTGTCACCAGGTATTGGACGTTATCCGGCAACGCGGAAAGGCTACGGAGAACCTGAATTTTTTATTTGTGGTGGATGAAAAGGGAGTTTTGGTCGATGATATCAATATCAAAGATTTTTTAATTGTCGATCGCGGGACCTCCGTTGCCCAGATAATGGATTACCAGTTCATTGCCCTGAACGTCAATGACGCCCAGAAGGAAGCGATCAAGGTATTCCGCAACAATAGCCGTTTTGCCTTGCCGGTCATCGATAACAACGGAGTACTGCTCGGTGTTGTGACTGCGGATGATGTATTAAGACTTGCAGAAAAAGAAGATACGCGTGAAATGCAAAAGATCGGGGGTTCCGAAGCATTAGACGAACCCTATACGACTATTCCTTTTGCCAGTCTGATGAAAAAAAGGGCGGGCTGGCTGATCATTCTTTTCCTTGGTGAGATGTTAACTGCCACGGCTATGGGCCATTTCGAAGGAGAGATCAGTAAAGCCGTCGTCCTCGCTCTTTTTATCCCCCTCATCATTTCCAGCGGTGGTAACTCAGGAAGCCAGGCTTCTTCCATAATCATCCGCGCCATGGCACTTGGCGAGATCGGTTTCAGAGATTGGTGGCGGGTTATGGCCCGGGAAATCCTTTCCGGACTTACCCTGGGCCTCATCCTGGGTATAGTTGGTTTCCTCCGGGTATTTCTTTGGCAAAAATTCCATTTATATAACTACGGTGAACATTGGATCCTGGTAGCCCTTACCATTTTTTTCTCGCTGATCGGGGTGGTTTTGTGGGGTACAGTTTCGGGCAGTATGCTTCCGCTGATCTTAAAAAAGCTGGGGGCGGATCCCGCCGCCTCTTCTGCCCCTTTTGTGGCAACACTTGTAGATGTCACGGGGTTGATCATTTATTTTTCCGTTGCTTTTCTCATCATGCAGGGAAAATTACTTTAAGCCTTCCGCCTAATTCCTGTAACCCAAACTCCTTTTATTTTTTCAGGCTCTAAAAGCTATCCTGTTTTTTCTTGTAGACCGGGACAGTGCTGCACGGTTCTCCATACATGATGCTTTTCACTACCGGCCTCAATCGTTTGGCTATTTCCATATAGGCATATCCTCCGATACCAAAATCTCCGCATCCTTTTATGACAACCCTCTTATCGGTATATTCTTCCAGATTTATGGCTGCCAGCCTGGCGAGAAATGTTTGTTGAAGAGCCGTCTGTTCATCTCCCATAATTATATCCCTGGCGAAGGGTTGCAAATAAACAGCTATCAGCATATAGGCCCATAAAGGAATAATGGCTTCGGTCGAACAGGTGACGGCAACTATCTTATCCTGGTATATGGACCAATCCGTATTTTGAAGGGCAGCACGAAATTCTTTTTCCTTCAGGATCATTTCCATGAATAAATAATTCTTCAGGTCAAATACCAGAATTTCCTCCTTCGGGTAATAATCTTCGAGATCAAGTGAAAGCAGGGCGCTCTGCGCTACCTTATTTATAATTTCATCGCTCATGTTTTTTTCCTCCCAAAATGGCAATTGATTAATAAAGCCTTTTCTCTCCGGAGATTTTGCCGAAGGGGGTATAAAGCAATACAAAGATAGTTAATTGCCGGGAATGGTCTTTTTCCGGGTAAATGCAAAAGCCCCTCCTGGGCGGGAAGGGCTTTTGTCATAAAATGCTATAAAAAAATTTGCTATATTAGAAAAATTTGCCTCTTTCGTCCTTCACTACAGCCGATTTTTTCAGGGCGTCTACAAGACGATAGCTGATCAATGATTTCTGCTGCTGCTCCTGGGTAAAACGTTGTTGTTCCAGATCTGCATTAGGATTGGATCTTGCACTCACATTTTCAACCTTTACTACAAATACTCCTCCGTTTCCGGGAATGGGTGAGGATACCGGCTTACCTGCCAGTTGTTTGTTGAAGGCTGAACCGATTACCTTTGCTTCCTGGCCAGCATTCGGGATGAAAGGTGAAGAGAACAACAGGCTATCCGCTTTCTGAATATTCTGACCACTGGAAGTAGCAGCTACTTCCAGACTGGCGAGGTTACCCAATTTCTTAATGATCTGTTCCGCTTTCTTTTGATTTCGCAATATTGGTTCTACCTGTACCCTGGCCTTTGCCGGTGTCATTGTTCCTTCCTTATTTATTTCAGTTACCATGGCTACTACATATTTGTCACCAACGGAAAAAGGTTCGGAAACATTTCCGAGGTCTGATTCATAGATCCAACGGACTAGTGGGCGACTAGCGCCGAGACCCGGGATCATCACCTCTGCAGGCTGTATGTCCGGAGCCAGCAATTTCTGCAGATTCCCTTTTTGGATATTCTGATCGAATGCTTTTTGGTTGCGGCTTTCCCCGGCAAACTGGTTTGCTTTTCCGGAAGCGGCCTGATCTGTTTCCGGACTGGTTTCTATCTTTTTGCTTAAGTAGGCAACTTTATACGAGGGCTCGAAATTTTTCTGATCGAGGATTTCTTCATAATGATATCCAAATTGCGTCTTTACCACTTTTCTTTCTCCCTTCTTACCATCAAAAGCAAAATCAGCAAATTCCTTTACCATCCGGTCGTGTGTAAAGTAGCCTACATCTCCTCCCTTTTCTTTACTTCCCTGGTCATCGGAAAATTTAGCGGCAATGCTGTCGAAACTTGCTCCTCTTTCTACTAATCCTTTGAGGCTATCTATTTTCTTTTTAGCGGAGCTATCGTCCATGACCGGTTGCTGAGTCTGAGGATTGACGGTAGCTACCAGGATATGGCGTGCCCTTGCAGAATCCGGTAAAATTTTTTCATCAACTTTTTTCGCAATTACATAATTTCCCGCATCCTGGTAAGGTCCAAACAGACCTCCTTTAGGTAAAGCAAAAATGGAATCTTTATTGGGAACCTGTATTCTGGACTTCCCCATATAAGAATCAAAATAGGGTAATTCCGTTCCAATACGGGCCAGAAAGGCTTCCGGATTTGTTGTGGCCCTGAAATCATTTTCCTGATCAACAAGCTGCTGGCGAATCTTTGCGCTGTCGCCGGCAGTTGGGGCCGCATCAAATACAACATAGGCTATGCTCCGGCTCTGGTCCTGTTTGAACTGATCTTTATGCTTGCTGATATAATCATTGATCTCTTCATCGCTTACTTTTACAGTACTATCAGCAATGGTAAAATAAGGCGTATTAACATAAGAGATCGAGGCAACCTGGCTATTATCAGCATTAATTTTTTCAATCATCCATTTTGGAACGTATGCACTATTAGCAAGCAAGGAAGTGTATTTCTCCCTTTGGCGCATCTTTATGATCTGGGGTACAGATTCTTCAAAAAACCGGCGGGCGCCTTCATAATTTTTATCATTCTTGCTTTTCCCGCTTTTATAGGCCGTTCTTAACTGATTGATCTGCGCAGCGGCAGCCTGGGCATCGAACTGACCCGTCTTAGGATCAGTGAATGCCTGCTTCACGTCCGGAATCGCATTTGCCCCTACCAGCATGTCATTAAGTTCTTTGTCGCTTACTTCAAGCCCAAGAGTGGTATAATTTTCGGAGAGCACAGCATCTTCTATCATTTGTTTCCATACATTATCCCGGATATTTTGCTGAAGTCCTTCATTTACCTGGTAGCCTCTTGACTTGTATTGTTCTTCCTGCATGGCAACCTGTTTCTGAAAATCGTTGTATTCGATTTTCTCTCCGTTTATTGTACCGACAGCAGTAGAACGGTTCCCAAAAATCTTATTTCTTCCTACAAAGGCATCCATTAAGAGAAAGCCTACCAAACTTAAAGCGATCAGACCAAAGACTAACCAGGCTGCTCTTTCTCTTATTTGCTGAATAATTGACATAGCTGTATTATATTATTATATGCGTTTTTTGACGGATGGCAAAAATAGGGGGAAAAATTATTATGAACAAATTGTGGAAAATAAGCGAAATAGGCTTCTGCTCTAGGTTTTAAAAGATCATACCCCTTTTTGAACTCTAAAGAGCAGGGCCTTAATTGGAATAATTCAGTAAAATAGACGCCGAATAATAAAAACAGAAAATTTATTTTTTTACTATATAGATTATAAAAAATCATTATATTAAAAATAGTTGTAAATCCGTGAAACATGGCAACACACTACCGTGAAACTCTAATCAACACCATCTATGGATAAGTTTAAAATTCGGTGGATAACCCATGTTTTTGGGGCTCAGATTTTGGGGGTAGATAGAATAAAACTTTTACTTCGAGGTAAGGGGTAATGTATCTGGTGTACAAGTTCACAGTTATTCGTCGTGAATTAACACAAACTTGAAAAATTAGTTTTCCGCATAGTATTTTCATCCACATTGGTGGAAAAGCTTAAAAAACACTGATCCAAGCAGGCTCTTCAATTGTTAAGTATTTGTGGATTACTGTGGATAACCATCTATTTTTGATTTTAAAAAACAGTTGCACAATATCTTATCCACTAATTCACCATCCTAATAGTAATAGTTAATTTTATAAAATAATAAATACTATTAAATACTATGGTAGATATAAACATTTTGGCCGCTAAGGGGAAATTAAATGAAAACGGATTTCTTGATATAGATATTTCACCGGAGCTGGATTTATTTCGCGAGATTGAGGCCTTGAAGAAAGAAAAGAACGCGGTTATACTGGCCCACTACTATCAGGAAGCAGACATTCAGGACGTGGCCGATTATATCGGAGACAGTCTGGGGCTGGCCCAGGAGGCTGCCAAAACAAATGCAGACCTGATTGTTTTTGCCGGTGTTCATTTTATGGCTGAAACAGCAAAAATTCTTAACCCTGATAAAAAAGTTTTACTTCCCGATCTGAAAGCTGGCTGCTCGTTGGCTGATTCTGCACCAGCACCTTTATTCAGGGCGTTCAAGGAAAAATATCCTGATCATCTCGTTATTTCCTACATCAATTGTTCGGCAGAGATCAAGGCAATGAGTGATATCATCTGTACTTCTTCTAACGCGGAGAAGATCATTGAAAGTTTGCCGGTGGAACAAAATATTATTTTTGCGCCGGACCGGAATCTTGGTGCCTATCTTGTTAAGAAAACAGGCCGTGATATGGTGTTGTGGAATGGCGCTTGTATGGTCCATGAGATTTTTAGCCTTGAAAAGATTACCAAACTCAAAATCAGGCATCCAAATGCAAAATTGATTGCTCACCCGGAGTGTGAAGAGCCCATATTGCGTGTAGCCGACTTTATAGGCTCAACAACAGCCTTACTTAAGTTTTCCCAGACCAACCCCTCCCAGGAATTTATAGTGGCTACAGAGGCCGGTATTTTGCACCAGATGCGATTGGCTTCACCGGAGAAAACATTCATTCCGGCGCCCCCCACAAATAATTGCGCCTGTAACGATTGTCCTCATATGAAATTGAATACATTAGAAAAAATTTATCTATGTATGAAGTATGAGCAACCGGAATTAATCATGGATGAAAAACTTATGGTGGCTGCTAAGAAGCCTATTGAACGCATGCTGGAAATTAGCGCCAGATATGGTTTATAGCCGTTTAAGGTTTTAGCTCAAAGACTTCTTAATCATCCTTTTTTTATTGGGCTTTATTTTAACGACCCATATAAACCATTAGAATCTGAACGTCACTTGGATTGACACCACTTATCCGACTTGCCTGGCCAAGTGTTCTTGGTCTTATGCGTCTGAATTTTTGCAGGGCTTCGTTTGAAAGTGAGGTTATTTTTTCATAATTGAAATTATCGGGAATCAGGAGATCTTCTAATTGTGACATTTTTAAAACCAGGTCTTTTTCTTTTTCAATGTATACGGCGTATTTTAATTGGATCTCTGCCTGTTCAATTGTTTCGAGGTTAAATTCCAGCAAGGATTCTTTTAAGCGGGATACCCCTTTGATCATTGATGGAAGATCCAGGTTCGGACGAAGTAATACCTGAGCTGCTTTTTGTTTTTGTGTTAATGGCGCGGTTTTTTTTTCCAGAAGATATTCTTCGGATTCTGCTGGTTCAAGTGAGAATTCCTTTAATGTATTTTTTAATTTTTCTACGGCCGTTTTTTTAGTCTGTACCTTGTTCATTCTTTCCTGAGAAGCAAGACCTAAGCGATAACTTAATTCAGTCAACCTCAGATCAGCATTATCCTGGCGGAGAAGGGTGCGGAATTCTGCTCTTGAAGTAAACATTCTATAAGGTTCTTCCGTACCCTTGCTGATCAGATCATCGATTAATACGCCTATATATGCTTCGCTTCTTTTTAAGATTAATGGTTCCTGGTTAGTTATTTTTTGGTGTGCATTTATGCCCGCCATTAACCCTTGGCAGGCCGCTTCTTCATATCCTGTTGTTCCATTTATTTGTCCTGCGAAGAACAGGTTTCCCAAGAGCTTTGTTTCCAGAGAATGGTTGAGTTGGGTTGGTGGAAAGTAATCATACTCTATTGCATATCCCGGACGGAATATCCTGACGTTTTCAAATCCAGGAACCTGTTGAAGTGCTTTATACTGAACTTCCTCCGGTAAGGAGGTAGAGAATCCATTTACATAAATTTCTACGGTGTTCCATCCTTCAGGTTCAATGAATAGCTGATGACGATCCCGTTCGGCAAAACGATTTATTTTATCTTCTATGCTTGGACAATAACGGGGACCTACTCCTTCTATTCGGCCGGTATACATTGGACTTCTATCGAACCCTGTTTTTAAAATATCATGTACTGTTTGGTTTGTGTAGGTTATCCAGCAGCTTCTTTGCTTTTTTGGTTTTGGCAGATCAAGGTAGGAGAACCCTACGATTTCATCATCTCCTTTTTGTTCTTCCATTTTTGAATAATCCAGGCTTCTTCCGTCAATTCTTGGAGGGGTACCTGTCTTTAAACGATCACTTTCAAGACCGAGGGATACTAATTGTTCTGTGATTCCTGTGGCTGCTTTTTCAGCTACTCTCCCACCACCGAACCTTTTCTCGCCTATATGAATTACTCCATTTAAAAAGGTACCGCTGGTTACAACTACTGCTTTTGATCGTATGGTATGGCCCAAGCCTGTTATTACGCCGCATACTTTATTGTCATTTATGAGAAGGGAGCTTACCATATCCTGGTAAAAATCTACATTGGAAGTTTTCTCCAGCATCTCTCTCCAGGTAGCTGCAAATAACATCCTATCACTTTGAGCCCTTGGACTCCACATTGCAGGGCCTTTTGACTTGTTTAACATTCGAAACTGGATCATACTTTGATCTGTTACAATTCCTGAATAACCCCCCATTGCATCTATTTCGCGAACTATTTGACCTTTTGCTATACCTCCCATGGCCGGATTGCAAGACATTTGGGCAATTGTCTGCATATTCATGGTTATGAGAAGAACCTTTGAACCTAAATTGGCTGCTGAAGCTGCGGCTTCGCATCCAGCGTGCCCAGCCCCTACTACTATTATATCGTATTGTGGAAACATATTGCTTGCAAAATTACCGTAGATGATTCAACTTAGAACTTATATTTTGTCCTGTTTCTCTGTGGAATGCAAGGAACCCTAGTTTTCTTTGTTCCACGTGGAACGAAGAGTTTCTGTTTATAGTATTAACGTGAAAAGGTTCCACGTGGAAACAATCTTATGATTTGAGAGGAGGTAATTAAAGTAGTATTAGCGTAATAAAAAAGCACTAGCTATTTAAAGAAGAAAAGTATAGCCCCAGGTATTTATCCTCCATCTTGCGCATGATGGCCTGCTCCTCCTTCTTTTTGTCTTTGTATCCACACAAATGAAGAGCTCCGTGAAAAATAACCCTGTGTAATTCCTGTTTGAAAGAGACGTTGAATTGAATGGCATTATCTTTTACCCGATCTATACTTATATATATTTCAGCAGTTACTGGTTGACCTGGAGTTGATAAACCAAATGTTATGATATCTGTATAGAAATCGTGCTGCAGATGTTGCTTGTTTATTTCCAATAGGTACTCATCCGAACAAAAAACATAGCTAATTTCTGAGACCCTGTTTTTTTCCTTTTTAAAAAGAATAGGAATAAAAGCCTTTAAGGTACTGCGATTTGAAAGGGTGAAACGCTTATGTAAAAAATGAAGATGAACCATTGATAATGTTAAAGATGTAGGCATTTCCGAAAATCGTAAGCCTATTTGAAAATACAAAGACTAATTTTGTTCCCAGGCAAAATAAGGTTTGCCTATGCTAGTAAATAAGAAAAACAGCCCGGGGAAAGCCCTGCTTTAGGGGCCTTTTAAGAAGCAAATTTATAACAAGATGAAGAGATTATCAGAATTAGAACCCGGAACGATAGCAAGAATTCATTCGTTTGAAAAGAATGATTTATTCCTTAAACTCATGGAAATGGGTTGTGTACCTGGTGAACTGGTAAAAGTGGAGCAAATAGCTCCCTTAGGTGACCCAATATCTATATCAGTTGCTGGCTATAACCTCAGTCTCAGACTTGATGAAGCTGATAATATTTACATGGAGGATAAATAGAGGGTAAACTATATGCAAATAGGCCTGTACTTTGGTTCATTTAATCCTATTCATCACGGTCACTTACTAATTGCCTCTTTTATACTTGAAAATACAGATCTTGACCAGGTTTGGTTCGTCGTTTCTCCACAAAATCCTTTAAAACCATCCGGCACCCTGTTGAATGAATATCACCGGCTTTTTCTGGTTAACGCAGCCATCGAAGGCGAAAATAAGATGAAGGCTTCTGATATAGAATTTAAATTGCCCAAGCCATCTTATACTGCCGATACCCTGGCGTATTTAAAGGAGAAATATCCCCTCTTTACTTTCTCGATTATTATGGGAAGCGATAGTTTTCAAAACCTGTCTAAATGGAAGAATTACAAGCATATCCTTAATAACTATACGCTATACATTTACAGACGGCCGGAACACGAGGACTTACCTGATTATAAAGAGGCAAAAAAAATTATATTCCTCAAAGCTCCCCTATTCCCAATTTCGGCTACACATATCCGCAAAAATGTTAAGGAAGGAAAGGCTATCCGGTACCTGGTACCGGATGCAGTTCGGGAAGAAATTGAAAGAAACGGTTATTATAAATGATTGTGACTATAATCCTTCCTGCATTTTCTTTGGAAGGGATGCTACAACCAGACGGTAGGAATCATCGATCATTTCCTTTAAAATCTTTGAAGAGATACTTCCATCTACGATCACCGTATTCCACCATTTTTTATTCATGTGATAGCCGGGTATAACCGAAGCAAATTGTTCCCTCCATTCTATTGCCTTTTCGGGATCGCACTTAACATTGAATTGCAAAACAGGATTATCTAATCCGGCTAAAAAAAAGATCTTTCCTTTTACTTTAAACACGAGGGTAGTCTCTCCAAAGGGAAACCCTTCAGAAACCTCTTTTTTAGCCAAACAATAATGACGGAGACTTTCAATATCCATGAATTAAAATTAGGCTATTTTGAATCTGAATAATCAAAAACCAGATTACAAAAAGCCTTTACTCCCAGAGAAAACCCGGATTCGTCTATATAAAAATCAGGTGTATGGTGTGGAAATGCCGTTGCAGGATCCTGACCGGGTTTCATTCCCCCCAGGAAAAAAAAGAAGGAGGGAACTTTTTCGCCAAAAAAGGAAAAATCTTCAGATCCTGTCATGGCATCCATCCACAGTACATTTGTTCCACCGGCTGTTTTTTGAAGAGAAGGCAACATCTTTTTTACCAGGCCGGGATCGTTATAGGTAATCGAGGTTTTTTTATCAATGATTACTTCGGCCGTTGCTCCGGCGCTCTCTGCAATTTTTGCGGCAGTTCTACGAACTCTTTCGTGAATATCGCGTTGCATGGCTGTATCAAGTGTTCGAATGGTTCCCTGCATGTCAACTTCCTCCGGGATTATATTGGGCCGAACTCCCCCATTGATTACGCAAACAGAAATAACTGCTGCATCCCTGGTCAATTCGGTTTGACGGCTGATGATGGTTTGCAGCCCTTGAATGATCTGGGCGGAAACAACGACGGGATCGATACCAGCCCAGGGCTGGGAGCCATGTGAGCCTTTCCCTTTTACTTTTATGGTGAACCAATCCGAAGCAGCCATTGCGCCTGCACTCCGGTATTTTATTTTACCCGATTCTGTTGAAGAATTAATGTGTAATCCGAACACAACATCAACATGGGGGTTTTCTAAAACGCCCTCTTTTATCATTAAGGCAGCTCCCCCTTCTTCACCTGCAGGAGGACCTTCCTCGGCCGGCTGAAAAATAAACTTTACCGTACCCTTCAAATCCTTTTTGAAACCTGCTAATACTTCTGCAACACTCATTAGAATGGCCATATGTGAATCATGTCCGCAGGCATGCATAGCCCCTACTTCCTGACCGTTATACGTTGTCTTTATATGAGAGGCGAAAGGAACCGGTGTTCTTTCCACCACCGGAAGACCATCCATGTCTGCCCGTAAAGCAATAACAGGACCGGGCCTGGATCCTTTTAATATACCGACAACCCCTGTTTTACCCACGCCTTCCTTTACCTCCAAACCTAATGACCGGAGGTGATCGGCAATGATCTTCGCCGTCCTGAATTCATGGTTGCCTAATTCCGGGTTCTGGTGAAAATCCCTTCTCCAGGCAATTGTTTTAGGCTCTATCTTATCAGCCGCGGCATCTACGAGCGAACGAAGAGAATTTTTTTGACCGGAGGTTTCCAATACGGTAACAAAAAAGCAGATCAGGAAAAATATTGTTTTTCTCATGTGAGGGATAGTTTATTCAATATACAAAATCATTGGCCGATAATATATTGTGTTGATCGATTCCTTTTGTTCATGTTTTCAACAATCGATAAATTGTAGTTTTTTTCCAAGTTGACCATTCTGCTCCGTCATATTCCATTTTTAAAGGCAGTGTTCCTGCACAGTATTTCTGCTTTTGGCGGACCCCAGGGTCATTTAGGGATGATGATGAAGACCTTCGTCAAGAAAAGGAAGGACGTCACTGAAGAAGAGCTAATGGACTATAATGCGTTCTGCCAGTTGCTCCCCGGAGCATCTTCCACCCAAACCCTGACGCTGATCGGGTATAAAAGAGGTGGTGTGGTGCTGGCCATGCTAACGCTGGTGATCTGGACCTTACCAGCCTGTATTTTGATGGGAGCATTTTCGTTTTTTATTGGATATATCAACGAACGGACGCTGAAGACTTCCGAGCTTTTTCGTTTTATCGGTCCTATGACCGTAGGGTTTCTTGCTTATGCGGCACAAAAAGCATTTAAAATCTCTATTCACAATACGATCACGCGGGTAATCCTGGCAGTAAGTGCGATCGCGACGTTTATCCTTTTTAAAACACCCTGGATATTTCCCATCCTAATAGTGCTCGGGGGCTTTGTTACGAACCTTAGTAACCGGCGTATCCCTCAAAAAGAATTGTTACCTAAAGAAATCCGTTGGGGTAATATCTGGCTGTTCGCGATCATTTTTCTTCTGGCAGGAGCGGGCAGTGAATTGGCTCATAAAAACAACTGGCGAAGCCGGCCTGCGCTGAATCTTTTTGAAAACACCTATCGTTTCGGTAGCCTGGTCTTTGGAGGCGGCCAGGTGTTGATCCCGATGATGTATGAACAGTTTGTAGCCCGGCCTGAATCACAAAGACTGATCCAGCGGAATCCCAATATCATCCGGATAAGCAAGGAAGATTTTTACGCAGGTGCAGGGATGGTCCGCGCCATACCAGGACCGGTTTTTTCCGTGGCGTCTTTTATGGGAGGAATAGCCTTGAAAGACAGAGGATCTGCCATGCAGATCCTTGGCTGCTTTATTGCTACAACGGGTGTGTTCCTTCCCAGTGCTTTGTTGGTATTATTCTTTTTCCCTATATGGCATAATTTAAAGAAATATGCGATCGTTTACCGGGCCCTGGAAGGGATTAATTCGGTGGTAGTAGGAATAATGATTGCTGCTGCCCTCTATATGATGAAAGACCTTTCCCTGGTTAACTGGCAGATTGTACTACTGAATATAGGAGTAATAGCAGGGACATGGTCCCTCCTGAACTATTCCAAACTTCCCTCCCCTATGATCGTATTGATCTGTTTGCTGATGGGATGGGGCTGGACATTTTTTTAACCGGGTTTTTTTAACAAAGGAAGAAATGATCAATTTCGTTTTTTCCCCGGATGACTGTATCGCCGGCCTCCGCCTCCACTGCTGCTTCCGCCTCCATTCCCTCCCCCGCCTCTTCCACCACCACTACTGTGATGACCACCGCCGCCACCGCCACCATGTTTGCGGGGGCTCCTTGGATTATATTCCGGAGAAGGTCCGAATTGTTCGGGAACAGGAATTTTAGTTACCGGACTGCCCAGCAGTTCTTCGATGCTCCTGAATTTATTCTGCTCTTTTTCACTGATAAACGTGTAGGCCATTCCGTCTGTCTCTGCCCGCGCTGTACGACCGATACGGTGAATATAGTCCTCTCCGTCATTAGGGACGTCATAATTGATCACCAGATCGATATTGTCAATATCGATACCCCGCGAAAGTATATCCGTAGCAATCAATATTGGCAGCCTTCTGCTTTTAAATTCGAGAAGAACGTCTTCTCTTCCCTGCTGATCCAGGTCCGAATGAATTTCCTTTACGGATAAATGCGCTCTTTTCAGATCCATCGTCAATTGTTTGACGGTGTGTTTTTTCGAACAAAAGATCAGGATGCTCTTAAAATCCAGGGATTTGAGCAAATATTTGATCAGGGGGATCTTTTGGGTATCGTATACTACAAAGGCCTGTTGAATGATCTTCGCCGGCGGTTTGGATATGGCAATATTGATTTCAGCCGGATCGTGAAGGATCTTTCTGGCCAGATCCCGGATTTTTACCGGCATCGTTGCAGAAAAGAGCAGGTTTTGCCGTTTGCCTGGCAGGAAAGAGATTATTTTCATGATATCATCATAAAAACCCATATCCAGCATCCGATCGGCTTCGTCCAGCACCAGGTATTGCAAACCCTTTAACTGTACGTAACCCATATTCAGGTGTGCGATCATCCTTCCGGGCGTACAAATGACAATATCCGCTCCTTTGGAAAGAGCCTGTTTTTCATTCGAAAAACTGCTGCCATCCCCGCCCCCATATACCGCAATGGAACTGATCGGGGTAAAATAGGAAAGGGCTTCCAGGTTCTGGGCGATCTGTACAGCCAGTTCTCTCGTCGGCACAATGACCAATGCGTTGACCTGGTCATCGATCCGCGAAGCTAACAGCTTATGAATGATGGGAAGCAGGAATGCCGCGGTTTTACCCGTTCCGGTCTGTGCAGAAGCAATAATATCCCTGCCAGACAGTATGATGGGAATTACCTGTTCCTGAACGGGGGTGGCATTTTCGTAACCAGAGGCATCGATTCCTTCCAGCAGGCTTTCATTAAGGCCAAATTCTTTAAAAGTCAAAATAGAAAAAGTTATGAAACCGGCTGCAAAATGCGGAATGACCGGTTATGTTGGTTAAAATAATGTGCAAAAATAAAGTAAAGGACGCACAACTTGTTTTTTTTAGTTTATTTCCGTATAAAGTCCGCAGAATGAGGATATGCGGGTAAACATTTAATGTAGACCCCGTAACTTAGCAACTTACCAGCGATTGTTTGCCAGTAACAGATTTTAACAAGACTAACATGACGGCGGAACATCAACGACTGGCAGTAAATGCTGCTAAAAAGATACCCTTAGAACAGTGGGGACCATATTTGAGCGAACGGCAATGGGGGACAGTAAGAGAAGATTATAGCGCACACGGCGATGCCTGGCATTATTTTCCTTATGACCATGCCCATTCCCGGGCATATAAGTGGGGCGAGGACGGGCTGGCGGGTATTTCCGATTTTTTCCAGAATCTTTGCTTTGCCGTTGCCTTGTGGAATGGCAAAGATCCTATTTTAAAGGAACGGCTTTTCGGTCTGGGGAATAAAGAGGGGAATCATGGGGAAGATGTAAAGGAACTCTATTATTATCTGGATAATATACCGACCCATTATTATATGGATTACCTGTATAAATATCCACAACAGGAATTCCCCTATAAAGCCCTGCTGGAGGAAAACCGCAAACGATCCAAAGAAGAACCAGAGTATGAGATCCTCGATACGGGGGTTTTTGATAACCAGGAATACTTCGACGTCAATATTACTTACGCCAAACAGCATTCAAAGGATATTTTTATCCGGATCAATATCCACAATGTACATTCCCAACCGGCAGAAATTACGGTTTTGCCGACTTTATGGTTCTATAACCGGTGGAATAACGATGGAAATCCCGATGTCCTGGAAAAAAAACCGGTGATCACCAGCCGGGACAAAACCTCGGTAAAAGCCAGCCATAGCCGTCTCGGATCTTATTATTTATATTTTCAGCAGCCACAGTATTGCCTTTTCACAGAAAATGAAACCAATACAGAGAAGGTCTCCGGAGTTCCCAATAAAACGCCTTTTGTAAAAGATGCGTTCCACGATGCCATCATTCATAATAAAAATCAGGAGGCATTGCGGCAAAAAAAATCAGGAACCAAGTTTGCCCCGGTCTATCATTACCATTTAGCGGCGGGCGAGACAAAATCCATTTATCTGCGGCTTAGTAATAAGATAATGGAAAATCCATTTTCCGGCGGAACCGCAGGACTCTTTTCCAACCGCAAGGAAGAGGCGGATGCCTTTTACAAATCTATCCTTCCTGCATCAAGCACACCGGAGATGGCGGCCGTCCAGCGACAGGCTCTCGCGGGACTTTTGTGGAGTAAACAATATTATCATTTCGACGTAGAAAGATGGTTGACTTCGGGCAATGAGATCACCCCAGCCAGTACCGAAAGACTCACCGGCCGCAATCATGACTGGAAACATTTGAAAAATCAGGATATCATAGCCATGCCGGATAAATGGGAATATCCCTGGTATGCGGCTTGGGACCTTGCTTTCCAAAGTATATCCATGGCCCTGGTAGACCCGGTCTTTGCCAAACACCAGTTGCTGCTTATTATGCGGGAATGGTATATGAAACCGGACGGTCAGATACCTGCATATGAATGGAATTTCAGCGATGTGAATCCCCCCGTACAGGCCTGGGCAGCATTGCAGGTTTACCGAATCGAAAAGGAACGCAATGGAGGTAAAGGCGACATTGCCTTTCTTAAAAGGATCTTTCAGAAATTACTGATCAATTTCACCTGGTGGACCAATCGTAAGGACGCGAACGGAAATAATATGTTCGAAGGGGGCTTCCTTGGGCTGGATAATATAGGAGTTTTTAACCGGAGTCATCAGTTGTCCAATGATATGCAGCTCGAACAGGCGGACGGAACAAGCTGGATGGGCATGTATGCACTGAACATGATGGATATGGCACTGGAGATCTCCATGAAGGATGAATCTTTTGAGGATACTGCCACCAAGTTTTTTGAGCATTTCGTACTGATCGCAGAAGCGCTTAATGAACAAGGCATGTGGAATGAGGAAGATAAGTTCTTTTACGATACCCTCTCCATTGCGGGCTCTCCCATCCACCTGAGGATTCAGTCCATTGTCGGACTGACAACCCTGTTTGCGGTTTCCATCATTGAAAGAAAGACGCTGCACAAGCTGGGGGATTTTAAAAAACGCATCAGCTGGTTTGAAAACTATCGTCTGAAAAATAAACGGTATTGGCCAAACGAAGAACATAGCGACGGGGAGCAGATCCTGCTGTCGCTTGTCCCGCAAAAAAGAGTGGTGAATTTATTGGAACGTTTGTTGAACGAAGCGGAGTTCCTTTCCGGAGGCGGGATCCGGGCCTTGTCAAAATATCACGAAGAACATCCGTACACGATCAATATAAGAGGGATCGATTATACGATTAAATACGATCCGGGAGATTCCACCTCCGATTTTTTTGGTGGTAATTCCAATTGGAGAGGCCCGGTATGGATACCTATAAATTATCTTATTATACAGTCTATCCGCCAATATGGAAAATTTTATGGGCAAAATCTGCTGGTGGAATATCCTGCGGGCAGCGGCAAACAGCTGGATCTGGAACAGGTCGCCGATGAACTGACCAGAAGGGTGATCAGCATTTTTGAAAAGGATAAAGAAGGCAAACGTCCTTTACATGGTAAATACAACTGGTTTTATCAGCAGCCAGGCAATCAAAATCTCTTATTATTTTACGAATACTTTCATGGAGATACCTCGCATGGGCTGGGAGCTAGCCACCAGACAGGCTGGACTTCGCTGATCGCCGAATTGATCAGTGAACTGGCCGGCAGGAAAGGATAATCTTTAGAGAATACAGACCGTTTTCCACGGATAAAAATTCCCAAAAAACCAAAGGCGGTCCCAAAACCGGAATAAACCAAATTCGGGAATTGGCATTGGCCCTTGAGTATTAAGTACTTAAGGAATGGCATCTAATTGGTATTCATACAGAGGAAAAAAACACGCATTCAAATAAAAATATAGAAGGTTCAATGGTTATGGTTTTAATAGTAAGAGCCTCCATTTTTATGGAGGTTTTTTTATTGGCAGAATGCGGGGGTATCCTAAAAACACCGAAGCGAACGTTAACGTTCGCTTCGGTGAAAAACGCAGAGCCTTTATAATTTAACGATTTACAAATAATTTCACCTGTTCCGGTTTAATTCCATCAAACCATTGCAGTATATAAACACCAGTAGGCAAATTCCTGACGATTTCCAACGGTACGAAATTCTCACCGATGTTAGCATGGTACTGTTGCTGACCGACCTGGCTTCCGTTCAGGCTGAAGAGACGGAGGCTGATATTGGCCTGCACAGCGGATGTAAAACTGACTGTGGCTGCACCTTTGGTTGGGTTGGGGAAGACGGATAATTTGCTGGCCGGTGAGCCACTAACTCTTACTGCAACGACTTTACTATACATAAAGGAGCCGGAAAAATCGATTTCTTTGATGCGATAATAAGCCACACTGCTTACCGGTCCGGAATTATCATCGTATTGGTAGTGATTGACGGCTTCCGCACTCACCCGATAAGGCGTACTACCAATAGCAGCATAATTTTGCCCGTCCTGGCTTCTTTCCACCACATATTTAGATACCTCGACTTCCTGGCTGACCTCCCAATTAATGGTTACTGCGTCATTCTGTAAACCGGCAGTAATACCCAGAAAATTCAGGGAAAGGATAGAACAAACAACAGGAAAAGCAGTAGCAGGAGGTTGTGAAATATTTTGATTTAATGTGCCAGCGGAACCGCTAATCGCTCCATAATTGGGAGAACTACCGAAAGTTGTACCGGCAACACCTCCCGAAACTGTGCTGGCTGCATTCAACGTCGTATTGGAATAAATAACACCTCCACCTCCTCCACCTCCGGGACCATGTGGACTACCGCCGCTGGTTACACCAGAATAATTAATGCCTCCATTACCTCCTTTGGCCGTTATCGTTATATTGGTTAGGCCACTACTGCTAAAGAAAACCATTACACTTCCACCTGCCCCACCTCCTCCAGCACCATCATTGCTTATAGTGGTATTTCCATCAGCCCCGTTTGCATTTATAGTACCTATGCCTTTGGCATTTTTGGCAAAAATAATCACAATTCCACCGCCTGCCGCGCCGCTGCTGGCGACACCACTGTTGGGCGTTCCTGTTCCATCATTGGTTGTTCCCGCGCCGCCGCCGCCGCCCATTATCATCCTGGATACAGAACCTTGGGCAAAAATTGCACCGGGTCGCCCGCCGGTGGTTTTTGAACTACTCCATGCATTCCCCCCATTTCCTCCCGGTCCACCATTTCCACCCCCACCTCCACCGGTATTCTGATCGTTTGAGGAAGGGTTTCCATCTGAACCGCCCCCTCCTGCATTGCCCGGAGCTCCCTGTGCAAAACTGCCTCCAGGGTATCCCTCTACACCAGTGGCATATAGTACATTGTTCTTATTCACATAATTCGGAGTTCCGGAAATTCCTTCTCCTTTGGACCCATTTGCATTTAAACCGGACTTAGAAAGATAATCGGATGATAAAAGTGACGTGGAAGAGCCATCTCCACCTAACTTTCTTCCTCCTCCGCCTCTGAAACCCATACCGGCAACGGAGATAGTCTTTGAATTAAAATCGATAGTATCTGTAGAATAAAGAACCAGTACGCCTCCGGTGTAAACGCCTCCTGAGTTCAGATTCCATGCCGGGGCCGTTATCGATGAGGTTAACTTGACACTATTATATAAGGGAACCCGGATAATCTGAAAAGTATATTGACCGTATTTGCCGGAAGGAGCGTTTTTATAACTATTTATTAATGGCTTGACCAGGTTTAAAGTACCTCCTGTAACAGGAACAGCATTCGACGCCACCACGAATTCCATATTTCCCGCCATCATATTACTGTTGTTCAGATAACCGCTGCCATAAGGGCCCTGTCCGCCATAATTAACTGTATTTGTTGAATCGATCTCTGCTCCCTGCATTTGGATCACCAAAAGAATATCACCGCTGCTGATCGCATCCGTGCCATTGGTAGCTTTACCAATGGATATGGAAGTGCTGCCGCTATTCAAGGTGTTTTGAGCTGTTGGAAAATAAGTATTGGGGAAGGATCCGATTTGAGTTGTGCCGTAAGCCGGGCAACTTTGTGCGTTAGCCGTATCAACCTGAAAGAAAATACCAGCTAAACCAGCAAAGAATAAAAGGAATCTTGTGCGTCCTTTAGAGTATATATAATTCATAAGTACAGATTGAGAGTAACAGATCAAATAAGGGTTCGTCTCGGTATAATACAGAGCTAAATTGATACCAATGAGTAAAGCGGTTGTTTGTCAAGGCTATATATAATTCTGTTTTTTATGCTTTTTCTCCCTGATGGAACTTTATTCCCTTTCTGAGACTGGCCTGGAACCTATTGCTGGCAGCGGAAAAGACTGAAGTGTATGGAATGAATGATTGTCCTTGAGTAACGTTTTTTCCTGTACGGAATTGTCCCGCAGCCTTGTATTGTCTTATCTGCCAGGGAGGATAAAAAAATGTTTATTGTAAATGGAGATGTATGCTCAGTCCTGCGTTATAGGCCAGTCCATATTCGCTGACCCTTTGCTGATCGGAAGGCTTGTTTATCTTCGAAAAGTGTCTGTAACTCCCATGACTACTGTCATAATAGCCAAGCCTCCATCTGGAATTAAAATCCATATCCAGGCCAAGACCGGCAAAAAGCCCCAGTTGCAATCGATGAAAGCTGACCGGATACCAGAAGCCACGAAGAGAAGGTTCTAAAAAAAGCCCGTTCCTGTGAAGGGATAATTCTTTGTTGTATAGGTTGGCCAACTGCCGGTATTCAGGGGGAAGACCGCCGTTAAGGGTAATGATATCTTTATGGTATCCTGCTCCCAGCCCGGCCATTACCAGGAAATGCTGATTTTTGACAAGGACCCGGTATAACCCTCCAAGTATATTAAAGGAGCTCAGGTTCTTCCCTGAATTGATTGTTGATACTTTGATGCTGTACAAGTATCGGGAAGAT
>NZ_JBTLQH010000045.1:0-51591 GCF_054461575.1 Flavitalea flava
TTCACCTGCTCATCCTTACGGCCCAGGTATTCGATATTACCATCGGCCAGCCAACGACAAAGATCCCCGGTCTTGTAAATCCTCTCCCATCCCCCTTCCGCCAAACCATGGGTCACATCTTCGGCCAACAACTCACCTCCCCCATTCTCCTGAAGACCCGACAATGGACCGGCCATAAAGTTTTCTGCCGTTAATTCCGTACGGTTCAGATAGCCAAGAGCAACCCCGTCACCACCTGTATATAATTCTCCGGTAATCCCAACCGGGCAAAGCCCCAGCCTTTCATTCAAAATACAGGCGCTTCGGTTTGCCAAAGGCTTCCCAACAGGAATACCGTTTCCTTCCTCCTTACCAGTGATTGCATAGGTCAGCGAAAAGGTGGTATTCTCCGTAGGTCCGTATCCATTAATGATCCGGAGCGCAGGATATAAGAGTTTTACCCTTTTTATGTGGTCTTCCGACAAACGTTCCCCGCCAACCAGAATAGTTTCCAATCCTTCAAAAACCGTACTGTCCGTATCCACCAGTTGATTGAACCAACTGGCCGTAAACCACATTTTGTTTACACCCCGTCGTTTGATCTCCTCTTTCATCAAACCACTGTCCAGTAAACGGGTTTCCGGGCAAAGGACCAATTGTCCTCCGTTCAGCAACATACCCCAATATTCAAACGTAGTAGCATCGAAGGAGGGGGAACCTGTAGACAATAAAATATCCTTTCTGCCCAAAGAAGAATAATTATCTCCTTTTACCAGGCTGGTTATATTCCGGTGCGTTACCATCACCCCCTTGGGCAGGCCCGTCGATCCGGACGTGAAAAGGACATAAGCTAACCCGCAGACGTCCACTCCGGCCTCAACCTTTGTCACCGGCTCTTTACGGATCCTATCTTCCACTTCTTCCCATACCAAAATGCGGGCGCCGCAACTATTCCGGAGTGCGGCTTCATCGGCAGGGGAGCACAATACGATTCCCGCTCCCGTATCCTCCAGCATAAACCGGATCCGGTCATTGGGATACGCGGAATCGATGGGTATATATGCGCCTCCGGCCTTCAGGATCCCCAATATGCCGATGATCATTCCCGGTGAACGGGACAAGCAGGTTGCGACAAGACTTCCCACTCTAACTCCTTCAGCCTTTAAGAAATGCGCCAATTGATTGGAACGCTGATCCAGCTCCCGGTAGGACAACGACAAATCCCCGAATACGAGGGCAGGTTCATCGGGTGTTTCACCGACCTGGGCTTCGAATAATTCCGTCACCGTCATATCCTTCGGATAGGCTGCCCTCATGCCCTGAGATGCCTCTTGAAGGAATTTTTGCTCCTGTGGTGGGATGATCCGGATATTCCCGATTTCCTTATCCGGGGATCCGGGGAACTGCGATAAAATAAAAAAGATACGTTCGGCCAGCAGCGCGATCTCCTCTTCTGAAAAATACTCCCGCTGAAAGTCGATGGATAATTCTAATGGTTGTTGTTTACCATAATCCCGCCACAACAACTTAAAGGGGTACTGAGAGAACTCGGTAACCAGCTCATAAGTCCTTGCGTGAAGGTCAGGGCCAAAATCCAACTCAAAATCCAATAATTCATAATTTACAAATACATCCAGGAAACCTTTGGAAGAAGCACTGCTGAGCTCCCGGCTCAGATCTGCCAGCAGATAATTTTGATTCCTGTAATCGCTTCGCTGCGAAGAGGAGATTTGCTTAAGTAGCATGCTCAATGTCAACGATGGGTGATAAGTACCCCTGAAAGGAAGCACCCCGGAGAAGGTACCTACGATGTTGCGAAGCTCCTTTGTTCTCCTTTTATGAACTGGAATTCCAAAAACAAAATCAGTCTGTGAAGAAGTCTGACCGAAATAAATCAGCAGGGCGGCAATGGTCAATTGTTGCAGGCTGGCCTTCCTCTCAAGCGCTATTTTCTCTATCTCCGCCATCCTATCGCCCGTTATATCCAGGACGTATTTTCCGCATTTTTGAAGGGACCCGTTCAGCGGCTTGTATTGTTTTTGCAGAAAAATGGCGGGCCTTTCTTTAATCTTTTCTTTCCAATACTTCCCCTCTTTTTGATATCCGGCAGAACCATAATAAACATTCCCCTTTATCGACTCCTGGTGATAGGAAGGGTAAACGAAATCCATCCTGCCGGGTTTCAAAAGGGAGGAATATTTTTTGGCAACGTACTGGGCCCAGATAGAAAAACCATATCCATCGGTGATCAAATGGTGATACCTGTTATAAAAATAATATTCTCTCTCGCCAACCTTTAGCAAGAACAGTTCATACAGATGGTTATCTTTTTTGATAACAAAAGGAGCATTGAATCTTTCCTGCATCCAGGCCAATGCTTTTTTCCCGGCGTCTTCCCCGGAACTGAAATCCAACTCCGTGAAGGCATACTCCGGGTCGTCCTCCTTCCAATAACCCCGCGGCTCATCTCCCGCCAGGCCGAAACCCATTTTAAAAACGTCGAAGACCTCCGGCACTGTTTGCAGAGTCTCCCTAAGTTTCTCCTTATCCAAAGCTCCTTCCAAACGGATATAACCTCCTACATTGTAATGAGGGCTCTCTTCATTGACCAACTGATCAAAAAAAACATCCTGCTGGGCAGGATGCAAAGGGAAAGAAGATTTCTGCATAATAATTTTTTTCTTTAAAAGGGTTCTGCCGATAATTGATGGCTTGGTTCCTGGTTTTCAGGCAGTAAACATTTTCCGGCTACAACAAGGAAGGAATGAATTTCCCCAAAGACAGTCAGAAAAACATCCAGGAAAGTTCTGGCAGTGATTTCGCGCCCCATGGGAGCAATGGGCGCAGCGAGGAAAGGCCACCGGATAGTCAGGGTATTGACGCCTTCTGTCAGCTGATCCGGGCCAATACGAAAGGGATAGGTAGTCCATGTTTTGCTCATGGGAGGCTCCTGCGCCAACTCTTCTTTATGATTGACCGATATATGCAAGTGCTTATCTGCACTGTATCCTGCAGGGGTCCGGTAATTCAGTTCGAAATACAGGACGGATTTCCCATCGGCAATAAAAGAAAAGGAAGTAGTTGCCGATCTCGCCTGTAAAAAAAGCGGCTTTTCTTCGCCCGTAAAAAATTCATGATGCGCGGATGAACTGTAAAAGGGTTCTGTTAAATTTATTTTCCGCTCTCCAATCAGATGCTCCCGGATCCTTAACTTCTTAACATCCTCCTTAATATTTATTCCTATCGTTTCCAATACCCCGGCAATCGTATCGACAAGCCCGATATCCATCAGCTTGCCTCCTCTTGGATGACGCAAGGCAAGACCTGATTCATATTGCTTCATTTTTTGACCGGCCATGATCTCTTCGAATGCCTTACAAAGAAGGGTGGAAGTATGCCGCGTTGCCAGATCTGCAAATTGAAGCATCATCCTGCTTATCGAAGGTGAAAGTGACAGCGCTTTACGGCAGTGATAGCAGACGATATCCATGGATTGGTCCTTATGTGCATTATGTATGGCTGCACAAAAATGGGCGATCGCCTGAATTTCATTTCCGGGCTCTTTTGTTGATGCCTTGATTTCCGGGAGAGATAGCTCTTTTCCGCCGATCAGGGATACAATGGCCTGCGCGGTGTAACGCATTGCTGACTTGATGGCTCCGACAGTAAGATGGCAGTAGTCAAGGTATTGATTCCTGTCAGGAATTCCATCCCCGGTCATTTCATTGAAAATTTTTGGTAGATCCACTGCCCTGATCCCATACTTGTGTGCTTCGGTCAATATCGTGTCCCTGACAATTCCAAAACATCGGGGTTGATTGTTACCGCCCCGATTGACCAGCATAGCGTCCCTTCCTTCTGAAAGACATTTCCTGGCCTCTTCCCATCTTTTTTCAGCAATATAAGCGGACGCCAAAAGTTCGTGCCCAAGAGGGTTATATGCGTCGATAGCAATCATTTGCCCTGCCGCATCTGCCAGTTTATCAAATTCCTTTTGTGATAAGGCTTTTTCTGCTCTTTCCTTTGCATCGAGCCAATCTGATAGGTTGTCGCCGGGCAGCCAGGGGAGATTATTCCCGATACTGTCGCTTCTCCAATCTTTTAAATTATAACCCGGGATCAGGAAAATAACGGGGATATTACGGGAAGAAAGGTGTTCCTGCACTTCCTGCAGAAACGAAACAATGATCTTAGAAAATTTTCTTTCCAGGAAAGGTTTTATTTCCGAAAACAATTCCTGTTCACATAAGGCATACATCTTTTTGTAATCTTCTTCACCGATCAGCTCCCTCAACTTGACGAACCAGTTGTTCCCTGCGAAGATCACCACCGCATCCGGCTCCAAAACACTGCAGGATCTGACAAGATGAGTCAACGGATCGATCATCATGCTGGTACGCGCCAGATCGACCACTTCTGCCGGGCGGATACCTGGAATAGTATTCAGTATCCCTTCCAGTTCATTGGCTACTGTATAGTAGGGATCATAGAAATATCCCCTGGCAACGGATTCGCCCAATAATACGATACGCTTTTTATTTTTTTTCGGATATATCCTGTGTACATTGGCCCAGAGGTGCCAATACCCATGCTGTTGCGGGTCCCTCTCGAAGAAGCTGCCATTTTTTTCCAGGCGCTGTTTCCAGATCCCTATTACCTTTTCCGGCTTTACAACGGCATCCGGAATGGAACCGGTATCCGGCGTTTCACCAGCATCAGTCGTTTCAAGGCTGGGTGCGAAAACATCCGGCTCAGGCCGGACAGTCAGCTGCTGCAATAGCCTGGTCAGTTTTTCCTGGTCGGTACTCTCCTCGCAAATCAAACCGGCCAAACCGGCAGCAATGGTTTTTAAGGATTCCGCGGGCCTGTGATCCATATGCCGTTTTTTGTTTTCCGTTAGATAAACGTATATACGTCATGGCTTGCTTCGATCTTTGCCATGTCGCTTTGCAGAATGACCTTTAACAGGTCAAAATTATTCCCTTCCCGTTCAATCAGATAATCTCCTATTACCAGACAATCGATATCGGTGGAAATAAAACATTTGATCGCATCTTCAGGAGAACAAACTATCGGTTCTCCTTTTATATTAAAGGAAGTATTCAACAGGATAGGACATCCTGTCAATTGGAAGAATGAGTCCAATAATTCATAAAAAATACAATTTGTCCTTTTATCCACAGTCTGTACGCGGGCCGAATTGTCAATATGGGTTATGGCCGGAAGATGAAGGCTGGAAATGACCTCGCAGGTCTCCAGCATAAATGGGGAAGAATGATCGATATCGAAATGAAAGGAAACCTGGGAGTCAAGTATAGCAGGGGCAAAGGGTCGGAAATTCTCTCTTTTTTTGACCATGTCGTTGATCCTGTCCCGCATGTGTTCATTCCGCGGATCAGCCAGAATTGACCGGCTTCCCAGTGAACGCGGACCGAATTCCATCCTTCCCTGGAACCATCCGATCACTTCCCCCGCTGCCAGTTTTCCAGCGGTCAATTGTAATAATTCTTCCCGGTGCCATGTGAAATTTCCGTATTGGATGGATGTCGCTTCCAATATTTTATGAATTTCGTCATTGGAAAAAGAAGGACCCAGGTAGACATGATCCAGCCTTTTAACGGGTAAAGATTCACCGCTTAATTTCCGATGAGCAATTGCCGCTGCCCCTATAGCTCCTCCGGCATCATTGGCTGCCGGTTGAACGAACAAACGTTTGAATGGCCCATTTTTAAGGATCTTCCCATTAGCGACACAATTCAAGGCAACCCCTCCTGCCATACATAGATCATCCAGTCCGGTTTCCCGGAACAGATAGTTCGCTTTTTCAAGCAGCACTTCCTCCAATATCACCTGGAGACTTTTAGCCAGATCCATATGGAACTGCTCCATCTGCTCATCTTCTTTCCTTGGCGACCGGCCAAACAGGTCGCTCAGGGTATCGGTATACATGCGGTTGCCGGTAAGGAAGGCAAAAAATTTCATATCCAGACGATACTGGCCATTGTCCCCTGTCTCTATCAATTGCCTTACTTTATCCGTATACAAAGGTTTTCCGTATGGAGCCAGTCCCATTACCTTATACTCTCCGTCATTCACCCCGAATCCCAGGTAGCTGGTAATCGTGGCATATAACAGCCCCAAAGAATCAGGGAAGGCAACTTCCTCGAAAATAGTTATGCCCTTTTCATCGCCTGTACCGTAAGTGGTGGTAGCCCATTCTCCGACTCCGTCAACCGTCATAATTGCCGCCCGTTCAAACCCCGAAAAATAAAAACTGCTGGCGGCATGGGACATATGATGGTCGATATACAAAATTTCTCCTTCATAACCGATCATTTCCCTGATCTGCTGTTCCACCTTTTTCCGGGGATTGATTCCTTTCAACAGACCGGATGGATCACCGTGAATGCCGCTCCATAATTGCCGCGCTAATTTCTTGACAGGGTCTTCATAATAGGCCACACAGGATATGTCGCTTATGGACAGCCCGGCCTCCCCGAGACAATACCGGAAGGCATTTATTGGAAGCGAACGGTCCGCTTTCACCCTGGTGAAACGTTCCTCTTCCGCTGCTGCCCTGATCTTTCCATCCTGCAGGAGACAACAGGCGGAATCATGATAAAAAGCTGAAATGCCGATTACATTGATAGCCATAAAATCACTCTTTCTATTGACGGATTATTTTTCCGGTAATGATCTCCAGGATCGAATCCGGGTAGTTAAGAATGAAAAAATGACCGCCCGGCATCCGTCTGAAATCCACCGTTTGATTGGATTCCTTTTGCCAAAGGGCTATTTCTTCTTCCTCCATATCCTCTTCAGTTCCGGTTATGACTGTCATAGGCACGTTTAGGGCCCCGGATTCTTCATAAACATAAGATTCGCAAGCCTTGAAATCCGCACGCAGAATGGGCTCGAAATAATCCAGCAATTCCTCGCTTTTCAATACCCCGTCCGGGCTTCCATTAAGATTCTTTATTTCTTCTAAAAATTCAGCCTTCTCCATAAGATGTCTTTTGGTATCTCTGCGGGAAGGAGCGGCAGGTCCGGCAGTGCCGGTTATGAATAAATGCAGGGGAGGACGGTGATTTCTCAAAACGATTTCCCTTGTCAGCAGGCATCCGATCAATCCGCCCATGCTATGGCCATAAATGGCATAGGACGGGTGATCCAGCATTCCTTTTACCTGTTGATACAAATCTGCGACCAGGGCGTTGATATCCGACAGCAAAGGCTCTTGTATCCTCGCCCCTCTTCCCGGATATTCCAGGGGAATGATATTTAAAATGGAAGGCGCCTTTCTTTCATAATCCCGGTAGGAATATTTGTTCCCCCCCGCAAACGGAAGACAAATAAGATTGGTTTTCTTCATTACCTTTTAGTTTTTAGGCATCCTGCGTCACACCGCTGTCCTGACTTTTCAGATGGCTCTCCTTTTCTTCTTTACTGAATGTCAGGCGGTAGGCCAGGTTGGAAAGTTTTTTCTCCTGGTTCAGCCGGTAACTGAAATGGGGATACTTTTCCAGTTCCTTTCCGATCAGTGATAAAAATTCTTCATTGTCTGTCGAAGGAGTAAAAAAGAAAATTCCGGCGGTAAGCCTGGTAAGCAGGTTTTCATACGGAAGCGCCCATTCGCTGATAAGGCCGTTAGACTTCAGAACGTCCAGATGCTCTTTTACCTCGTTGATTTCTTTAACGTACATAACATTTAATTTTTAATGATTATAGAATATCTAACCGGAACCAGTATCATTTAAGAGACCGCCGGTCTTTTAATCCTGGATAAAGTGAAAATGAAAGCGAGCAGTACCATCGCGTTAAGCACCGGCAGGCTGATCTTCACCGCTATTTTGTTCAGAGAGGAAAGTTCGACCACAATAAAGACCAATATGCCCAGTATCCTTCCGATCGCCAGCGGTATCTCTTTGGAGATCATGTATTCTCCCATGTATTCTTCTTTGCGTATGGTCGTCTCGGCGACCTGGTAATGAATGAACAGGACGGGAATTAACCAGAAACAATTGAATATGGAGGTGAGTAACCCATAAGCGATAACAGTCGGGACGGAAGTGTGGATCACCATGACCAGGGTTGCCGCCAGTGTTACGGTTCCCCCGATCAGGATGTATTTCCTGTTTAATTCCTGCCGGATATATTTCCCGACCAGATAGGCGCTGATCACTCCTACAAATGCGATCAGCGTAGTAAACCCGCCGAAGGAGAATTCATTTCCGAATGTAATAAAGTAGAGAATATCGATAATAAAATAAATGGCACCTTCTCTGAATCCCAGGAACAGATTACTCTTCAGTACATACTGCCAGTTTTTGTTTTTATAGGAAATGATTTTCCTGATATCGAATTTCCCTATTCGTTCCGTGTCCTCCAGGAAGAAACTGATAATGCCTGCAATCACATACAATAGTAGCGATATGGAAAATACATAATAATAGCCATTCAATTCCTGTTTATTAATAATGATGAACCCGGAGATGACCGGTGATATTATTCCCATTACAGAGCCGAAAGCGTTATTCAAACCCAGGTAATAGCTCCGGTTATCCTCGCTGGTGTAATAAAAAAGAAGGGTATTGACCGAATAATAAAAAAAGCCATACCCGATCCCATAAATAAATCCAAGCAAAAAGATGAATTGCGATGCGCGGGTATTAATATTAAGGATAAATGCAAAATATACGATCATGGCGGCCATGCCTGTTCTCAGACAGAAGGACACGCCTTTTTTCCCGGTCATCAGACCCGCAAGAATAAAACCTGCCGGCATAAATAAGTAGACATATAAATTATACAAAGCAACCTGCACATAATCGTTGGAGAGTTTCCACAGGAAGACGGTGACAAAAATACTCGACAGGCCATTTGCAAGGATAAAAAAGCAACCGATCGCCAAAAGCCGGATTGCGCTTGTTGAAATAGTCTTTGAACTGGCAGGAATGGCTTGGAACATAAAATATAGTTTAGGAATAGCTATCGCTGTGGCAAGTAACAAGATCTGCTACATTTACCGGAGATGACCCTGGGGATTACAATTGGAGTGGAATATTCAGGTGTCTCTCTTCTGGAATAAAGTAAAATTAAAAAAACAATTTAACGCTTAGTAGTAGCCACCTTTTACAATGCGGGTTTTACTAAAAACTCTTTTTCCCTGAGAAGCGCACGGTAAGTCAACATTCGTAAAGTCCGCAGTATAATTTAGTAATACTGCTAATTGCAAGTCATCATTAAGGGCTAATTTTAAAATAAACCTTCATTATGAAAAAGTTCTTTTTTCTTCTTTCTTTTTCGATGGGCATGCTATTACAACCCGGTTCAATCAAACAGGTCCGCGCACAATCCGGACCATCATCTCCTGCAGAAGTGGAAAACAAAATCAAACAGGTGGAAGAGAACCTCGGCGGGTGGGTACGCACGCAGGACCATACTGCGTGGAATTTAAAAGAACGGATGGAATATTACAAGATAAGGGGCCTGAGTATAGCGGTAGTCCATAATTTTAAGCTGGAATGGGCAAAGGGATATGATTGGGCGGATGTTGACAAAAAGATCCCGGTAACAACCAAAACCTTGTTCCAGGTTTCCTCGGTGGGTTTATCCTTAAATGCTATCGGAGTGCTGAAATTAGTACAGGACAACAAGATCGATCTTCATTCGGATATCAACAATTTTCTAAATACCTGGAAATTCCCCTATGACTCTATTTCAAAAAATAAAAAAATAACCGTTGCAAATTTATTGAGCCATACGGGAGGTTTAGGCGTACAGGGTTTCCCGGGCTATACCAAGGGGGACACGGTACCGACCCTGATCCAGGTGCTTGACGGGCAGAAACCCGCCATCACACCACCCGTACGTTCAATTTTCGAACCGGGTTTACGATTTGAGTATTCGGATGGCGGCACGCTCATATCCCAATTGATCGTCATGGATGTTACCCATCAGCCCTATGAAAAATTCATGGAAGAAAATGTATTGAAACCCTTAGATATGACCGGTAGTTTCTATGGCGCAAACCCAACCGGTAAAAAACAAAAACTACTTTCTTCCGCCTATGAAGAAGACGGAAGGTTGGTCAAGGGAAATTATCATACCTACCCTGAACTGGCGCCGGCCGGTCTCTGGACTAATCCAACGGATCTGGCTAAATTCATTATCGAAACCCAATTGGCCTACCAGGGAAAATCCAATAAGATCTTGTCGCAGGAGAACACCAGGCTTGCACTCACCCCTTTCCCTAAAGCATCGGCCGGCCTGGGTACATTTGTTTTTAAAAAGGGAGAATCGACCTATTTTCACCATTTTGGAAGAGGTGAAGGTTTTACCACCTTGTATTATGGCAGCCTGGATGGCGGAGACGGGGTGGTGGTAATGGTCAATTCGGATAACGCCGGTATACTTGAGGAGATTGCCAACAGCGTAGCCACTGTATATGACTGGAAAGGGTTTTATAAGCCCGAATTTAAAACGGTGGTGTCGTTATCCCAGGAACAGCTTAAACCGTTGGAAGGAAAATATAAATTCCAATTCGTAAAAGGAAAGGACGATTATTTACAAATAAAAGCGGCCGGGAGCACTTTGTCCATCAAACAATCCTGGGATGGCAACGAGCTTACCTTTGTACCCGAGTCTGAATCGGATTTCTTTAGTATTGACGAACGGTTCCCTCTTACTTTCAAAAAGGACAAAAACGGATCGGTTAACCAGGTACTGGCTTTCAAAAGGGATTTATGGAACCGGGTTACAGAGTAGCCCCTGGTAATTCTTGCTTTTATCCTTAATTTGTCTGTGCTCCCTTGGATGATTTCCCTTCATTACCCGGCGAAGTCCGGATCCAAGGGAGTACAACACCAGAAAAAACAAAGCCAGCCCAAAAACCAGGAGCAGGTAGGATCTTATAAAATGGATTTCCCTTGTCATCGTTCTGTCTTTTCTCTCCTTGTAATTAATGCTGATTACCACTGCCATTGGTCTGGAAACAACCCAGGTCTTTGCCTGGCAGGCTAATTTCCGTAGCACCATAAATAAGGTCTGTTGTTACCGCTTTCAAGGGGCTGAAACCCAGGTAGCCCTTTCCGATCAGCGGCGAATTTGCCTGAAGACGAAAGTTGAAAGAACCTACGGAACTGATATCCCTTAATTTAATGCCACCGGGAACTGGCAGAGTATACTTAACGAACAGGGGATTATCGGACTGCAGGACTGCCGTTCCATCATAGACGGAGCCCCGGGTATAATTGGAAGGAAGATAAACCGGTGAAGGAATGTCGGTGGGTGCAGGTTTACTGATATAACCTACCGGGTAAAACTGGTTCACCACCTGGAGGGAATCACCGTACTGGTAATTGTACCCATAGAACAAACCAGCAGTATCTGCTGCCGGATTGCCCACAACACGCGGACCAATTTTGCAATTGATAAAGGCATTATTATAATACAAGCCTTTGGCGCCCTGTTCAAAATCGATATTCGCCCCGCTTCCTGTCGTAGTTACACGGAATCCGCCATTGACGAACGTGTTATTGTACATTCGGATATTACTTTGTGGAGCGCCGATCGGTTGGCCTTTATTGGTGACTTTCTGTGCGTTTTCCGCGGAACCGATAAAAAAATTATACGCCATGTCCCCCACCGTGCCTCCTTTCACATTAACACAATCTCCTGAAGTCAACCCGCATTTCTCGAAAGTATTTCGCATCACTGAAATTTTCCCACCGGAGATCCTGACCTGGTCGTCGGTTGCTCCATACATCCAGGAGTCTTCCAGGACAAAACTTCCATGAAAATTTTGGAAAAGCAGGATATAATTATTCGTACTGCTTTGCCCTACCGAAGGGCCTACCACATTCCCATAAGCTGCACCTCCAAAATCGATATGGGTCCATTTAATGACCATTAAATTGCAGGCTGTATCCCCCAGGATACCTTTCCATTGTCCGGAATAGGCGGGGTCCAGGGACGGATCAAGCCCCGGAGTGTCGTTTTTGTTTATCCCGGTTACGGTAAACCAGTTGGGGTGTTCTTTCGACCCCAGGCAAATAAAGGTGCCGTGCACGATAATCCCTGCGTTATGATTCATCAATACCGTCACTCCAGGTTGTATCAGTAACGTATCTCCTTTATTGATATTTATGTCGCATCCGACAGTATAAGTTTTGCCGGAAAGCATCATCCCTTTTACAGAACCGCATAACGGGGCTGAATCGCTGACCGTTAAGGAGGCGGGAAGGGTATACTTATAGATATCGTTTTTATCGAAGGCCCATTTATTACACCTTGGAAAGACGAAACAAAGGGCCCAGCATACAGCCGAAAAAATGGCGAAGTTAACCGCCAGGTTAGTAAATCGTTTGTGTTGCATCAGGAGTATTTTTTGATTATGGGGTATAATAGTTTCTTCCAGTCTCAGAATTTGTACCGGAATCCGCACAAAATGGATAGTTTATATACATCTTTCTGCGCTAGGATTTTATTGTCTTTGTCCTGGTTGGGCAAAGGATCGGCAAACCCTTTGTTAGGTTGTTTTAAATAAACTTTTTGTGCGGAATTGGTCAGATTGTTCACCTTCGTATATAACAGAAAGCCCTTGCAGATGCGTTTTTCAAGGGAAAGATCCAGTTGGCTGTATGGGTTTTCCCAAAGATCGAGGTGAAAATAATTAGAGACCTGAACGATCCGTTCTCCGGTAAATACAAAGGCCAGCTGCATGTCCAGTCCGATATGTGGATTCTTATACAACAGGGAAAGATTCCCTACATTATCGGCCTGTCCCTGTAAAGGCCGTGTCTGGCTTACTGTTCTTTGAGCGTATCCCAGGATGGAGTCGTAATAGGAAAGGATCTTCGGCGTTTTGATACGGGACCGTGTAAATGTATAGTTGGCGGAGATCCCGAATTTACCCAGGTATTTAGTCACCGCCAGTTCCGCTCCAAAATTGGTTGCATGATCGATATTATCGGGTTTAATGAACTGCGACCCCGGGCTGCCATCGCGGGCGATAAAATATTCGATCGGACTGCGAAGATATTTGTAGAAGGCCCCGATCAATACCTGGTCGGCCGTTTCACGGGGAAAGAATTCATACCGGAAATCCAGGTTATCTGCCCGGGTATGTTTGAGGTAAGGATTGCCGATCTCCTGGAAATACTCCCCCGGGATCAGGTAAGGAGTGACCTCATATAAACCGGGTCTGCAGATCGATCTGAAATAGGATAAACGCAGATTGGTCCTGTCATTCACTTTATATAAAGAGTGGACGCCTGGAAGGAGATCCGTATAATGGATCGAACCGGAACGGGCGTCAAAATTGGCCGGCATTACCGTTGCGTAACTTAATTGCGTATGTTCAACCCTTGCTCCGCCTATAATTTCTAATCTTTTACCAAACATAAACTTTGCTTGTAAATAAGCGGCATTGATATTCTCGATCGCTGAATAACTGTTGCTGTTCGTAGTCGTAATTATTCCTTTGCCATTCTCGCTGGTAAGAAATATATACTGAGCGGCATCTATATCGGTATATTTTTGAGGGGCCCCGTTTGCCAGGGCAGGATTCAGCAAATAATTGTTGTAATAATTCTCTCTTTTTTTCGATCGGGAAAGGAGCCCTGTTTTAACTTCCACATTATGACCGGCAATTTTAACATAATAAGAAACGTTAAAATAGACGGCCAGATCTCTTTCGGAATTATGCTGCCAGATGCGGCTCATTCCCTGTAGGGTCGAGGTAATGCTGTCCTTCCCCCCTATCCCTCCGTTGAGGAGGACATCATTGGCATATGTATATTCGGCCATATCCGGCAGGGCGCTTTTTGCCAGGGAAAGAACGGCGCTCCAATCGATCCGGAATGAATTGTTTAAAATATGGTCACCCTGTAAGGTGGAGTTATAGATGGTTTGCTGCATCCAACGGCTCCGGTGAAGGATATCCACAAGCTTTTCATTGGAAGTTGAAGTGATCCCCAAGCTGGTATTGTCCGTAAGTCTGGTCTGGAATTCGTCCTGCTTTAAGAAAAGGTTATACAGGGAAATTTTATTCCTGTTGTTAAAGACGTAATTTATTTTGTTGTTTATTCCAATTCGGTTGGTTTGCGTGGAATACAGTCTTTGATAAACTGCCATGAACAGGGGTTGATTATCAGGCTGAGGCTGAGGGCCAGGGATCAGGTAAGTCGAATTGGAGGCACGATAAAAATCCTGGCAACTGACGGAGAAAAGGACGCCTAATTTTTTATCCAGGAACCGGTTCCCAATAGTCAGTCCCATGGAACGGTTAACCGGAATCTTATCTCCATATTTCAGATTGGAAACCGTAAAATCTTTATTGGAAGCGATATAATCATTTCCATGTAACTCCGCCGGGGACTTTTTATTTATTCCGGAATGCGGGAATTGACTGAAAGGCCTTTCGGAAAATAAGGTGGAATACCCTGCAGCCAGGTTAAGGGATAATAAAAATTTATCCGGCGCATTCTTCATGACCAGGTTCATAGTGCCTCCTATCGCGTCTCCTTCCATATTTGGCGTAAGACTTTTAATCACTTCCAGCCGTTCTAATAATTCTGAAGGGAACATGTCCATGGGAACAAAACGATATTTATCGTCCGGACTGGGTATTTTGATCCCGTTCACCAGGGTATTATTATAACGCTGCTCCATGCCCCGGATAATGGCATACCTGCCCTCCCCGGTGCTGGTACGTTGAATATTTACCCCGCTGATGCGTTGCAAGGCATTAGCGACAGTCACATCAGGCAATAATTGTATGGTTTTGGCGGAAAGAATATTCTGAACGATATCCGCTCTTTTTTCCAGGCTTCTGGCAGCCTTGTCTCTTTCACCGTTATTATCCCCTTTAACCGTAACCTGGTCAAGACCCAGTACCTCAGGCTCCAACAGCATGTTTATTTCCTTTACCTCGTTCTTCTCCTCAATATTGACATTGATCTCCCGGGACTTTTTATAGCCTACGCAGGAAGCAATGATCTCATACTTTCCCGCAGGGATATTTTTTAACAGATAACTCCCGTCCAGACTAACAATTGTATAAAATTTGGTATGCTCCAGGTATACCGTGGCTCCCACCAGAGGGTCCCGGTTCCTGGCATCTGAAATTTTCCCTTTTATCGTTCCCGCCACAGCAAGGAAAGCCATGCTGAGGCAAAAAAAGGTAAGCAATAGTCTTTTTTTCATAGCAGTTAGATAGTGAGTTAGAAAGTTAGTGAGTCAGCTAATTTCCATTTATAAAATGGACAAGCCAGGAAAGGAAGATCCCACCGTTAAAACAGGAAGAAAAGTGACGGTAAGATTTTCGGGCAAGACTTTCGTGATCCCCGTAGGGTTCTCCGTTGGTGATGGCTGAAATAAACAGGAAATTGGGTTGTTGTGCTTCCAGCCGGACCAATCCGTGGGTAGCTTCGACTGAAAAAGCGGCGGCACCTTCATGAATGGCAGAGTAGCTGTCAAGGGCAGCCTTATGGGTTGTCTTATCGTTTTTGCAGAATTTGATATTAACATCACTGATGGCTACGAGATGTTTATCTGCGAGGAGACTGAACCGAAGGGAAGGTTCCACGGAAGCCATCAGGGTCTTTGATTCAAAGTATAACTTCATCCTGTTGGTTGAAACCTCTCTGTTCAGTTTATCAAAGAAGGATTCGGGAAGGGCAGAGGGAATGATCTTTCCAAAGTCGGGACGGTAATACTTTCTGTCTGATGGGAGTTCGGGGGACGCATCATGGATATATACATCGGAACCTATTACCAATCCCGGACTTTCCAAGGTATCACCAGGTGAGCCGGCCGTACCGAATGCAATGACCAGTTGAATTCCTTTCTCTTTTTCAAAATTCAGTATGGCAGGGAAATTAACCGCCTTCTGAATGCTCCTTGAATAAAAATAGTTGTCAGCGCGGCCAGGGTTGACATCCATAATATGTTGTATGCACCAAAATTCAAACTGATAGCGGTTTGTCTCAAAAATCAAACAAGGTTTGCCTTCCCCCTGAAGGTGCTGCCTTGGAAAATCCAGGTCTTTGATCCGGAATACAGACCGGCTATTATACTGATCCGTCCTGCGTGGCGGAAAATCACCATTAAAGACGGCAGTCAATACGGCTTCCATCTCCCAACTCTCATTACAGATAATAAGGACTCTTTCCATTGACAAAAAGGCTTCTCTTTCAACAACGGGGCCGTCGCACCTTACGGAAAATCTCGGGCTTCAGGTGATAGCTATCGCTAAAGTAAATAACGGAAATACTTACTACTGCTGAAATGCAGTTTTTTTTTACAAAGCAAGATTAAAATGGGATGGTATTCTATTCAGCTAAAAATACCGTTTTAAAGGTTACGGCAGGTTAGAAATAGTACTAAAACTTTCTGCGGGTTTTACGAATACCCGGAAAATTATTGAAGGATCAGGTAAAAAGAAAACAGGCCATAGCTATTTGGGAGGTATGGCCTGTTTCAGTATGATCTGGTTACAACCGATTATCAAGTCGTATTATCTGGTCGTATTATCTGGTCGTATTATCCATTATCCGGTCAGGCGACAGCCTTATTAACCAGGGCTGCGGCCTCGCTCAAAAGGATGGCAGATTGAACCTTCAGACCGCTCTCCTTGATCAGCTTCTGGGCTTCTTCCGCATTGGTTCCCTGCAGACGGACTATAATCGGCACTTTGATATCACCGATAGAATTATACGCGTCGATAACGCCTTGAGCAACCCGGTCGCAGCGTACGATACCGCCAAATATATTGATCAGGATCGCTTTTACCTTGGGATCTTTAAGGATGATCCTGAACCCTGCCTCAACCGTTTGAGCATTTGCCGTACCGCCTACGTCCAGGAAATTGGCAGGTTCTCCGCCACTGAGTTTGATCATATCCATGGAGGCCATCGCCAGACCTGCTCCATTGACCATACAACCCACATTTCCATCCAATTTAACGAAGTTCAGATTATATTTACCGGCTTCAACTTCCGTTGGATCTTCCTCGCTGATATCCCTTAACGCCTCCAGGTCGGCATGACGCATCAGGGCATTGTCATCCAGGTTCATCTTGCAATCCACGGCGATGATCTTTTCATCACTGGTCTTGAAGAGCGGATTGATCTCCACCATAGCACAATCCAATCCTACATAAGCAGTATACAGGTTGGTGACGAATTTCACGCAGTTTTTAAAAGCCTCACCACTTAACCCCAGGTTAAAGGCAATCTTTCTTGCCTGGAAAGGAAGTAATCCGCCACCGGGGTGGATCCATTCCTTAAAAATCCTGTCCGGTGTATTATGGGCGACTTCTTCAATGTCCATTCCTCCTTCCGTGCTGTACATGACAACGTTCTGTCCTTTGGAACGGTCCAAAAGGATAGAAAGGTAAAATTCTTTTACCGGATTGGCGCCCGGATAATATACGTCCTGCGCGATCAGTACCTTGTTCACTTTTTTCCCGGCTGGTCCGGTTTGAATGGTGATCAATGTGCCTCCCAAAATGGCAGAAGCGATCTGTTTTACGTCTTCGGCACTTTTCCCAACCGCGACTCCCCGTTGTTCTGTACCCTGGATCTTCCCTTTTCCGCGGCCGCCTGCATGAATCTGGGCTTTTACGACGGCAAAATTATTACCGTACTGAACCTTAAGGTTTTTATAAGCCTCTTCTGCTGCTCCGGCGTTGTCTACCGGAATGCCTTCCTGTACGGGAACATTGTATTTTTTCAGTAATTCCTTAGCCTGGTATTCATGCAAGTTCATGTAGAAAATATTTATGCGAAAATAGGGCAAATTATGCAAATAGTTATTTCTCCCTTTTCATCCCTGACAAAGACAGCCTATCCCTGGTTAAAACAGCTTATACATAGTTAAAATTGTCATTTGATCCGATATTAAGAGGCTGTTATCTTTAGCCTTATCTTTATCCCAATCTTGAACTCAACCTTTTATCGCAACCATTTTCGCATTCATTTTCGCAACCTTTATGGCAAATATTTCGCTACCCATCGCATTTTCTTTTTTCGTTTGCCTCCTGGCGAATATCCACTTTTCGCAAGGGCAGTCACTACGGGCGGGAATCGCTCCGAATACAGATCCATCTATGGACGCCAGAGGGAATGCATTTATGGACAGGCAGGCTAAAGCATTACTGGCAGAAACCGACAGCATACTGACAAAACACCCTCCAGGGATGAAAATACCGGGAAATGAAAGGCATCTCGGTTTACTATTGATGGATGCGGTTTTACATGATGTCTATGCTGCTTATCGGTTGCCAGTGCAGGAATTTTATCATCACCGGATAGAAGATGCCCTGGACGAAATGGAAAAAACCCGCGTGGAGAAAGGAGCCGTGATCTGGAAGTTATACAATATGGGTTTTATAGTAAAGACCAGGACGACTACCTTCGCCTTTGATCTTGTTAGCGGGGTGAATACAGGTTGTCCGGCCTTCGCCCTGTCAGAAAAAACAATCGATCGTTTGGTCAGTCAATGCGATGCGCTGTTCCTCAGCCACCGGCATCAGGATCATGTGGAAGAAACGATAGCCTGGAAATTTATAAAGAGCGGCAAACCGGTGGTCGCCCCATTACAGATCTGGGCAGACAAACCCATTCACAGATCCATTACCCACTTGCAACGGGTAGCGGATTCCATACAGTTCCTTCCTGTTCAACAGGGCAAACAGGTCTTGAAGGTTATTATTTACCCGGGTCACCAGATGGAGAATAACGACAACAATGTAAGTCTGGTCACCACGCCGGAAGGTTTATCCTTTTGCCATATGGGCGATCAGATTAACGAAGGAAAATTCATGATCGATTATGCGTGGATCGATAGTGTATTCCTGCATCAGCGGGTGGATGTGCTTATGCCGCCGTGCTGGACAAATGAAATTTACCGGATCGTCAAGGGGTTTAATCCTCATATGGTAATCCCGGGGCATGAGAACGAACTCGGTCACCGGGTAGACGACCGGGTCCCTTTTTGGGGAGATGCGGAATTTCTCGATCTTACCTATCCGGAATTAAAACGATCCAACTATAAGGTGGTCAATATGACCTGGGGAGAATCGCTGCGTTATCATCGTTAGAATTCAGTGGCTATCCTTAGAATGGAATTATTATCCTCAGATCGATTCCCTGGCAACTAATTCCGCAGCCAGTTTGATACAGCTGCATTCCGGGTAAGGAAGCAATTCATCCGGACCCGTTAATTTTAATCGTTCGACAAGGGCAAACATGGCTTTCTGTCCAATTTCGGCAATAGGTTGCCTGATCACCGATATGGTGGGGGTAAAAAGCCGGAAAAGTTCGTTATCGTCAAAACACAAGAGGGCCATATCCTGTGGGATGCGGATACCCATTTTTTTAATCACTTCGATTCCCACCATTCCCAGGTAATTGGTCAGAAAAAAGACCGCATCGATCTGGTCACGATGCCCGGCAAAAAGCTCCGTGATCTGCTGCAAGGCCGTTTCTCCCACACATCCATAAGGGATCAGCTTGATGATCCTGTCATCAACCGCAATATTGTTCTTTTTCAGGGTATCGTAATAGGCATCCAGGCGATCATGCATATGCGCCATATCAACCTCGATGGAGACCAGGGCGATTTTCCGGTATCCTTTCCCGATCAAAAACTCCATTCCATTGGTTACCCCTGCATAATTATCAACGAGTACGGATGGGATATTTTCATGATGGGGAAAATAACGATCGACAAGAACAACGGGTTTATTTTCATGCTGAAGGCGCTGGATGTCTTCCATCAGGTTTAAGGTAGGCGTGATGATATAACCATCTACCTGTCGTTGAGACAGCATACTGATCAACTCCCTTGCTTTATTTTCGTCATTATCCGTACTGCAGTACACGACCTTATAATCGTATTTTTTTGCTTCGTCCTCGATGGTCTTTGCCAGCGTGGCAAAAAAAGCATTGGATATATTTTCTACGATCAGTCCGATCGTTCTTGTTCTTCCGGTTCGTAATCCCCTGGCCAATTGATTAGGCCGGTAACCCATTTCTCTGGCAATATTTTCGACCCTATCGATTACCTCCCGGCTGATCCGCATTTTTACGGCCTTATCGTTCATCACAAAAGAAACGGTGGAAACGGAAACGCCAGCCTTGCGGGCAATGTCGCTGATAGAAACCTTTTTCATTTTGCAAAAGTTACCATGATAATTAGAAAAATAATATCCTCAATAATATTAAAGATATACTAAATCGTTTTAGCAAAGAAAAGTTTATTAATATTCCTTATACTTACCTGCCCAAAAAACCCTACATGCCAAAACTACTGCTACCAACTATTCTATGCGTATGTGCATGGGTTCCAGCCTCCGCTCAGCTACCAACTGGAATGGAGGAAACCCAGCCTTTTGCTAAGATCCTGCAATTCAAGCTTTTGCCAACCACTGGGAATCTCCTTCCGGTCAATCCTGCCGGACACCGGCTTGCTGCAACCCCATCCCTTCTACCCGTCGGACCTGTTTCCCTTCTGGGACCAGTCACTATTAAAGTCTTTAACGGGTATGCCGGCAGGGATCTTTCCAATGTTATCCTGGAATGGGAGGTACTGGTTAATGGAATGGGACGGCAAAAAGGAAAGATTCCCGCCCTAATGATCGCGGCCAAACATTCGGCCCCAGTCCACCTTCCGGTCAGGGTAAATATTGGGACGAATGATGAAGTTTTGTTGAACATTGCTTATAAGACCAAAAAAGCGGAGGCGGCAATCCTGTCAGGGTTTTTATTGGCCAAAGAACAATTGCCTGTAAAAGGAGGTTATGCCAATGATATGGTTGTCCGGCCGGATGGGGAATTGACTTTTAAAGATGAGTCTGGCTTTTTTACCATCAGTTCTCCGGGAATGTCTGTTAACCTTAACAAACAAACCGGTTGGTTACAACATTATGAAGTAAAAGGAACCGTCTTACTCGAGGATAACGATACCCTGGGGCTAAGAGCGGATTTTTGGGGAGAGCCCGCAGGCAATGATTCTTCAGCAAACCAGGCTATTCGGATATGGCAACTCGCCACAAAGAATCCCCGTCTTCAACTTTTTTCCACCAGCACAGGCACTAATTTTGCCATTGTGAACGCAGATTATGATTTACCTGGAACCTTTTGTTCGCTACATGTACGGTATTCCATCAACTCCAAAGGCGAAATGCTGGTAGAACAGCGGATGGATACCGATACGACGCATACCGATTCAACGAATACCCAACCGAAACTGCCCCGCTTCGGCATGCAATGGTTCCTGTCTCCCGGTTTTGATTCTGTGTCTTATTATGGAAAAGGGCCGGACGAAGATCCGGAATCCGTAAAGGTAAACCCAACCGCCAATCATCCTCCCTTAGGGATTTACAAACAGGCGGTGGAGCTAGCAGGATCCAACCCTAATGTCCCTTCCCGCGAAAGGGCACCCCAGACATCCGTACGTTGGTGGAAAATCACAGACCGCCAAGGCAAAGGAATAATGATTCTTGGTGACAGTGCGCTGCTCACGATGAACGCAACGCCTTATTTTAACGGGGAAACTGAGCCGCATGCACAGACCCGTTTAACTATTGAATATCCGCACACCGGCGGAGAAGGGCTTCTCCCCTATCGAAGTTATCGGTATGCGTATAAAATAGTTCCGGTCGTTCCTTGAGATAAGATTTATTGAGTGGGTATTGTGGAGCTAATTAACGGAGTTTCTTATTTTGATAATGAACTCTTCTGAAACCTCGGCTAAATTTGCTATTTGTGGTATTGTAAGCCTGCCGTCAATTAACATTTTTTTTACCATCTTGTTTTGAGTTTCAAGGCGGCCTTCTTCACGAGCTTCTATTACCTTTATCTCTGCTTCTTTTACCTTTATCTCTGCTTCTTTTACCTTTATCTCTGCTTCTTTTAATTTATTCTCAGCAGTAGTTTTAACCGCATAATCATCCCACCTTTGTTTTTGACTTTTTTGGTATTGCATATATTCCTCCTTTGTTAAATTCGCTGTTTCCGCAAGGTTAAACAGGTTTTCAAAAATGGGTTTTCTTAAAAAGACCGGAATCTTCTGCAATTTACTCATATTTTTTAATATATATAACCATCGGTCAAGATCGGTATTTAGGTCGTTTTCCTGCTTCTCAAACTTAGGCAGTTCGCAAAATATGTACCCCAATTTTGCATAAAATTCTTTTCCGGTTCCTTTCTCCACAATATGCGCCCAATGCATGTACTTTTCCTTTTCGGAGTCTTCAAAACAGAATTCCATCAAACCTATCAGATAGACAGGTGTCAAATTAAAATCCCAATCCCGCTTCCCTTTTGGTCCTTGGTCATGAATTAGGGTAGACGTGTAATAAATGGCTCTGTCCTTAAAATATTTTTGAGAGCCACGTTGCACTTCAATCATAAACTGATCCCCATCCTGCCCGGTACAGGTCAGATCAAAAACGGATTTTCGGTAGCCTTTTGAAGGTCCATGATATTCATTCCGGTTATAAGTCAGGTCTACAATATGCTTCTCTCCATCTAAAAGTGCATTAAGAAAGGCTATCAACATTTCTTTATTTGGCTCGCTGCCGAAAAGGCGTTTGAAACCAAAATCCGTCAAAGGGTCTATAAACTTACTTTTCTCTTCGTAGGGCTGAATATATTTTTTCATATGTTGCGATCTAATTAGACCACAAAGTAGAAACTATTTTTACTCCACCAAAAAATATTTATAAACATAGTGGAGAAATAATTCTAACGGTTCTCTATATCTTATTCCCAAACCATTTCTCCGCATTCTTCCTGTAGATCTTATCGATAACCATCCCCGGCAATTTCAAACCGGAGAATGCACTATCCATTCCGGGTCGGGTCATTCTTTCATCCGTAACAAAAAAGGCCCAATCGTTTAACCACGCTTCATGTACACTCTTTTTAAAGGCCGGCGTGTTATTATTATCCTCCGCTATCCTGTCGGTGGCATATAGCAGCCTGTCCTGGTAGCGAATAAAAAAATCATGCACCTTCTGCCAATCAGTAATGGCCTGGTATTGAAAATGAGAGATACGGGCCGCCATGTCCACCACCATATTCGGATAACGATCCAGTTCCTTCGCCAGTTCGTCTACGCTCCATTCCAAGCTTCCCAGATGAGCCCCGATGAAATGCAGGCCCGGATGTTTGTCCAGCAGATGATCTCTTGCGCTGATCTGCTCTTCATAAGAGGGAAATTCAGGATGTAAATACATGTGATATTCGGGATGCCCTGCATAATATTTTTTATCGCCATTCACGGTCATTTTCTCAATTGGAAGCCAACAATTCCGGGGCTCGCCAAGATGTCCGATCAGGGGGATCCGGTTCTTCTCCAGGTAATCCAGAATGGGATCGAATTTCGGATTGTCCGCCATCACCAGTTTACCTTCCTTATCCTTCAACTCCATTCCTACATTCTTATAGATCTTGACGGCAATGGCTCCTTTAGAAAAAGATTGTTCCAGCCAGGAAATCGTCTGTTCCTGCCAATCCGGGTTGTTCCAGTTCCTCACCGGAAGGGCAGTTGCGTAAGCGATCCTGCCTGGGAAGGCCTTCAACTGCCGGACACAAATAGCCTCCTGCTCCCCGATCGGTGGAGCGTCGGATTCCTCGACATTGATCGTCAGCAACCGGAAATTATCGGCTTCTGCCTGTTGGAGAAAAAACGTTCCCGAAGTAAATACATGGACATGAGCATCGATCTTTTCCACCCGGTTAAAATCCGCCAGGGAGTAAAAGACGGAGGAAGTATCAAATGGAGTTACTGAATTCCCCCTGGCCGCTCCCGATTTTTTCGTTCCGGTACAAGCCAAAAAAACACACAAATAACCGAAGCATAGAATATTTGCAGGAAGGATAATTCGAAAAAGAGATCTTACAGAGCGAGTCAGGGGCATGGGTAATGTTTTTACTTTCCGAAGTACGGAATTTCTCTTCAATATCGATAAAATACTATCTTGTTTTACAGGAAACGGGTTAAGTTTGACTGGCCATCGTTTCGGGATATTATCAGGCCGATGGCCTGTTTACTGGTAACGCACATGCTTTAAAATTTTAATATGCAGGAAAAGGTTTCAAAGGAAAAGGTATCAATGGAAAATTGTTCATTCGGCGGCTGGCCCAATTGTATTCGTCTCAGCAACGGGAAAACCGAACTGATCATTACCACCGATATTGGCCCACGGATTATCAGGTTTGGGTTTATCGATGGGCAAAACCTGTTTCAGGTTTCTCCGGAAGACAGCGGAAAGACCGGAGGATCAGATTGGCGGAATTACGGAGGTCACCGTTTCTGGATGGCACCGGAATCATTGGACCTCACCTACTATCCGGATAACGGTCCGGTACGTTATTCGTATGAAGACAGTACACTGATCCTGACACAGCCCAAGGAAACCACCAGCGGGATGGTTAAAGAAATACGGATCACCCTGGCTCCGGATAAAAATCAGGCTACCGTCCTGCACCGGTTGCACAATCAAAGTGCATCTACTCAGGAAATAGCGCCATGGGCCATTTCTGTTCTGGCTCCGGGCGGACGTGCCATTCTTCCCCAGGAACCTTTCGGCACTGGTAGTGGCTTTTTTCTTCCTGCCCGTCCAATGGCCCTTTGGTCTTATACAAAAATGAACGACCCACGTTGGATATGGGGTGAGAAATACATTCAGGCGGTACAGGATCCTTCCCTGACAACCCCGCAAAAGATCGGCGTTCTGAACAAACAGGGATGGGCAGCCTATAGCCTGCAGGAAGATCTCCTGCTCAAACGTTTCAGCTATGATCCGGAAGCTGCCTACCCGGATTATGGCTGCAATAACGAAGTGTATATCGATGGAAATATCCTTGAAGTGGAAACGCTGGGGCCTTTGCAAAAACTAGCGCCTGGAAAATCTCTTGAACACACGGAATATTGGTTACTGGAGAAAGCCAGCCTGAACGGAACGGAACAAAATATAGATTCGGTGATCCTTCCGCTCCTTCTTACCAGCCAAAGTAATTCTTCGCATTAAAGTAACAGATATCCCGGATGATCTTTCCGATCCAGGCGGTATCGTTGGGTAACTCTCCCTTGTCGATCTCTTCTCCGAAAAGTTGGCAAAGGATACGTCTGAAGTATTCATGCCGGGGATAGGAAAGAAAACTCCTCGAATCCGTCAGCATGCCCACAAACCTGCTCAGGAGCCCCAGGTTGGAAAGGGCATTGAGTTGTTTGATCATCCCGTCTTTCTGATCCAGGAACCACCATGCCGAACCGTATTGGATTTTACCGGCGGTTGAGCCATCATTAAAGTTGCCCGCCATGGAAGCCATCAGCTCATTATCGGCGGGATTCAGGTTATAAAGAATCGTCTTTGCCAACCGATCCTGGCTATCCAGGCGGTCCAGGAATTTTGACAATGCTCTGCCCTGGCTATAATCCCCTATGGAATCCCAGCCGGTATCGGGCCCCAGGTTCCGGAAGGCTCTGGAATTATTGTTACGCATGGCGCCCAGGTGAAATTGCTGTACCCAGCCCTTTTCCCAGTCCCATATGGCCATTTCGTACAAAAGGGCCGATTTAAATTTTCTTCTTTCGACGAGGTCCGGGGTCTTGCCCGATCGAAGCTTACTGAAAATAGTTTCTATTTCTCCGCCTTTATATTCTTCTGTATATAATTGATCCAAACCATGATCGGAAACCGAACAGCCATTCTCCGCAAAATAATCGTGTCTTTTTTTCAGCGCTTCCAGGTATTGCTCATAATTTCCGATGTTCATTCCTGACACCTGCCCCAATTGGTCCACATACCCGTTAAATACGGTTGCGTCGTCAGTGTTCATGGCTTTATCCGGTCTGAAAGCTGGTAATACTTTCAGGTTACCTCCCTGTCCCCGGATCTTCTGGTGATGGTCGAGGATATCCACCGGGTCATCTGTTGTACAGACCACTTCCACTTTCATTTTCTTCAGGAGCGAGCCGACGCTGTAATCGGGAGTCTGCAGCTTTTCATTACACTCCCGGTAGATCTTATCTGCCGTAACCGGGCTAAGCAGCCCGGATATATCAAAATAACGCCGTAATTCCAGGTGGGTCCAGTGATAAAGGGGATTTCGGAGGGTATAGGGAACGGTTTCAGCCCATTTCGCAAACTTTTCCCGGTCGGTTGCAGAACCGGTGCAATAGATTTCCGGTACTCCATTGGTCCGCATGGCCCTCCATTTGTAGTGGTCCCCATGCAACCAGGCTTCAGTCAGGTTGTCAAATACCCGGTTCCCGGCGATCTGATCGGGGGGCAGGTGACAATGATAATCGATCACCGGCAAGTCCTTTGCAAATCCATGATATAAATCCTGCGCTGTTTTTCCTGTCAGTAAAAAATTTTCGTCGATGAATTTTTGCATCCGTTTTTTGTTAATGTTTAGCCTTCGTCTGAGCCACCCTTGAAGCCCTCCCGCGTTTAATGCGATGCAATCTACATGCTTCGAACGAGTCATCCAATAAGCCGTGCTGAAATTAAGGCCAGGTTTGCGTTTTATTTACGCAACCGATTACGGTAAAATAATAATTTTCTAAAAAATAATTATGCAATTAGGAATTTTCTATTTATTTCTATCTTAACTTTGTTATATCAAAAAAGCAATAAAATTGCCGATTTGATGAATCCGTTAAGAGTTTCTTAATCCTGTTCCCTCCCGAAGATATGCTTGCATAAGAAGATTGAGTTGAGTTCCACCACCATCATCATTCTTAAACGCCTCTATCACATGAAGCCGAATTCCATGTCCATTAATGCTGTTAATTCAGTCGTTTCCCCCCTGACAGCCGTTTCGACCGCAAAAATTGTCAGACATCCCCAGGCAAAAAAAACAAAAGAAGTTCTACCAGCTGCCCCTGACGAGGAGACCTTATTGCGTTTGAATGCAATGGCAAAACAATACCCATTCTGTATCAGGCATAAAGGGAATAACAGCCAGCTGCTGTAAGCCAGAAGCTGAATGAATTTCGTTAATTACACCTTCCAATATAGTTTCAGGGATTAAAGGCTTACACCTCTTCGGGAATTGCCTTGGAGTTGAGGATCACTTCCAGACGGCATCCTTTCCCCGGAGCCGATTCGATATCGACAGACCCGTTGTACAACTCTGCCCGGCTCCTGATATTGGAGATCCCTACACCGGTGCGGTTCGCCTGAGTATCGAAACCTCTTCCATCGTCATGAACGACCAGGGAAATCCGCTCATTCTCTTTTCCCAGCCGGATCAGGACGGAAGTAGCCTGGGCATGTTTGATAATATTATTGAGCTGTTCCTGGATAATCCTGTATATATTGATCTTTTGCTCCTGCCCGAGGAAATGTTCATCCAGCCCGGTAACAGCCAGACGGATCTTCATGCGTCTTACGGCCTGGATACTCCGGATCAACTCTTTAATGGACTGGATCAATCCCAGGTCATTTAGCGTAGGGGTGATCAGTTCTTTGGAAAGCTTCCGGATCTCTTCAATAGCCAGGGAAATATTCTTCCTGCTTTTGTTCAATAACTCCACCCTGGGTTCTTCCTCTTCAATGGCGACGTCCAGGTATAGTTTGGAAGTAGCCAGGATCTGGTTGATATTGTCGTGTAATTCCTGGCCCAACTCGAATCGTTCCCTTTCCTGGGCGCCTAAGACCACCTCAGTAATCTGTTGCTGTTTCAACCGCTGTTGCATGGCCAGTTCTTTTTCCAGCCTGATCCTCTCGGTGATATCGTTGATGATCACCTGCATACATCGTTTGCCATAATAATCGATCAATTGGGAATTGATCTCCACGATCATCTGCTCCCTGGATTTTTTGACATGGTGCCATAACTTCCGGTCAAGAACCGGAGTTTTTCCTGCATTTTGCAAGCTGTTCACCAGCTCCTCCACCTCTCTTGGAGGGTGAAGATCCGGCATCCTCAGTTCGAGGAACTCAAGCTTGTCATAACGGTATTTCTCCAGGGCGGCATCGTTCACCTCCACGATCCGGAGGGTTTCCAGTTCGAAGATCCAGGTTGGATATGGATTTTTATAAAATATTCGTTTGTATTTTTCTTCGGATGCCAGAATGATTTCCTCCGATCGTTTCCTGGATGTTATGTCCTGGATGGCTCCAATCACCCGTACAGGGTTATGATCCGCATCGTAAATAATAAAGCCCCTGTCATGAACATAGGCATATTCCCCATCAGCCTTTTCAAGCCGGTATTCATCTTCCCATTTGGTAACTTTAGCCTCCCTGATGATCCTTTTCAGCTTTTCCAGAACCCGGTCTTTGTCGTCCGGATGTATGTACTTTTCCCAACACTCCTGTTTGCAGGTGGAATTAACCATTTCATGGCCAAATAACTGAGTATAGGTATCCCCGACAAAAAAGACATCCCCTGCTGCCAGGTCCCAATCCCAAACCGCATCGTTAGTGGCTTTTACAACCGTATTGAACCGTTCATTGCTTTCCCATAACCGAACCTGGCTTCGTTTGCGTTCAAGGCTGTATTGAATGGATTTGGCCAGTAACTTCTCGGTATACTCACCCTTGACCAGGTAATCCTGGGCCCCCTCCTTGATAGCTTCCAGGGCCAGGGACTTATCGGCCATTCCTGTCAGGATGATCACGGGTATATGCTGTACTACGGGTTTGAGCTGAATAAACGTATTGATCCCAAAACCATCCGGAAGGGTAAGATCCAGGAGCACCAGGTTGATTTCCCGGGTCTGAAGAATTTCCCTGGCCTTCTTCACGGTGTCGGAAGAGTAAAGTTTATCTATACCAAGCCCGGACGTGCTCAGCATCCGCTCGATAAGGTAAAGATCGGCGGAATTATCCTCGATAGTGAGGATAGTCAGCAAGTTATCCATTTTTTGCATCAGGCTTTTATTTGGACGGTTTCCAAAAGAATTACGCTACTAATCAGCCTGTCTGGACGATCTGCCTTTATTCAGGTCTTGCGGTGCTCTGTGGAAGAACAGGAATAATAAACCTGAACACCTTATAAATATAGGTTTTTTCAATAAGATGAAGGGAAAAAAGTTAAAGAGAAATACTTACAATCAGGCGCTTCAAAACAATACAAAATGCGGGTTTTCTCCTTTTTAAGTTATGCCAACAGGATGTTTACAGCAGAAAACAAACTATCTCAATTAACTGCAGATGAATAGCCCGTGAAGTTTTTTTGTTAAAAATAAAAAAAATCCCCGCCGAGGCGGGGATGCACTAATCAAATACCATAACCATTAAACCTTATCCTATTAGACCATGAATTTAGGGTTTTTTCTGTTCATACACAAAATCTTATATGCCCAAAACTGGCATAGAAAATGCGTAACTAAGTGTTTCCACTTATGCATCAACTAAATAAACCCTCTTTTTAATAGCGCAAAAAAACTACACTTGTAATCTGGTAGGAATGAACTGTTTTCAGGGCGCATTAAAGGCAAATCCGAACCGGCTTCCTTCTCCTATCCGGCTATCGACCCAGATACACCCTCCCTGGGCCTCGATAAACTCCTTTGAAATGGACAAACCCAGCCCGGTTCCATTACGATCATGTGTACCCGGAACCTTAAAATACCGGTCGAAGATCCGGGGCAGGTAGCGCTCATCGATCCCTTTTCCATGGTCGGTAACCGTGAACTCGATCTTGCCATCCTTCCTTAACACCGTTACCTCCACCGGGGAATGCTCAGGAGAATATTTAATCGCATTGGTGAGGAAATTGATCAATACCCATGAGGTTTTTTCCAGGTCCGCCTGCACGAACGGAAGATCGGCGGCAAGGGCAGACCGGATAGGAATATGTTTTTGTTGTGCCTGGAATTGTACAGCCAGTAAGGCTTGTTCAACGAGTATGGCCGGATCGGCAGCCTGCAGTTTCAACTGGATATTTCCTGTTTCCACCTGGGACATATTCAGCAATTCCCCGGTGATCTTTAGCAACCGGTCTGCATCGTCGGTAATACTCCTTGTCAATTCCTGCTGTTCTCCGTTCAATACCCCCACCCTGTTATCCGTCAGCAAACGGGCGCTCATCTTGATCGAAGAGATCGGGGTCTTCAGTTCATGGGAGACAGTAGCAATAAAATTGGTTTTAGCCTCATTTAATTCATGAAAAGGAGTAATATTCCGCAATACGATCACCTGACCGATGATGACCTCGTTATTGGTAACATTCAATATATCCCTGCTAAAATAACTTTCCTTATTATCGGCGTAGATCTTGAGCTCCTTTTTATCCGGCTCTTCCTGTAAAAGCGTTCGGACCAGGTCATTCGTCAGTGCGACGTCCGGGGCATATTTCCCGGATATGTCCACTTCTTTTAATCCAAGCAGCTTTTCCGATACGGCATTCAGAAAAAGGAAATTCCTTTTTTCATCAAGCCCGATGATACCGTCCCGCATCTGGTTGATGATCGTTTCGATACGGCTTTTCTCAAATTTTATCTTGGCCAGGTTGCTGTTCTCATACTCATCCAGTTTTCCTGCCATGATATTAAAGGCATTGGCCAGGTCCCCAAATTCATCATCCTGTTTCAGGTAGATCCGCTTCTTATAATTCTTTCCGGCAATTTCCAGGATCCCTTCGGAAAGGCTGCGGATCGGGCCGGATATAATTCCGGGAAGATTAAAAATAAAGGTAAAAGCCACCAGGGTAAGAATGGTAAAGATCACTGTCAATATATCCTTTGCGCTTCCTGCCGTTCGCTGGGCGACTACATTTTTTCGCAGTATGGCGTTTTCATTCAGTTCCTGGATTTTAAAGATCGACCGGCGGATCTCTGAATAATTAGAACTGTCGCCTGGATCAGCCAATAGCTCATTAAAGTTCCTGGTGAGCTCATCGGTCGCCTCTTTTTCTCCCATTTCCGTGACATTCCCCTGCTGTTTTTGCAAATTTTCCCGGAAAACACCGGCAGCATCTTTCCGACCCCGGACATCTTCCAATGCCTGCAACATCCTGTTGCAATAAACCAGGGATTCATGATTATTCTGCAATACCTGTCTTCCTTCGTTACTTAACCGACCGATATAGAAAAGACCTAATACGCCAAAAAGCACGATCACGGTAAACAGGAAGATCAGCCCCAGGGATAATTTGGTTTTTAATCGTATACTCATATCAGGATAATATCACTACATCGATATCCGATGCAGCTAATTTAGTCAACAATTGATTGAAAACTGCCGTACTGAGGATCACCTTGGTCAGACTCAGATGAGGCTTGCCAATGCAAATCGTAGTGATAGCATGTTGCTCCGCCACTTCCATGATCCCTTTGGCAATATTACTTTGTTTCACTTTAATAACCTCGGCGCCGAATTCGGTGGCCATTTTGAAATTGTTGATCAAATGGCGTTGAGAGGCAAGGCCTATCTTATTACCATCCTCTTTTGGCGTCTGCACATAAAGCAGGAACCATTTGGAATGATAATAAGCAGCCAGTCTGGCCGTCTTGCGGATGACCTTTTTGGCGATCTCGTGATTGCTGCTGATACAGGCCAGAAACCGCTCTGTCTTTAAATGAGCATTTCTTGGCAATTCCGTTTCGATCTTTCTTTCGACCTGGCTGGCGACTTCCTTCAGGGCCAGTTCCCGAAGCTGAAGGATCTTATCGGCCTGGAAGAAATTCTGCAAGGCTATGGCAATCTTATCCTGGGCATAGATCTTCCCTTCTTTCAAACGGGTCACCAGTTCATCGGCAGTCAGATCGATATTCACCACCTCATCCGCCTCCTGTAATACGCTGTCGGGCACCCTTTCAGCTACCTCGATCCCGGTTATGCTTTTCACCGCCCCATTCAGACTTTCGATATGTTGTATATTGATGGCACTGATCACATTGATACCGGCATCCAGGATATCCATGACGTCCTGCCAGCGTTTTTCATTTTTGCTTCCTTCTATATTCGTATGCGCCAGTTCGTCTATGATAACGACTTCAGGATGAAGATTGATCACGGCCTGTACATCCAGTTCGTCCAATTCTTTGCCCTTATAGAATAACCTGCGGCGGGGAAGTACAGGCAATCCCTCCAGCAGGGCATGTGTCTCCTTACGGTTATGCGTTTCGATATAACCGATCTTTACATCCACTCCGTTACGCAATAAGGTCTGTGCCTCCTGTAACATCCGGTAGGTCTTTCCTACACCCGCACTCATACCCATGTAAATCTTGAATTTACCCCGTCTGGATTTTCGGATCAGCTCCAGGAAATGCGCTACATTTTGATCTTGTTCCGCCATTTTTTGGTTGATCAGTTAAATAAACTTTTTTCTACCCCCTCTATTGCAGCTGATCCAGCGCGACATTTAATTTTAGCACATTTACTTTTGCAGGACCGAACAGGCCTAACAGCGGTTTGTCGGTATGATCATCCACCAGATCATTTAGTTTTGTTTCGGACAGACCCCTTACTGCAGCAATACGCTTTACCTGGATCCTGGCCCCTGCCGGTGAAAGATCCGGATCGAGCCCGCTACCAGAATAAGTTACTAATTCTGCAGGGATTTCTTCCTTTTTTATTCCTGGGTTATGTACCAGAAAACTATCGATATGAGCCTTTACGTCTTTCAGATAATCCGGGTTGGAAGGACCTTTATTACTACCGCCGCTACCGGCTGCATTATAATTTACCGCAGAAGGGCGGCTCCAGAAATATTTGTCCTGGTCGAATTTTTGCCCGATGTTGGCATACCCAACCACTTTTCCCTTTGCGGTGATCGTTTGCCCCCTGCCTCCCCCCGGGGTCATTTTTCCAACGGCGGCAATTAACAAGGGATAAAACAAGGAACAGATCACAATAAAAACGGCTGTTATTTTCAGGGACGGTAATATATACTTTTTCATATTTTTTAGTTTATTACTTACATAAATAAAGCCAGTAACAGATCGATCAGCTTGATCCCGATAAAGGGTACAATGACACCCCCTACTCCATAGATCAGGATGTTTCTGCGTAGCAGGGCGCTTGCTCCGATGGGCTTATAAGCAACGCCCCGAAGTGCAAGCGGTATGAGGATCGGTATTATGAGGGCATTAAAAATAACCGCAGAAAGAATGGCGCTTTCAGGGCTTTTCAAATTCATGATATTCAAAGCCTGTAAGGAAGGAATGGAGGTGATGAATAATGCCGGGACGATGGCGAAATATTTTGCTACATCATTGGCAATGGAAAAAGTGGTCAGGGTTCCCCGGGTCATCAGCAATTGTTTGCCGATTTCCACGATCTCGATCAATTTAGTGGGATCGTTGTCCAGATCCACCATATTACCGGCTTCCTTGGCAGCTTGTGTTCCACTGTTCATCGCGACGCCTACATCAGCCTGGGCCAATGCGGGTGCGTCATTGGTTCCGTCCCCCATCATAGCAACCAACTTACCGCTTTGTTGCTCTTTTTTAATATAATTCATTTTATCCTCAGGCTTGGCTTCCGCGATAAAATCATCGACCCCGGCCTTTTCTGCAATATATTTTGCCGTTAGGGGGTTATCCCCGGTCACCATCACCGTCTTTACACCCATCTTCCGCAAACGTTCAAAACGTTCCTGGATGCCGGGTTTGATGATATCCTGCAATTCGATCACACCCAGGGCATGCCCGTTCTGGCTGACCGCCAACGGAGTTCCCCCGTTGGAAGCGATTTGTTTTACTCTTGTCTCCGTTTCTGCGGGAAAGATATTCCCGGATCTTGTTACGATATTTTTAATGGCATCGAATGCTCCTTTACGGATTTTTACCCCTTCCGTATGACCGTCTTTACCGTCATGGCCGGCGGAAAGATCTATTCCGCTGGAACGAGTCTCTGCGGAGAACTCAATAAACTTCGCTCCGTTCGTACTAAAGGAATGCGGATTGATATTGGCCAGTTCAATGATGGATTTACCTTCGGGGGTTTCATCGGCGAGAGAGGCCAGCACACAAGCGTCTATAAACGCTTTTTCTTCGATTCCGTCCGCCGGCCAGAAATGAGTGGCTTTGCGGTTTCCGATGGTAATAGTACCTGTCTTATCCAACAACAGGGTATCGAGATCTCCTGCAGTCTCCACCGCCTTACCGCTTTTGGTGATCACATTCGCCTGCAGTGCCCTGTCCATACCGGCAATACCGATAGCACTCAACAAACCGCCGATAGTGGTAGGGATCAGACAAACGAACAACGATACAAAAGCTGCGATCGTAATGGGCGTATTGGCATAATCGGCAAAGGGCTTCAGGGTCACACAGACGATCAGGAAAATCAGGGTAAAACTGGCCAACAGGATCGTAAGAGCGATCTCATTGGGTGTTTTTTGCCGGGAAGCCCCTTCTACCAGGGCGATCATTTTGTCCAGGAAACTCTCGCCGGGAGCGGTGGTCACTTTCACTTTTATTTTATCGCTCAGCACCTTGGTACCTCCGGTCACACTGGATTTATCACCACCCGATTCCCGGATTACCGGGGCGCTCTCCCCGGTAATGGCGCTCTCGTCAATAGTGGCCAATCCTTCGATGATCTCACCGTCCATAGGGATCGTATCTCCCGCCTCGCAGATAAATACATCCCCTTTTTTTAATTGGGAAGAAGGAACCGTTTTCACTTCACCTACATAAATATCTCCAACCGGAAAGACCTTTTTAGCGGGTGTATCTTCCCGGGTCTTGCGGAGGCTGTTTGCTTGTGCCTTACCTCTTGCCTCTGCGATCGCTTCGGCAAAATTGGCGAATAAGACCGTGATGAACAAGACCCCGAAGATGACCAGGTTATAGGTCAGGCTTCCCTGGGCCTTTTCTCCGCTCATGATCCATACACAAACAAATAACATGACGATCGTTACAACATATACGGTGAACATGACCGGGTTACGGACCATGGTTCCCGGGTGCAGCTTAACAAAGGATTGTTTCAGCGCTTCCGATACTATTTCCTTGGGAAATAAAGATTTATTCGATTTCATATTTTTTTAATCTCTTTATAAACTTTAGAACTACATACTAAAATATTCAGCGATGGGTCCCAAAACCAATGGAGGGAAATAGGACAAAGCGGTAATAATAATTATTACGGCAAATGTCATTACTCCAAAAGTGAGGGAGTCCACTTTTAAGGTACCAGCGGATTCTGGGATATGTTTTTTATTGGCCAGCAATCCGGCAATGGCGATTGGTCCGATAATAGGAAGATACCTTCCAAGGATCATTGCAATACCAGCGGTGATATTCCAGAATGGATTGTTGTCGGCCAGTCCTTCAAAACCACTGCCATTATTGGCATTGGAAGAGGTATATTGATACAGCATTTCAGAAAAGCCGTGATAGCCAGGGTTATTCAACCAGTTTGCCGGTTTTACCGCCCAATCCATATTACCGTGATGCACGAAATAATAGGCAGCCAGGGCTGTTCCTCCTTTAATGATAAAGGCGGACAACAGGGTTACCAGGGCAGCTATCTTCACCTCCCGCGCTTCCACTTTATGTCCCATGAACTCCGGTGTTCTGCCCACCATCAATCCCGATATAAATACGGCTATGATAATATAAATGTAATAGTTGAGGATCCCAACGCCGCATCCACCATAAAAGGCGTTGATCAGCATACCCAGCATTTGCATAAGTCCGGACAGAGCCATGGAGCTATCGTGCATGGAGTTGACTGAACCTGTTGAAATAATGGTAGTGACAATGCTCCAATACCCGGAGGCGGCAGGTCCGAATCTCACTTCTTTCCCTTCCATGGCGCCTGTGGCCTGGGCTACTCCCAGTTTGGCAATGGCAGGATTTCCGTGGATCTCCGTGATGATCGTAGGTACTACCAGAAAAAGCATACCGAGCGTCATAAGACCAAAAATAACATACGCGAATTTTTTGCGTTTGATATAAAAACCCATCGCGAACAACATAGCAATCGGGATCAGCATCTGGGCGATCACTTCCAGCATGTTGGTAAAATAATTGGGGTTTTCCAGGGGATGAGCCGAGTTAGCTCCATACCAGCCTCCGCCGTTTGTACCCAGGTGTTTAATGGCGATCATTCCGGCCGCCGGGCCTCGGGAAACCTGTAAGGTATCTCCCTGCACGGAGGTAAGCGTATCCTTACCGTCATAACTGGTAGTAGTACCGTTGAAGGCCAAAAAGATCGCCATTATGATACTGAGCGGCAATAAGATCCGTGTTATCGTCTTGGTAAAGATCTCCCAGAAATTACCCAGGTTGTTGGTGGTTTTTTCTTTGAGCCCGTTCAGCAATGCGACCAGACAGGCGATACCCGTAGCAGCACTTACAAATTGCAGGAAGGTGATCACAAAAAGCTGGGTCAGATAAGTTACGCCTGTTTCACCGGAATAATCCTGCAGGTTACAGTTGACCAGGAAACTGATCGCCGTATTAAAACTCAGATCCGGCGTCATGTTCGGATTGCCATCCGGGTTCATCGGTAATTTTCCCTGGAACAGGAACAGGAAAAAAGCATAAACAAACCATAACAGATTTACGGTAAGCATAGCTTTCAGAAATTCTTTCCAGTTCATTTTTTTATGCGGATCGATCCCGCAGATGCGGAAAATAAAACGCTCTATTGGACTGATAAAATCGGTGATCGTTCTTTGCCCGGCAAAAACTTTTGCGATATAGCGGCCTAAGGGGAAGGCCAGAAGTACCACTAAGAGAAAGGAGACTACGACACCTGTTAATTCCGTGTTCATGTGTATTAGCAATTTTCGGGTTAAAATTTTTCTGGTTTTAGTAATACATACAAGAGGTATCCAAATACCAGGATCGATAAAACAAAGAGGGCCGTCATCATAGTTGTATATTTTTGGGCTTTACATTTTTTCAAAAAAGTCTATGGACTTGAAGAAGAGGGCGAAACAGATCAGCCCGGATAAAAAAAGAATTGCTGTCACCATGGGGTTTGTTTTAAGGTATTTGAATGAGTTAATCTTCCCGGGAACTGTTCCATCGGGATACCATCCATTTCCAAAACAAATGCCTAAAGGTGGGAAGACAGGCATGGGAGAGCCAGGATTCAGAACAGGCTTGGCTTTCAAGCCTCTTTCGCTATAAAAGACAGTAAAATCAGGGCAGGAGACACCCTGCCGAAATGAAAAAAGACCCTGTCAAAATGATAAAACCCGGCACAAAACTGCTGAAACGGACTATTTATATTCGACAGCGTTGATCTTGTATTCTTCAATTTTCCGGTACAAGGTTGTCAAGCCGATATTGAGCAGGCGGGCAGCTTCGGTCTTGTTACCTTTGGTATGGTTCATAACCCGTTGAATATGCAATTTTTCTACACTTGCCAGATCGAAGGCAGATAAGGGGCCATGATTTTGGAAAGAGGTCACCTGGAGTTCTGTGGGCAGATTGCCTACGGTGAGCAGAGGGCCGTCGGCAAGGATGACGGCGCGTTCGATTATATTTTTCAGTTCCCGGATATTACCTTTCCAGTTGTGGTGCTGCAGGTGTTCCAGGAATTCTTTGCTCATACCTTCGATAGGCTGATCGCTTTTTAGGGTAAAAAGGCGAAGATAAAATTCTGCGATGAGGGGGATATCTTTTTTCCGGTCCCGGAGGGAGGGCAGCGGAATAGTAAACACATTGAGGCGATAAAAAAGGTCTTCCCGGAACTTTCCGGCAGCGACTTCCTGTTGCAGATCCCGGTTAGTGGCCGCAATGATGCGGACGTCTACTTTTGTAGAGCGGGTATCCCCAACTTTTATAAATTCACTGGTTTCCAGGACGCGTAATATTTTTGCCTGAAGATCGATATGCATTTCTCCGATCTCGTCCAGGAATAAGGTTCCCAGATTGGCCTCTTCCAGCAGCCCCTTTTTGTCCTTGACAGCACCTGTAAACGCCCCTGTTTTGTGTCCGAAAAGCTCGCTTTCCAGGATCTCTTTTCCAAAGGCGCTGCAGTTAAGGGCCAGAAAAGGCTTGGCAACCCGTTTGCTCCCTTGATGTATGGCCTGGGCGAAAACCTCTTTACCGGTACCGGTTTCTCCCAGCAGCAATACGGTGGCCTCCGTCGGCGCCACTTTCTTCGCCAGGGTAATTGCTTCCAGGATAAGCGGAGAATGGCCAAGTATCCCATCGAAAGTATAGCGTTTACCCACCTGCTGCTCCAGCTGATCGACCCGTTTTTGCAATTGCACCTTTTCCAGGGCGCGGTTCAGCAGAGGGATAATTTTGTCATTGTCGTCTCCTTTGGTGATATAATCAAAAGCACCATTCTTCATGGCTTTAACACCATCGGCAATATTTCCGTACGCAGTCAGTAGTATGATTTCGAGTGCAGGGTACCGGGATTTGATATTGGTGACAAACTCTACCCCATTGCCGTCGGGGAGTTTTACATCGCAAAGAACAACATCGATCTCACCCCTTTCCAATATCCGGGTGCCGGTCTTCAGGTTTTCTGCTTCCAGTACGGTGAACCCTTCCAGGCGGATGATCCGTGCCAGCAGGGTCCGCAACTTTTCTTCGTCGTCGATGATCAGGACAATTCCGGTAGCCATTGATTCAGGAAATTAAGGCTCAAAACTATAAAAATGTAATGGTTTAGCAGGCAATTCTTTAAGAATTAGATTATTCCGCGGCAATTCCCGCAGCATATTAACCGTAAAAAGCTTAGTTTTGTAGCCCCAAAATTATCAGGGAACCGGTACTAACCGGTATTTCTGGCAATACACAACCGGAGAGATGGCAGAGCGGTTGAATGTGGCGGTCTCGAAAACCGTTGAAGGTAACACTTCCGGGGGTTCGAATCCCTCTCTCTCCGCGTATAACAGTTAAGTCAGATTAACTAAAAGATAAAAAGCCAGCAACGACAACCGTTTGCTGGCTTTTTGCATTTTACTCTTCCCTGGTTTTATCCTCCTTTTTCGATGTATTTAAACGCGTCATTCGTGGTGTATTTCATTTTACTCCATTTTACGCGTTTAAACCTTTGTAACGCATTTATTATTAACGTTTTATGAACTTTAAAGTTTATGCGGGACTGTTAGTAAATCGTAATTTTATCATCTTAAAAGCAATGGGTCATGATTGAGCAGAGTTTTGGTTTGCTTTTTTTCCTTAAAAAGCCAAAGGGAATTGTCACAGCTGAGTTTCACATTTATTTGCGTATTACTGTCGATGGAGCTGCCGTTGAACTATCCACGAAAAGAAAATGCGATCCGCTCCGGTGGAATCAACATGCGGAAAGGGCCACGGGCAGCAAAGAAACTTTTAAAAACCTGAATGCCTACCTGGAAACCTTGCAGGAAAAAGTCTATGAAATCAAAAGAAGGTTGATTGATCAGAATAAGATGATCACTGCCGAAACCATAAGAAATATTCTGACGGGTCAGGGAGATACGAACGACCGGCCACGTATGTTAATGGAAATATTCCAGCACCATAATGATCAAATAGCCGCTTTGGTTGGAAAAGGATATGCTCCCGGCACCCTGGAACGGTATATCACCTCCTTTAAACATACCCGGTCTTTTCTGGAATGGAAGTACAAGATCTCGGACATTGACATTCGGAAACTGGACTACGAATTTATTACGGAATATGAGTTTTGGATTAAAAGCGTCCGGAATTGCGATCATAATACCACCATGAAGTACCTGGCTAATTTCCGGAAGATTGTCAAACGGTGTTTGCAAAACGGCTGGTTGCTCCGTGATCCCTTCTCCGGATTCAGTATGGCAAAAAAGGAAGTGGAACGCCATGCTCTTTCTAAAGAAGAATTACAGGATTTAGGAAATAAGAAATACCCAATAGAACGGCTGAATCATGTACGGGATATATTTCTTTTCAGCTGTTACACTGGTCTTGCATATGCAGATGTAAAGAAATTGAAACGGTCGGAAATAAGTACCGGCATCGATGGCGGGAAATGGATATTTTCCAACCGGCAAAAAACAAATACCCTATCTCGGATTCCCCTCCTACCCAAGGCCCTTGAAATCCTTGCCCTTTATGCAGAACACCCCCAATGTCTGCTTACGGATAAGGTTCTACCGGTATTGAGCAATCAAAAAATGAACGCTTACCTAAAAGAAATTGCCGATCTATGCGGGATTCGGAAGAACCTTACCTACCATATAGCCCGGCATACATTTGCTACAACGATCACACTTAGTAATGGCGTTCCAATGGAAACGGTTTCAAAAATGCTTGGCCATAAGAATTTGAGGACTACGCAGCATTATGCAAAAATTCTGGATCATAAGATCAGTGCGGATATGATGGGGTTGATGGAGAAATTTAAATGATATTTACAAATTAAGGATTCCACCTAAACTTCTAATTTTTCATAGAACGCCAGCTATTCAGCGTTGAATCAATTTAAATTAATGCCATTCCATATAGCAATAATTTTAAAAGGAAGATTTACTACTTTTATACAACTTTTAATTTAAATATTATTAATATTTTTAGTGTATATCCTCTGCATATTTTAGAAAACTGAAACTTGCCCAATAATTTTCGTGAGTAGAAACAGCCAGGTGGGTTAGCGAACGGTTTACGGCTACGCTTTAGTATAAGACTCAGTATCGGTCAATAGTTCGCATACTACCTCCCGAATTATAAAATCCTACTGTTCTTACAGCATCAACCGTTGTAGTTCCTCCTATAGTATTAGGGCTGGGGAGATTTTCAACAGGTTGATACCCTAATATAACGTTTATAGTATTACCCAAAGTCCCTTTTTTATCAGCATCAGAAGGGTTAGGAGACTCAAAATTTTTATAATTCCCATCTTCTCCTTTTTCCTTCGGATGCGTATGCACATCATTGGAAAACATATCTCCCTTTGCCAGTAAATCTTTTTTGGCTTCTGAAATTGTAGCATGGTTTACATCACCTTCAGATCCTTCAACAGTTTTGGAAATACCTCCTTGTTTACCAACGACAAAATAATTCTCTTTCCCATTTGCCTCTGTATTATTATATGCACCCTCGGACCTATTCGCAACCTCATTATTTGGAGCATTTAGTATATTACCATTATTAATTGCAGCATCTACGTCGGTTTCTTTCTTACTTGTCGTAAAAACAAGTATTTTATCGGTTTTTCCGTCGTCTACGTGTTTTACCAGTTTACCTAATAGGTTAAAAAAATCGGTAGTAGGACCACTCACTTGCGACCCAGTTGTTTCTGCGCTCCTCCCATCCGGGTCAACAAATCTAATAGGATTATCAAGCGGGTAATTATAGGGAGAAAATCTACGCATCCTATAAGCCAAAGGATCTATAACATTCCACCATCCAATCTGTTGGTCATAAAACCTTGCCCCATAATCGTATTCTTCCAACCCACTTCCATCAGAAAATTCTTTATCCTGAAGTTCCTTTCCATTATATCGATTCTTATTTTCACCGTAATTACCCTTCAACGCCTTATCAGATATCCCACTCATTTGCAACCCGAATACATAACCCGAACGGGTAATAACTACCAAACCCTTTTTAAACACCCCTCCATTTTTGGGGCGTTCGGATATTTGTATATTCATAGAACTTTCCAGCCTTCAAGATAGGCGATTTTCCTTTTTCTATTGAAAGAAAAAATGGATGTCCAAGACTGTGGCCAGGACTGGATTCGAACCAGCACTTGGCCCATCCCAAAGAGTGGCCGTTTGCATGGCATACAGGTGGTCTGCTATATAAGATGCCCCTGCCCGTCTTTTATGCGAAGATCGGGATGAGTAGAAGAAGTTGCCGCTAAAAGAAAATAACCGCCGTAAAAGCTGCTGCCGGTGATAGCAGATTAGATCCCAGCGTTGGTAACGCCGTTGCCACCAGTATCGAAGATAAAATGATGGAACTGGAACAGTTTCCCTGGCCGCCCGGCTGCAAAAAGCTAAAAGGACGCGATGCCTACCGCATCCGTACCGGCGATTACCGGGTCATTTAGGAGATCCACGATGTCCACATCATCGTTACAGTCATTGCAATCGGATGGATAAATTACTCAATGCGGTAGCTACCCGTATTGAAGATAAAATGATGGAACTGGAACAGGATCCCCGGCCGCCCGGTTGCAAAAAGCTAAAAGGCCGTCCCGGCTACAGAGTAAGAATCGGAGACTATCGCGTTATCTATAACATTGAAGATAATATCCTCACCGTCTTTGTTCTCACTATCGGCCATAGAAGAGATGTCTACGATTAAGGAAAGCATTCCGCTCTTACTGGCCATTCCCACTATCGAACCATGGAATTAAGAAAGGCCATAAATCTCTTGTTCCGTTTAATCAACCTACCATCTACTAATATATCGAATTCATTTGAACAAACAATTGTTGTATCTACTCCATTTAACTCATACATAAACTTTCGTCGTACATCTATCCCTCTATCATGTTTGGCATATTTTACCTTGCTCACAAAAGAAGAAAACATAGCCAATGTATCAGCATTCGATATTTTACCTGCGTGCAAGCTAGACTTAAACATTGTCGCAAAATTATCACACGGGACTGAAAAGCTTGTATTCATATACAGTTCAACACTTAAAGCAAGAATGTAGTCCCTATTATTGCTTTGAGCGAACGAAGACATTGAAGACAAAATAATCAGACATACTAAACCAATAATAGCTTTCATATTTATTATTGTTCTTGGTTATTTACTTTAGGTTTCTTATCTGCGGGGCCAGCATCACCCGGATGTGGGTGATACTGGCCTTTCTCCTCCAGCATTTTTTTTATGTTATCGATATTTTTTTTCTCGTTCGTTCGGTCTATTTTGTGACTTGTTGGTCCAGTAGTTGTAACATTTTCGCCATTGTGATTTTTTCGAGTTACCTGACCCTTCTTTATTTCTCCAAGCGCTCGGGCTGTTTTTTGTTCCCGACCGGCAATTACTCTTTTTTCTTCCTTATTACCATAATCTTTATCAGGCGTTTTCCTATCATTGGCATATTGATCAGGGTGTGTTATCCTTTGCAACTGGTGGGCTGCCTCATGATCTAAATTTGTAGCAGGAGAAAGAATAATTCCATCATTGAGAAATAGTCCATTTATTGGGCTCCAAGAGATTTTTGGTGAAATATCTGAACTGTGATCTGGTTCATCTTCATCCGTTTGCTCGTAAATTGAAACATGCGTAGGATCGTCCATCAGTGCCGATATGTTATCTCCTACGCCATGATCTACTAAACCCTGATACGCCTCAAAAAATTGATTAATAAATTTCTCGGTTGCACCAGGAAAATCAAGGGTATCCCCCAAAGGATCATTCCTTAATATAGGATTATTTCCCATTGAAGTATATGGGCTTTCTGATTCGTTAGGTTTGGGATCTATCTGCCACCATCTGCCTAGTTGCGGATCAAGTTGTCTGAAATGGGTATCATATAACTCTAACCCGCTGCCATCACTGAACTCTTTATTCTGCAACTCAGATCCTTTGTTAAACCGATACTTATTCTCCGCGTAATTCGTCTTCAGCGCCTTATCACTAATCCCCGCCATTGTCAACCCAAATGGATAATAATGATTTTCTTCCAGCATCGGACCGCTAAATGTAGTTACACTAAGATTATCAAAGAACACGGGCCAGTTTGGAGTGGCGTTACTCACGTAAATATACAAAAATCCACTAGTTTTTATTGGAATCCCAGGATTTGCTAGTTTATCCTGGAGAATACCGCCATTTGTGCCCCCTGCCAATACAGGAAGTGCTCCGCTTTGCCCCAAAGCGCTAACATAATTAAACTGATTATCCAGCAGGATCCAGTTCAGATAGGCCGAAGGTTTACCGGAAAGCGTCGAATTTTTCGTAGTAAGAAAGCTGGTAAGGACTGCAGTTAAGGGATTTCCCGCACCTGTCAGGTCGGACAATGAGCCGTGAGCTCCGCCAGTTAGCGAAACGATTCCCGAGGCAAGGGAAGTAAGCAGATCTGAGGCAGAGAGATTCGAGCCATCTGTACCTATAGCGTTAAAATAATACTGAACCCCCAATTTCACTATATCACCGCTCATTACTTTAAGGATAATGCTCGGTCCCACTTTCTTGGAAACACCATCTAATTTGGCCACACTATCATTTGGACTGGTTACCGTGAGGTCCGCCGGATATCCTAAAGCAGTACTACGTGCAACACTTGTTCCGGGAATATTATAGAATAACGCATTTTCCGTATTTCGGTAAGCTCCTTCCATGGTCGCCAGGTAACTGGCCGTGTCCTTTTGCTGCGTCAAAATGACACGCGTATTACCTAAATGATCTTTCTCCATGAAATCATGTTCAAAACTATAGACCGAAGTCCCGTTCGTGTATTTATGGAAAGCCCAACGAGCCCTACCCTCTTCCTCGGCAATGAATTGCAAAGTATCATTCTGATAAACAAAACTGCCGATATAATCGGTGTAGGTTTTCCTAGTAGGGGAAACAGTATTATCAATTGTTGCTTTCTTCAGCTTATTACCGGCCGCATCATAGGTATAGTTGATCACACCTTTCCCTTGTATCGTGATAGATTGAGGCAGATGAAGGAAGTTATAGGTAATGCTGGTGATCCCCTTGTTATTGTCAGTCACCAGACTCCCGGCACCGTCATATGTATAATCCGTTGCTCCCTTGGTAGCAGGATTATAATGAAAATCCCCCAAATTGGAATTCTGGTCATTATAATCATCGGTTACCTGCTGAAGTCTATTCGTATTGGGTACATATTTATATCGTAAAGCATCTATGGGATTGGAATTCCCCAGCCTCCATCCTGCTTGGATCATAGACAAAATATTACCATTGGCATCAAATTTCATTCCATACCCGTTATCCTGGTCAAACCCCCAAACACTAAAATTCAAGGTATTGGCATCCCAGCCTGAACCGCTGGTATTTTGGGTGAATTCAGCTCGGGTGAGCCGGTTGGCTACATCATATTTGTAATCGTATTTTCGTCCTATTCCATCACCACCACTCTTCCATGCAGCACCAGCAATATTTCCATTATACTGAGGAACCTGGGTGGGAAGATTTCCGATTGTTGCTTTATCATAACCCAACTCCTCGCCGAAATAATTAGCTCCTCCACTTTCAACAAACAGTTTATTAATCCCAGTCAACCATCCCCGGATATTATATTGATAGGCAAGATTGTCTATTCCTCCCAGACCTTTATTCTGCAATTGCCCCAGCTCATTATAGGTGTTAGTTAAAACTGTTTGGGGAGGTTTGGTATAGGTTTGGCCACCCACCAAACTAGACATGGACCTGTTGACCGTCAGTAACCGGCCAGCAGCATCATAGTTCATCGTTGACGTAACAATATGGGTCTGAATATTGGTTAGCTTGGTATGATGTGTGGTTATCGATTGCAGCAGCTGCCCGGTAAAACTATACTGGTTGGTGGTCGTGTCGATACCCAAGGCAATATTATATTGCAGGCTCTGAATGACCCGGTTCCTGTCATCATAGAAGATATCGGTCACCATTCCGCTGCTAGGGCTACCGATTACCCGGTTCCAGCTACCCGTTGGCAATCCTTTGGTTTGGGTACTCTGGGTCAGAGACTGAGGATAGGGATAAACCGTATTGCTGGGAGTGGCAAACTGGTTGTCATAGTTATTCGCCTTTTGTGCGGCGAACCCAAACCACCTTGTCCAGACGTTATCATCGTAATATAAATAGCGTTGTACGTTGGTATTGGTGGTCACCGGAAAGCTGTTGGAAAGCGTATAAGACCCTAAAATGGCAGTATTATACGTCTCATACAATCCGAGGTTCTGGGAAACGAGATAGGCCTGCATTGCACTCTGCGTGGTATAGGTAATATCTGAATATAATCCCGTAACGACTACTCTGTTCAGGTTATCGTATTTGGTAAACAGCCATTGGTTGGTGAGCCGAAGAAAACCATCTTGACTTAGCACCAACCGGTCACGGCTATCATAGACCATCCATTCTTCTCCGGCAGCGGGCACCTTTTTAATAATCATTCGCTTACGGGCATCGTATTCATAACGGAAACAAAGTTCATCGGCTATGGACTGACTTATAACCCAATTGGTAGCCGTTGTGTTGATCAATTCAACTGCCCTGGGCTGCAGCACAAACCTAAGATTATCCACATCATCATATACATAATATGTATTCAGCCAACCCGAAGGTCCTGCGGCAGGCATACTCCATAGTTGCACCTTTTTAAGTACAACATGTCCTACCTTATCCTTATATTCAATCACCTGATTATTCTGCGCATCGATGGACACGTTTTTATAAAGAGAGCCCGGAACGTACATTCCAACGTTCGAAGGAAGGCCCCCGGTATTTATGGCAATATTCCAGATCTGCACACTATCTGCAGCGGTGTTTAACAGGTATTGAATCACTATACCCCTACTTCCTCCTGCCCAACTGTTACCCGGTTCATACTGGATTAAAGGGCGGTTTAAGGGAGATGCTTCGTATTCAGTTTGACCGTAATAAAACTGCTCATTTGGAAATTGTGTCGCATTGAATGCGGTTTGTTCGGCCTGCATATTGGGCTTAAAACTGCCATCTGCGGAGGGGGATACATACGGTAGATACCTGGTAAATTCCCTTTCAAATCCGTCGTACACAACAGGCTTAACCAAATCTTTCAGTTGAGGAGTGGCCTGGCGATCTACTGTTTGAACCAGTCTTCCCAACCCGTCCACATAGTTAGTATTCTGGTGCACAACAATCGGATCAGTTAACAGATTAGCCGTCACCATATCGGTTATGCCAGGTTTTGTTATATTCCTGGTACAAATATAACTTAGATCGACGGACGATGGAATAGTCCCGATGGAAACGATTGCTATATTGGTATATACTGTCTCAGATCCGCAACTCGTCCTTCGCCGATAGAAGGTTTTAACACTGAGTACTCCTGGCGCATAATTCAGCCCATTGGCAACCCCTGTGACCGTAGTATAATTCAATCCATCTGAGCTTTGCTGCCATAAATAATCGTAGACTCCATTGCATGTTCCTCCTACAGCCGCATTGGCCGTGAATAATCCGGGACTGGTACCTGTGACAATGGTAATCGTCGATGGAGTAATACTACCTGGCGATAAAGTGGTGTTGCCTCCTGGCAATCTGCCAGCTTCCGTCATACCAGATGCTATTAGGAATACAAGAAAGGATAGTAACAGTAGGATAGTATTTTTCATTATGTAGATGATCTTATCTGTAATTATTTAATCGAAATAACTCAAAGCACCGAAATAATTGTCTGGTTGCAGGCGGTGGACGTCACGCTCAAATTGGTAAAAGTAGCGGTAGTTCCTCTCTTCGATAGGGAATTACAGCCCGCCTGAAAAATACTAGTTCCCAGGCTGGGATCGGCTGTGATGGTAAGATTATAGGTACCCTGGGGTATGGTTCCCAATGTCCCACCGGCAGCCGTTACCGTAAATGTATATTGCAGATTGGTGCTGGTATTGATATACACCTCAGTATAAGGTCCGAATCCGCCGGTATTATTGCACGACATCGTCACTGAAGGAGGTGGCGGAAGAATGCAGTTGCCGTTGGCATTGGCATAATTCTGACCGTTGGTACTGACCTGATTCATTGCTATTAAATCAGCGTCAGCCTGGCTAATCCCCGAGGCGTAGGCTCCGGCAGGCACCGTGTACCACACTGAACTACCAACAAAACCGCTTGGACAGCCATTTTTCGTATAAAGGCCGGATTGAGGGAAACTATAATAAACATTGCTTCCGGTACAGGCGCCTGACGATGCTGCATAATAATAACTTATTGTCTTTATGATATTGCTATCCTTATCCCGGATAATATTTAGTCTACCCGCATTATCATATTGAAAAATGCTCTGTTTGCCCGACGGATCCGTCTCCCCGGTAACCCCCAATAATGGGGCATAGGTATAAGTAGAGACCAGTGCACCGGTCAGGTTCGTCCTTAGGTTATTTAATGAACCCCTGAACTGGTAGTCAGTCTGGTTATAAGCATTATCCAACTGAGCTTGTGTAACATATGAGCTGGCAGCAGTATATGTGGTCCCTATGATCTTCGCCACGGGATATAATGACTTATAGCCATATAGATACACTTCATGTGCATCATTGGTCTTAGACTGTTCCAGGACATTCCCGTAATTATCGTAGGAATAAAAATTAACCCTAGCCTCAAGAGGATTAGTTTGCATTTGTGTCTGAATACTGGAAGGCAGGATAAGGTTGTTCGAGGGTCCGGAAAAACCATAATTGTTAATTTGAGCCTCTGTCTGAACACCATTAACGAATTTTGTTTGTGATATGATAGGGCTAATCATATTCTGGCTGACCATCATATTGTAAATATTGGGAGGTGATCCCTGCGGGGCAGCAAAGTCATTTGGAAATTTATTGACAGTCATAAGGGAATTGCCTTTGCTATCAGTTGTACTAATTGTCGTAGGCTGCAGGTTCAAGGAATTATTATATGCATAGCTCACCTGGGTAGTCAGCGGGTTCTGCCCATTTTGGTCATACGTGGTGGTGGTCGTAGCTGTTTTTTGCACCCAGGAAGTCGTAACATTATAATAACTGAATCCGAAGTCTTTGGAATAATCATCAATACCTGTAGTATTTCCGTTCGTATTCCATTGGGCACAGCCATAGCCTCCAAATCGCAAACCTTTAACTCTTAAAGCCTTCATTTGAAAGAAGCGGTTTCCAGCATTCCCATCGTTGAAATTATAATCATGTTGTACATTTTTAACGGGGAAATAGCTGCCGTCAGGAGACCGGGTGTAGTTCGTTTCAGAAAGCAGCATGCCCCTTTTGTATTCGTATTCGTCCGCCGGGTAACTTCGATTTAGTGCATTTATATTAGCCGGTTGCCAATAGCCAACATTTAAATTAAAGTTATTACCGATATCCGGCGAGTAAGAATAAGTGTACTTGGCATATCCGTTATCATTATTATTGAGGTCTGCATATCTTTCTGTAACGGTGGTATACCCAACTGTGGCCCCTTGGGTAAAGCCCAATATATTTTGACTGGTACTGGTGATTTCAAGAAGACGGGCAAAAAAATAACATTCTATAGGACATGGAGGGTTTTGGCAAGTAGCATAACTTTCTATGTTGTTTTCCAAATAATGATTATAGGACGGCGCAGTGAGAAGATTGCCCGTTGAATATTGAAAGGAACGCGCTGACACCAATGTGCAGCCGGCATCAGCGTAATTCTTGATACTCCTTATTCGTAATCCTCCGATGACATTTGTATTTATCACTACCCCGGGATCCAATGTTTGTATTGAAGAACCGTCACATTGATTGGGTTCATACTCAAATTGAGTTCTACCCCCTGTTGGATAATTTATCTGGTAGAGGCTGCCATATACCATGGTGGAGGCATTGCTGGTCCTGTCTGCATGGGCGGTATATATTGGCAAATTACTTACAAGGGAGGGGATTGTTACCAAAAGGTCCGTATTGGCGGTGACACCATTGTAATATCCCCAGTGGTCCTGTGCATAAGAAGTTCTATCGGGTAGAGGAGAGTAATAATTAAAAGAGTAATCATTTATTTTATTTCCAGCGCCATCCATTAACCTCATCGTATTCAAATAATACCTGCTATTGGTATAACTGTATAAAAAATTATAATTTTTAATAACCTGGTTGTTCATGGATTTGACCTGCATATTGGTAAGCATAGTTCCGGATGTAGCACCCGCCCATACCAGGTCCTGTCGGCTCAATCCCGCAGTGAACTGAATAGTACCACCTCTCCAGGTAATGCTGGAAAGGTTAGTATTGCCCCGGTGGGTCCGGCCGGTTGGCTGGCTGAATGTCACACGGTAATAAGGAAATTGTATACTTGCCATATCGGCCGCGTGAGAGGAAGCCCAATTACTGACTGTAGCAAAATTACTTATGATGTCATAGGACTGCGATCTTGGATTGGTTATAGATTCAAACTTAGAGGTATATTGCAAGGAGATTGTATCCGTTTTTTCCTTTGAAATAATGGCCGTCAGATACCAGGCGGTAGCTACGGGATTGCGCACATCACCCAAATCGTTGGAACTGCCGGTGGTCCAGGAGTATTCCTTTCCAGCCTCTGTAGTCGTATTGTCATCACCCGGTCCAAAAATATAGGTGGTGCCATTATCATCCTGGATCTCCCAATGATTGTATACAGAAAGAAAGGGGTTTTTAACGACTTTCAAGGAATTCTCAGGGATAGCATGAAAAGTGCCTGACGTATCAAAAAAGAATCTGCCAGAGTATCCCGCAAAATTAAAATAGTATATATCTGGCTCTGAATCAAATACTGAATTTGCTACTGAGTTAAAAAAATTCCAGTCCGCCTTTGTATTTAGATTATACGAAGTCTTAATCTGATTCACATGGTTATAATAATTATAATAGAAACCTCCGTATTGCTCGTCCGGAAGGCCTACCATCGTCCGTGTTATGGCACCGCCGGCACTAAGATCCCATCCTGTTCCCATCCAGGATGAAATATCTTCCACTTTAATCCCACCAGCATGGTAACTCAAAGACACAGGCAGGCCTATATCGCCAGACTTAATTTCATAAATGGGTATACTTATATTAGGTATGCCCGTATAGTAATTCACTGGCCATTGACCATATTTACCCAAGGAGGCCGCTGTTGGAGAAGGGCCCATAACAACCGGTAACAAGTGATTTGCCGGCAGGCTTATTCCCTGTGCCGACAGCCTGAAGGAAATAATAAAAAGTAAAATGACAATCTGGGAGGAATGTGTAACCATAATTCGATTTGCGCGCACGAAGCTTAGTTTACGAATATTAAAAAACATTGTATACAATTAAAGTATTATACGGAGTTATTTTAAAAATGATAACCAACCCTGAATAAAACAGGCTGGGTCTGTGGTTTTTGTGAATAGCTAAGGAAATCCCAAAGTAAACTGATCTTCGTCTTTTTAAACACCCGGCTTTTTACCGAAATTGTTTTACTTATTCCAAAAAGCCCCGATTTCGTCCAATAAGTCATATCCCGGAATTGCTGTATGGAAGAAAAGGGCAGCGTACGATTTAACTCAAAGCCACCCGAGAGAAAAAGACTCCCTTTTAATTTTATATCCAGGAACGATCTTATTGCACCTCCGTTACTGGAAAAAGCTATATGATTCCATCCATTTCCAAGGCCAGCTTTATAACTTAATCCAAAACCAAGGATATTGCCATGTCCCAATCTGTAACCAACAGAAAGACCCAGATCGGCAACCATCGGATAATATTGGCTATTCCTGGAGGTTTGAAAGTTGACCCCATACTCCAATCGTTTCCAGAAAGTCTTGGTCTTTTGCGTATTAACCATAAAATTAGGCATGTCGATATCTCCACTTCCTTGCCCGAGTTTATTTAACTTGTCTTTGTAACCATCTAACTGGCTTTGCGCCGATTGGATATTTGTTTGCAATGCCGCCGCCCCTCCGGCCCCACCCGCCGCTACCTGACTTTGGATGAGCTGACTTATTTGGGTACGGGTTTGTAATCCTACCAATGCCTGCGGATCTGCATAGTTACCTGGCAAACCAAAGAGCCCGGCCAGAGCTCCGTTAGACTTCATAAAATTCTGAAAGGCTGGCAGTTGATTCAGCAGGGATAAGGCTTTA
>NZ_JBTLQH010000046.1:0-51383 GCF_054461575.1 Flavitalea flava
GGGTTTTATCTGTCAATCCGCAATCCACCGGGACCAATGCCTATCAGTATTCTTTTTCTTATGTCCTGAGCCCGGATGAAGTGGACAAACTGGTTGGCTTCAATTATAAATTGATCGATAACAAGGGACATTCCGTAGAAAAGGATCTCACGGTAAATACGGTTGCCTCTGCCGCACAGAATATCTTCCAGCATAACTGGGCGCTGAAATCCAAATTATGGACCAGCGTTTCCCCTGCCATGGAAACTATTACGGATTGCGAAAAAGATGACAGGTACCAATGGCATCGCGATAGTACCATCACCATTACCTATGGCACTTCTGCCTGCACATTCGACGGGTTCAATGTTTACGATAAATGGACACTGAGCGATGATGAAAAAACATTTACCCAGATCTATCATTCTATCTTCGACCCCACTAACATAACCACGGAAAAATATACGGTTCAGAGCATAACCAAAGACCGGATCGTCATGAGTATCCTGGTGGATCTTTCCGTCTTCGGTCCTCCTTATACGGATCATGAAGTATTCGTATACACTTTTGACGCGATCCCTTAATAAAATTTTTACCGGTGAACTGATGAAAACAGGTAAACCGGTAAAATAAAGAATACCTACCCTTTTTTTAATCTTAATTCAGTAACAAATGGAACCTGCTAAAATACGCCCCTCTTCCTTTTCCTTATTGGCAATACCTGCGCTCGTCCTGACCCTTATGGGATCTTCCTGTAGCTCTAAATCCGGTGGAACGGGAAATGGGACACCCGGAACGGCTAACCTGGATTCCCTTCATTTTACTGTAGAGGAAGCCCCGGAATGGTCCGGTCTCTTCCAACGGAAATCAGGATGGTTTGGCGGAGATGGCATATTTGCAGTCACCAAAGATGGCAATGAATCCCCCGGCGCCGCAAAAAACAGCGAGACGGTGATCTGGTTCAGCGATACCATGCTGGGAGAGATCGTGGTAGATTCCCTGAAGCCGGGCTATGAGATGATCCATAATTCCGTATCCGTTCTAATAGACGGAATTCCCGATAGCGCACATATTCATTTTTATTGGAAGAACGAGGCCAATAAAAACGCTTCTGTCTTTACACCGGCAACCCCGGCCACGCAGAAAGGCGATTATTATTGGATGGGAGATGGATTTGTGAATCAACAGAAGAATAAGGATCTGTATATTTTCGGGTACCGTATAAAAAACATTTCTGATACAGTAGCTTTTGGTTTTAAAGAGGTGGGTAACACCCTGGTTATCGTACCTGCCGGTGGTCAGGCCCCCTATCCCGATTACCGGCAGATCGATATTCCATTTTTTGCCGGCAAGGACACAGACAGTACAGGGTCTTTTGGTGCAGGCATTTTTGTCAATACCAAAGAGGCGGGAGCGGCCAACCCGGATGGGTATGTATATGTTTACGGAGTAAGAGGCAAGAAAAAAAGCCTGATGGTAGCCAGGGTAGAGCCTGCGGAAATAGAGGACTTTACCAAATGGACCTTCTGGGATGGGCAGGGTTGGAACGACGATCCCACGAAGATCGTCACGATTACCGACCGTCTTTCCAATGAATTGGGGGTTATGCAATTAAAAGATGGACGGTATGCCCTGGTCTTCCAGGGAGACGGATTGGGCAAATATGTGTCCTTACGTCTTTCACATACCCCCTTTGGACCGTTTGGCAACCTGATCAATCTGTATGATTGCAGCAAGGACGTAGCTGAAAGCAAAAACCTGTTTCCCTATAACGCGAAGGTACATCCGGTGCTTTCTTCACCCGATGAATTGCTTATCAGTTATAATGTGAATTCCTTCGATTTTTTTAAGGATATTAAACGCTATCCCAACCTTTACCGGCCACGTTTTGTGCGGGTAAAAATATTGCCTTAACGATTTATGATGCAGGTGGCTCAAATTAAAAAATATACTGCCGCGGGTTTACTGGTAATCCTGGTCTGTCTGAATGTTCAGGCCAGACCTTTATACGGTTCTATCTTTAACAAGGGCCTGAGCCCTGGCTTTTCCGTGGCAGCGACTATTCAGTCAAAAATGGTCATCCAGCAGGACCGGCCATTTATACTATGGGGGAAGGGTAGCGCGGGAACGGAAATAAAGATCCGGGCCGACTGGATGCGTACTCCTCAGCAGGTGATCTGCGGTGAAGGGAACGAATGGAAGACAGCGATCAATGTACCTAAAGCAGAAAAAGGTAAATACGTACCGCATACGATAACGCTGATCTCTTCCAGGGACACCTTGGCCCTTTCGGATATATTGATCGGAGAAGTTTGGATTTGCGGCGGTCAGTCCAATATGGACATGACGATCAAACCTTTTCTGCCCTGGCTGAAGGGAGCCCTGGATTTTGAAAAAGAAATTGAGGCAGCGGATTACCCGGCTATCCGGTTATTCGATGTACGAACAGATTTTACCGCAACACCGCAGGACGATTGCCAGGGCTTCTGGAAGATATGTTCGCCGGCAACCGCGGGAGATTTCAGTGCGGCAGCCTATTTCTTTGCCCGCGAATTGTATAACAAACTGCATGTACCTATTGGGCTGGTCGTTAGCAGTGTCGGTGGATCATCCTGCCAGGCATGGGCCAGCCGCGAAACCTTGGCAGCCGATCCGGCGCTAAACCAAAAATATCTATATCCATATGATACAAGCCTCCGCTCAAGGGAAAAACTGGATTCTGTCGTCACTTTTGAAAAAGTAGTACGGCCCACCCTTTTTTACAATGCGATGATCTATCCGTTACGGAATCTTTCTGTCTGTGGATTCATATGGTATCAGGGGGAATCCAACAAGGACGATAAGGCAATGTATACCCGTCTGTGCGGAGCGATGATCCGGAATTGGAGAACATTATTCGGAAGGGCGGGGGTTGGGTTCGGAAAGGCTGTGCCTGACCTGCCTTTTTATTATGTCCAGGTCGCGCCATATACCTGGGAAAAAAATGATTCCACGGCCTGGAACTATGCCACACTGCGGGAGGCCCAGGGGGCCATACGGGATTCCGTAAAAAATACGGGTATGGTCGTGATCACCGATATCAGCGAACCTGACGATATCCACCCCAGAAACAAACAGGGTGTTGGATTAAGATTGGCAAAAAATGCATTGGCCCGGACTTATGGGCAAAAAAATACACCCTACCTTGGCCCCCGGTTTGCAAAAATGCAGATCGATGGAGAGCTGGTGAAAATCTTTTTCTTCGGCGTTACCACGGGATCGGGTCTGACCACCTCTGACGGAGCGGCTCCCAAAAATTTTTATATCTCCGGCCCCGATCATATTTTTTATTATGCTGAAGCGTGGATAGTGAATAATCAGGTCTGGCTACGGTCGGATAAAGTAAAAGAGCCGGTTGCGGTTCGTTATGCATTCACGAATTACCCCGTTACCAATTTTGGGAACAAAGAGGGATTGCCTGCCGAACCCTTCCGGTCAGATAACTGGGAATAGGCAAATAATTGCGAATAAAAAGACTAAATATCGTTTGCCATGAAAAGATCAACCTTCGCCGCGAAAAGATCGAACTCACTACTCTTCTCTCTTGCCGGGGTAATACTGGCCCTCATTGGTTGCAGCGGTCCGGCAAATCAGACTCCCGGAACCGAACCTGGTAATGGGAAAGATACTGTCAATTCCCGGGAAGGCCGCAGTAAGACCCATGATGTGCTCAGAGCGGAACCAGCTCCTGAATGGGCGGAAATGCTAAAACAGGATTCCGGCTGGATCGGTGCCGATGGGATCTATTGTGTGCCCATGGATGGGGTAGAAGCTCAGGGTCAGGCAAAAGATAAAGAAACTCTTTTCTGGTTTAGTGACGATATATGGGGCAGAGTGAGCGGAGATACGCTGAAGGGAGATTGGGAATTGGCGCATAACGGTGTGGCCTTTATGAAAGGAGATACGCCGGGAAAAGGGAAAATGCATTTTTACAAGAACGTGGATAAGGACGGTCATGTATTGTCTGCATTTGAACCGCATACCAAAAATGCAAAACCGGGAGACTATTATTGGTTGGGTGATGGGTTCTTTAATCATGCGCTGGACAGTACGATCTATATTTTCGGTTACCGCATAAAAAATGTCCCGGATGGTGGGATATATCCTTTCGAAGATGTCGGGGTATCGCTCATCGCGATCCCGAAAGGAAGCAAACCTCCGTTTACAGATCAACGCCAGATGGATGCGCCCTTATTCGTGGCAGATAGCAAGGGTAGGGGAAAGGTAGTATTTGGATCGAATGTACTGACCAATACCACCGGCGCAAGAGCTCCTAAACCCGATGGGTATATCTATGTTTACGGGGTTAGGGGTAAATTAAAAGAATTACTGGTTGCCAGGGTGCCCGATGCAAAATTCGAGGATTTTTCCGCCTGGCGTTTTTGGGACGGCAAAAATTGGCAGCCCGATATCGACAAATGTGCAGCTCTGACTAACCGGGTTTCCAATGAAATGAGCGTCAGCTTTATGGAAGACGGACGGGTAATAGCAGTTTATCAACTGGATACCAACTCACCGGACCTTATGGTGCAGGTTGGTAAAACACCGGAAGGCCCTTTTGCGCTGCCCAAGAAGATTGGTGCTACCCCCGAAATCTATGAGGATATCGACTTTTACACCTATAACGCAAAAGCGCATCCGCATCTTTCCAAGCCCGGGGAATTGCTGATCAGTTACAATGTGAATTCCTTCGATTTTGAGGAGGATATCAAAACCCACCCCCATCATTTAAGACCACGTTTTGTAACGATTAAATACCGCTAATCATAATTTATGATAACCTCCATTCACGATAACCATCATTACGATAACCACCATTCACGCTAATCACCATTCAAATTAAATAATCTGAACTCAAACACAGATGCAGGTAAATGGTTCCATCATAACAACTCATAACAAAAGCAGCCAGCTTACACTGGATTTGTGGGGCGGGGCTATTACCTATTTTTGTTTGAAAAAGGGAACGGTTGATCAACCTGACGATGTCAATCCGCTTAATTTCAAGTTTGAACAACCAGCGGAAACAGGGGAGCCCTCTTTTTATCAGGGACATTTTTTATGCCTGGGCAGATGGGGCGATCCATCCGAAGGGGAATATAAAGCAGGAATTCCCAAACATGGGGATTTTACCAGGTTACGCTGGGAATGTGGTCTGGAAAATAACTACGAAGGCCGAGGCAACCAGGAAGGGCATGATAACCAGGAAGAACAAGGTAAATTGGAAGGGCAATACAACCCGGAGGAAAAGGCGGACTCCATTTGCATGGAAGCCGAAAGTGTAAAAGAGGGGCTGCGTATTAAAAGGACGCTGACTCTTGCGCAGGAACAGTCTTGTTTTAAAGTGGAAGAGACGGTCCATAATATAGGGTCTCTGGGACGTATGTTTAATATGGTGCAGCATCCCACCATCGGCGAACCCTTTCTTGGTGCGAACACCCGGATCGATTGTAATGCTGCAGAAGGATTTGATTATGCCCATGAACGATATGAGGGGAACATTTTTTCCCATTGGCCTTATGTCGCAAATGTACAAGGAGAAACAATCGATCTGCGATACCCGGCCAAACCTTATGATTCCGTATTCTCCTTTATCATACAACCCGTTGAGGAATGGGGCTGGCTCACCGCCTACTCGCCGGACCGGGGATTGTTATTGGGTTATGTCTGGCCAAGAGAGGACTATCCCTGGATAAATCTTTGGAATCATTGGTCGGATGGCCGGTTGATCTACCGGGGTCTGGAATTTGGAACGACGGGGATCCACAAACCGTACCAGGAGATCCTGGACAAACAGCTTACCCATTTGTTGGGTCAGCGTACCTATGGTTATCTGGACGCAGGCGGTCAGGTAACGAAAGGATATGGATGTTTTTTGCAAAACGTTGGACCGGATTATAAAGGTGTTGACAATATTCTTTGCAGCAAAGGAATGTTGAGTGTTCAGGAAATTGAAACCGGAAAGGGGTTTTCCATGAAATTGGATATGTGAAACAGGATATCTGAAACAAGATATCTGAAATACGACCTTTGAAATAGGATATACAAATCATGATCATTAAAACAGGATAAAAAAAGGAGGGACCAGATGGAACCTGTTAAAAAAGAGGAATACCAAAATAAGACCGTGATCATTACGGGAGCAGCCAAGGGGATTGGCGCGGCGTGCGCCCTCCGGTTCAGGGGAGCCGGTGCAAGGGTGGCCTTATTGGATATTATACCTGCTCATTCCGGCCCTGAACCAGAAGATCAAACGAATTGGTTTTATCAGACTTGCGATGTCTCCGATGAAACGCAGGTCCGGGAGGCGATGGCAAATATCATCGGTCGTTGGGGAAGGATCGATATATTAATCAACAATGCCGGTATTCAGCGGTATGGTTCGGTGACGGAATCCTCCTTGGAAGATTGGGACCTTGTAATGAATGTCAACCTGAAGAGTATGTTTCTATGTTCCAAATATGCGATACCCCACATGCAGCAACAGGAGAGCGGCGTGGTGATCAATGTATCCAGCGTACAGGCCTTTGTCAGTCAGCAAACTGTGGCTGCGTATACAACGGCTAAGACAGCCATTCTTGGCCTGACCCGGAGCATAGCCGTCGATTATGCTCCGGCCATACGATGCCTGGCCGTTTGCCCGGGAACGATCGATACGCCCATGTTGCGCGATGCGATCGCCCTGTCGCCGGATCCGGTGGAGGTAATGCAGGAATGCGTGGATATGCATCTTTCCAAACGGATTGGTACTGCGGAGGAAGTAGCGGGTCTGGTTCTTTTCCTTTGCTCCGGGGAGGCGGCCTTTATGACCGGGCAATCCATCCGGATCGACGGGGGATTGGGGATTACCATTCCTGGCAGTAAAAAATGATTCCTGAAAAAATGAATTTTGTTCTTTTGATAGTTTTGATGATAGTCGTGTATATAAGGATATAAAAACAAACGAATGAAAATAACGAATATAAAAGCCACTACCGTGGCCATGCCGCTGGAAGCCCCGATCCGTCATGCCAATGGTTGCCATTGGGGGCGTTTTGTCCGTACGATCGTGGAGGTGGAGACGGATGAGGGGATAACGGGTCTGGGAGAAATGGGCGGCGGTGGTGAATCTGCAGAAGCTGCTTTCAAGGGGCTCAACAGTTATCTGGTCGGGCATGACCCTTTTCAATTGGAAGCCTTATACTGGAAGATATGCAACCCCACGGCATCCCTGTATAATAACCGAAACCAGTTACATGCGGCCATCGAATTTGCCTGTATCGATATCATCGGCAAAAAAACAAATACCCGTGCCTGTGATCTGCTGGGTGGTGCTTTACGGGAGGAAATCCCCTTTGCATCATACCTGTTCTTCCGGTATCCGGATAAAAAGACAGGTAAAGGCGGGGAAGAAACGGTGGAAGCTATGGTGACACATGCGAGAGACTTACAAACAAAATACGGATTCACTTCGCACAAATTAAAGGCGGGTGTTTTCCATCCCGATCATGAAATTGAAGTCTTCAGGGCTATTTCCAACGCACTGCCCGGACACCGGGTACGAATCGATCCCAATGCCGTTTGGAGCGTAGAAGATTCTATTCGGATCGGACAGGCGATCAAAGACCTGCCCAATGATTATTTCGAAGATCCAACCTGGGGCATGGAAGGAATGCGGAGAGTAAAGAGCAGAATCTCCATCCCAACGGCTACCAATACGGTCGTCGTCAATTTTGAACAGCTGGCGGCCTGTATCAGGACGGAAGCCATAGACGTGATCCTTCTGGACACGACTTTTTGGGGCGGTCTTCGCCAGGCCTGGAAGGCATCGGTTGTCTGTGAAAAAATGCAATTGGGCGTGGCCGTTCATAGCTCCGGTGAATTGGGTATTCAACTGGCTACCATGCTGCACCTGGGTGCTGCGATCCCTAACCTCAGTTTTGCCGCTGATGCCCATTATCATCACCTGACCGATGACATTATCGTGGGAGGAAAGATGGAGTACAGGAATGGCTGCATTAGGCTGCCTTCAGGGCCGGGTCTCGGGGTAAGCCTGGACCGGGATAAACTGCAACAATACCATGAATATTATAAAGAAGTGGGTGGATATGCCTATGACAGAGATCCGGAACGGCCGGATTGGTACAGTATATCGCCGGGAAGAGAATGGGCAAAAGTAATTGGGTAAAAGGTTTTGGGCAATCATAATTGGGCTACTATAATGGGGCAACAGTAAAACAGGAGACGTATGGAAAATCATTTGGAGCCAGCGGGAAATTTGGGGCAGGATTCGCAACAGGAACTGAACTCCGGTCTGAAACCCGAGCGCAGCATCGAGGACGTCCTTATGTTTGCCGATGGGCTGGACCATCCGGAATGCGTGGCCGTTCATCCGGATGGCTCAGTATGGGCAGGAGGGGAAGGCGGACAGATTTACCGGATTCTCCCCGATGGGAGCGGCATGGAAGAGGTCGGGAACACGGGCGGCTTTATTTTGGGCCTCGCCTTTTCCCCGGATGGTTCCTGGCTGGCGGTCTGCGATCTGAAGCTGCATTGCATCTGGAAATTCAATATCGCAGAAAAACGATTGGAGCTGCTGGCTTCGACGGTAGAACAGTTACCGGTTAGTATTCCCAACTTCCCTGTATTCGACGGTCAGGGAAATTTATATGTGTCGGACAGTGGAGCTTTTCGTACAGTTACCGGGCGCGTATATCGTTTTGATGCCGAAGGGAAGGGAATGATCTGGCATGCCGGACCTTTTAGTTTTGCCAATGGGATGGCCCTGAGTGTGAAAAAAACTTTTTTATACGTTGTATGCACCTGGCTGCCTGGTGTAGAGCGGATAAAAATAAACCCGGACGGATCGGCTGGCGAACGGGAGATCTACGTCACCCTTCCCCGCACCTGCCCGGATGGGATCGCCTTTGATGCAGCAGGTAACCTTTACATCGGTTGTTATGCACCGAACCGTATCTATAAAGTGAGCCCTGATCGGATCCTGTCGGTTTTTTTAGATGACTGGGAATCCCATACCCTTACCAACCCGACCAATTTAGCCTTCGGGGGAGGAAAATTTACGGATCTGTTCATAGCCAATCTGGGCAGATGGCATATCGGAAAAATAAGGATCGGGCAGGAAGGATTAAAGCTGGCCTGCCATGAATAAGCTGCAAGCCTGAGAGAGCTGCAAGCTACCAACAACAAAAAAAGCAGAAAAGACATACAGATGAAAAATAAAACAGATCGGCAAACCGGCAAAACAAATAAGCAAACCGGCAGAAGAAATTGGCAATCCGGAAAACAAGGAATCGTTACCCTGTTTTTTCTTTTGTTCTTCGCAGGCGTATATGCAGGCCCGGGAAATATTGCACCGCAGGCAACGGTCACTGCTTCTTCATCCCTGAACGGAAATTATGCCCCCGCCAACGTAACGGATGGGATCATCGGTGTGGAAGGAAAGGGAGAATGGGCCTGTGAAGGAATTACTACAGACTGGGGGTACATCCGTTTCCCCTGGATACAACTGGACTGGAAACAACCGCAGGTAGTCAATAAGATCGTCCTTTACGACCGGGCATCCCTGAAGGAAAATATTGCCGGCGGTCGTTTGGAATTCAGTGACGGCAGTAGGGTATGGGTCAATGAACTGCCAACGAATGGAACTGGCAAGGCAATTCAATTCCCCGATAAACAAATAACCTGGGTGCGGTTTGTCACCACCGATGGTACGGGGAGTGATCTTGGTTTTTCAGAGATCGAAGTTTTTCCTTCCCCTGCCGGGTGTACGGATTATGTTTCCTGGGTAGACCCCTATATCGAAACTAACCGGGGCCGGTATTTCTTTTTTGTAACGGGTAACCGTCCATTTGGAATGATCGGTGCTGCTCCGCACACCCGGAACAAGAATCAGAATGGCGGAGGCTATAACTATAACGAAAAAGAGATCCTGGGTTTCGGCCAGATCCATTGCTGGATGTTATCGGGGATCGAGATCATGCCGGTCGGGGAAAAGGTGGATCCCACGCTGGGAGAGCAGGGCTGGAAATCGGCCTTCCATCATGACGATGAGATCGTGCAGCCGGGATACCAGCGGGTGTACCTGCAGGATCCCCATACCTGGGTTGAACTAACGTCAACGGACAGAGTAAGTTTTTACCGTTTTACCTGGACCAGGGACATGCAGGCCCGGATCCTTACCAACCTGGGGGGATATATGGGGAATGCGACCATGGAGGATGCAGATCTGAAGAAGACAGATAATAATAGCCTGGAGGGTTCCTTCAGTTCCCGGAAACGTTATTGGGGCGGACCAAAGGATGTGAAGATTTATTTCGTGATAAAATTCGATAGATCCTTCGATGCCCTGAACGGCTGGAAGGGCAAACAACAACTGAAGGATATATCCTCCCTACAGGGCGACAGTGTGGGTGCGGCAGCCCAGTACCAGGTAAAAGGCGGAGACCAGGTAAAAATGAAAATAGCGATTTCCTATACCAGCGTGGATAATGCCCGTAAGAACCTCGAGGCGGAATGTACTACCTGGGATTTCGATGCCGTCAAACGGCAATCCGGTGAAATCTGGAATCAATGGCTGGGGAAAATGGACGTAAAGGGAGGGACCGCTGCGCAGAAAACAAAATTTTATACCGATCTATGGCACGTGCTGCTGGGTCGCCACAGGATCAATGATGTTTCCGGAGATTATCCCGACCGTATGACCGGCAAACGGGATGGTAATTTCACCGATGCCATCTTTAAGATAAAAACGATCCCTAAGAACGCCAACGGCAGTCTGCGGTTCTCCATGTACAACTCCGATGCCTTCTGGTTATCGCAATGGAACCTGAACATTCTTTGGGGGCTTGCCTGGCCGGAGGTACAGGATGACCTCTCCGCCTCTCTTATCCAATATGCGGACAACGGCTATGTATTGCCGCGCGGGCCTTCCGGAGGAGGAGAATCCTATATCATGACCAGTTGCCCGGCTACGAACCTGATCGTCAGCACCTATATGAAAGGTCTGCTGACCAGGACTGATCAGCGGCATGCCTTTGAAGTGATAAAACGTAATCATTTGCCGGGCGGCATGCTGGGCAGTGCGGAAGATATAAAATTCTACACCGAAAAAGGATGGTGGCCTGGAAATGCAGGGATCACCATCGAAGCGGGTTTTCAGGACTGGGGCATCGCTCAGATGGCCAAACGCCTGGGCAAACAAAAAGAGTATGCCTTCTTTTCAAAAAGGGCAGATGGCTGGAAATATTGTTTTGATACCACGCAGAAACTCTTGTTTCCCAAAGACAGGAACGGGCAATTCCTGCACCATAATCCGCTGAGCGGAGAAGGATGGGTGGAGGCGAATGCCTGGCAGGCTACCTGGGGCGTTTCGCATGCTATTCCGGAATTGGCTAAAAAAATGGGTGGCAACGACTCGTTGTGTGAGAAGCTGGATTTTGCCTTCCGGAAAGCCGCTTCCAGTGATTTTGTATTTGCCTATACCGATGGTTACGTAAGTTATGCCAATCAGCCTGGTTGTTCCAATGCGCATGTATTCAGCTATGCAGGGAAACCCTGGCTTACCCAATACTGGGTCCGTAGAGTAAAGGAGCAGGCTTATGGAGGAATTACACCCGACCTGGGATATGGAGGTCATGATGAGGACCAGGGCCAGATGGGCGGCGTCAGCGTACTGATGGCTATTGGCCTGTTCAATATAACGGGCAATGAATCGGCCACACCGGTGTATGAGGTCACATCTCCGGTGTTCGATGAGATCAATATACAGCTCGATAACCGCTATTATAAGGGGAAAAAATTCGTCATCCGGACATATAATAATTCGGCTTCGAACTGTTATATTCAACAGGCAAAACTGAACGGGCAACCCCTCAACAACTTCTGGTTCACCCATGAAGCCTATGCCAATGGAGGAATCCTCGAACTCTGGATGGGGGATCAACCAAATAAGGAATGGGGAGTAGGAGAACTTCCCTCTACAAAATAACGGGATGTTATGACTGAAAGAAAAGCAGAAAAGAAAATGGATAACGTGATCAAGGCCAGCGGCGAAAACAAAATTGTGGGTATCGATATCGGCGGATCACATATCAGCGCCTGTTTGGTGGATCTTGATTCGGCAACCTTGCTGGATCATTCCTTCACCCGGGCGAAGACCAATCCGCATGGTTCTGCGGAAGAGATCATCAACGCCTGGGCTGTGGCTATCGAAAATTGTTTTGCCTGGATGGATACGAAGGAACAGAACGCTACGGGATCGGGTTATCCGAAAACCAAATCCCCGCTCCGTATTGGGATCGCCATGCCAGGTCCTTTTGATTACGATAAAGGCATTAGTTATATCACGGGTTTGCACAAATTCGAATCCTTATATGGTTTGAATATAAAGGAATTATTAGCGACCCGGTTAAAGATCCCTGTTGAGCATATCAAATTTCTGAATGACGCTTCTGCATTCCTGTTAGGGGAGATAGGAGGAGGAGCAGGAAAAGGGTATACCCGTGCTGCAGGAGTAACCCTTGGAACCGGTCTGGGGTCGGCCGGTTATGTGGACAGTGTCCTTCATGACGGGGATCTCTGGTCTACACCCTTTAAGGAATCAAGAGCGGAGGACTATTTGTGTACGAGATGGTTTATACAGGAATATGCGGAGCTGCAGAAAAAGGAAATCCATGGTGTGAAGGATCTGATTCCTCTTTTTGAATCGGATGCCGGAGTACGTTCGCTTTTTGCCACCTTCGGCCGGCACCTGGCGGAGGCGATCATTATGAAATACCCTCCATCTGTGCAGGAGGTGATTATCATTGGCGGCAATATTTCCAAAGCCTGGGAACTGTTTGTCCCATCTACGCTTGAACATGCCGGAAAGCTTGGTGTGCCATTGAATCTTCGCCAGGCTGTCCTCGGGGAAAATGCCGCCGTTATGGGAGCTGCCTTTCTCTGGAAAAAATAAGCGTAATGCCTGGATCAGGGAAGTGAACGGGGATGGAATAGTAACATTGAAGAGAAATAGTTATATTTAAGAAAAATTAAATGTAATCTATGCTTCTCAAGTTGCTGCGAAGAGGGGGGCAAGTCTCTTTATATACTTTTTATTACGGTTTTCTTTTTCTATTCAGCAGAAAAAGACCCGCAGGTATTCCGGATGATCTGACAGCAGCTTTATTCACAGACCCGGAATCGGACGATCCTTCATACCTCCATGCTTCACCCAGCAATACTTTAGCCGAAAACGCATTAGCAGCTGACCCTTCCCTGCCGCATTCCCGTAGAAAATTGCGACCCGGATTATCCCGGCCTGTAGTGATCCGGAAATATTTTCAGGCCTGTGGCGGAGGCTTTATTAAGCTGGGCCAGATATTGGCCATGCGTTACGATCTGCTACCGGAATATTATTGTCTCGAATTATCATCCTTGCTGGATAAATTACCCTCCATTCCTTTTGATCAGATAAAAAATACACTCGGCAAAGAATTTGGAAGGCCACCCGAGGAGCTATACGAAAGTATAAACCCGGTGGCGTTGGCGACGGCTTCCATTGCCCAGGTACATAGCGCCCGTTTGATAACCGGGGAGCAGGTCGTGATAAAGGTTTTGTTACCGCATGCGCGGCAGGATTTCGAGATTGACCTTAGGTTATTAAAAGTTGGTTGCCATCTGTTGAATACGTTTGGTTTCTGGGGAAATATTGCCTGGCAACAAATGGTAACGGATATTACCCAGCTCACCCGGGAGGAAATGGACTTTCGCAAGGAAGCCAGGAATATCCGGGAAATGCATGATAAAATGCTGGCGGACGATATTGCGCATTATGCTCCCAAACTTTATCCGGATTTATGCGGCAGGGAAGTGATCACCATGGAAAAAATAGAAGGGGTATCGGTAAATGCCTTGCTGAATGCCATGGACAAAGGAGAGGAAGAGAAACTGGCAGCCTGGAAAGAAGAGGGTATAACGCCACGGCGAACTGCTTGCATTCTTTTACGGTCCTTTTTGGAACAGAGTATGAATTTTCGGTTTTTCCAGGCCGATCCACATGCGGCCAACCTGATCGTTATGAAGGGAGGGGAGTTGGCCTGGATCGATTTTGGTATGCTGGGATGGCTGGATGAGAAACTCTGGACCGCCCAGTATCATATGCGTCTGGCCCTGGCGCAAAAAAATATCCAAAGAGCCTATAGTTATTTTGTGCAGACCTTAGGAACGCTTCCCGACAAAGACCTGTCCGTTTTCGAAACGGAGATAAAGGGTCATTTGCAGGATTGGGTATGGAGTGCCAGCATGCCGGGTGCAACCCTTGTCGAAAAAAGCAGCGGGTTTTTTTTCATGAAGATCTTTGCTACGGTAAGGAAAGAAGGGATAGCCATGCCGATGAATATGGTCCGTTTGTACAGGGCTATTCTGATCCTGGATATGGTCATGCTGCGTTTGTATCCGGAAATCGATTGGGTGGAGATCATGAAAGAATTTTTGGTCGAGAAGGAGCAGCGACGGATAATCGGCCTTACCGCGGTTTTTGCGGATCCGGGTTTCTACAGCCGGATCCTGGAGGCGACCGCTATCATACCGGACGCGGTATACAATTTGGCTGAATGGCTGCGGGAAGGCCTTCCTTTGTTGCGGAGGGATATAACGGCACAGCTCACCCGTATGGATCGAACATGGCTCTCCTTTTTCCGTATGGCCAGGAACGGGTTCGGTTTTTTTACCCTGTACCTGTTTATCCACCGGGTATTTGGCTTATCAGGCTGGTACAAGGGTACCTGGGAAAATACGGGGATATGGCTGACGGATCATGCCCTTGCCCTGGGAATAGGGTCATTATTCCTTTTTATTTTCTGGAACAGCCTGGCGCGGTCTTTCAAATAATCCGGCAATTACCCGACACTTTGCGCGAGCTGGTACATGGCGAAACTTTATTTTGAATTCCGGGGGCAATAAATTATCTTTATTTGTAATGTAATCTTGATTAGAACAATATAACCTTACTAATATGGAACAAACCGAAAACCTCTCTGTGAAAAAGAACGCAGCAGATTCCTACCGGGAAAGCATGCAGCAATTCAGTACGCTGACCGGCACCTGGGTTAATGCCTCGGCGGAATTTTTCGTAAGCCTCCTGGAAGCTGGCGCATCTTCCGCCCGAACCTTCAAAAATGTTATGGATTGTGAAAAAGTGACCCTGGAGCAATTTCCCGGTAAATTAGTTAGCGGAATTGCCGAAAGTAATACGGCTTTTTTTCAACAGTTATCCAACTCTTCCCGAAAATTCAGCGAGACTCTACAAACATCCTCCGCAAGCGCTGAAACCACCATCGTTACCGAAATCGATTATGAGCGTCTTGCCAAATTGGTAGCGGACGAACTTAAAAAACGAAAGGTCGTCTAAATACATCCTGTCTTTTTATCGCTTTCACCAACCTTATCTTAATTCAGTATGTGGGTTGAGCAGCTAAATATGAATAAGGGAAAAGGCGCGTATCCCTTACCGGAATATGACCATCCAGGCGATCTTCATATAGAAGGAGCAAGCGGTGCCTATCTCCATACTTCTTCAGGCCGGCAATTACTTGATTTTTCATCGGGCGTTCTTACTTATCAGCATCCGTTGCTGGTGGAAGAGGTCAAAAAGAACCTGCTGGGTATGTCCTTGTCGGGCAGAATGTTCTTTAGCGCTCCGCTGGCTACTTTGGCGGCCCGCTTGTCGGCTTTTTTCCCCGAAGGGAAGGCTGTCGCTTATCCCTGTAATTCAGCGACAGAAGCGATGGAAGGGGCCTTAAAACTGGCCATGGGGTTTCATAAAGGACGTCGTTTCAAAATAATCGGTGTGGAAGGAGTCTGCCAGGGAAACACGCTTGGCGCCCTTAGTATCTCGGGGATAGCCGGGATACGGGACCATTTTGAACAATTGCCCTTACAGGCATCTTTCGTAGCCTTCGGCGAACCTGCATCGATGCTGGAGGCAATCGATGATTCGGTGGCTGCCGTCATTATCGAACCTGTCCTGTTATCCGACAGATTCCAATTATTACCGGGCGGTTATATCAGTGCCGTCCGTAAAGCCTGTGACCGCCACGGAACCATTCTGATCATCAATGAAAGCCTGTCCGGTTTCGGCAGACTGGGACCCTGGTTTGCCTGGCAAGCGGCAAACAGCGTCCCGGATATCCTGGTTACCGGTAATATGTTAGGTGGAAATATGATTCCTTATGGTGCCTATATTGCAAAAAGTGAGATTAATAATGCCGTATATAAAAGAGAAGACCCTGCCTTGCATGGGGCAACCACGGCAGGTTTCCCAATGGGTTGCGCAGTAGCCTGCCGGGTACTTGACCTTCTGGAAAAAGCCTGGAAGTCCGGCGCTCTCCGGTTAGGGGAACGCCTGTTGACCATCGAACTGGAAAAAATACAAACCGTTCATCCTGATCTGATCAGGGAAATTCAGATCAGGGGTTTGTTGGCAGGCATTCGTTTTCGGGATGCCGGGACAGCGGGCGCCTTTTTTAACCTGGCCTGCGAACAATCACTTTTATTACATAATTGCGCAACGGGGCAGAATGGTTCAGCATGGTTGGTGATCCTTCCTCCGTTGCTGGTTACGGAAGAAGAATTAGCGGCAGGATTGCTTATACTGACCAGCTGTCTGGAAATTATGGAGACCGGTGATCATTCAGACCGGAGACAACTCACCTCAACTTTGTCCTGTGATCAGCAAACCTGAAATAATAAGATCCTACCGCGAGCATTATAATTATGCCATGGGCAAACTCTTCGATGTCGCCGGCTGCCCTTTAGAGGCCTATGGAAAAGGGAGTTATATCTATGACGAAAAAGGGAACCCCTTTCTGGATTGGTGTGCAGGTTTCGGAGTATTCAGCCTGGGGCATGGCAATGGAGAGATACGCAAACAGATCATGGATCAGGTTGACAAACTTACCCTGTTGCCGCCTGGATGCAGTCATCCTTTACAGCAACGTTTCTTTGAGTTATTTGCCGGCCTGTTGCCTTCCGGTCTCAACCAGATCCTGATTGCAGGCAGCGGTTCGGAGGCCTGTGAATATGCCTTGCGAACGGTATTGTTGAACAGCCGTGGAAAAAAGAAGATCCTGGCAGCTAGAAATAGTTATCATGGCAAAACCCTGGGAGCCTTATGCGTGATGGGGCAATCTTATCTGCGTGACCCCTTCGGCCCTTTTCATATCGAAGTCGAATTTATCCGGTATGGCGATATCGGTCATTTAAAAGAAAAAATAGATGCGGACACCATGGCCGTGTTCCTGGAGCCGGTGTTAGGCGGCGGATACCTGCAAACACCGCCCCCTGGTTATTTACAGGAAGTCTCCGAGTGCTGTGTCCGTCACGGCGCTTTGCTGGTATTGGATGAAGTGCAGACCGGATTTGGACGGACGGGGTCCATGTTCGCCTTTGAGCAGGAGCAGATCGTGCCGGATATATTGATCACCTCCAAGGCCATATCCGGTGGACTGATCCCGATCGCCGCGATTGTGGTAAAAGACAACCTCTCCATCCGTCTTCCCTTCCTGGAAAAAGACAGCTTTCATGGATCCCCGTCCTGGCAGGGTTCCCTGCTGGCCTGTGCAGCGGCATCGGCAAGCATTGACTTTATTACCAGGGAGCAGATTCCGGCGCAGGTGGCCGAGAAAGGGAATTATCTGAAAGAACGACTAATGCATATCGTGAGACGTTATCCGAAACTGGCCATCGATGTGCCGGGCAAGGGGCTGATGCTGGGGATCCGGTTACGGAGCGTACTTATCGAACATGCGATCTGGCTGCAATTACTCAGCCGGAATACCATTGGCGGTTTATCCACCAATTCGGTTACCCGCACCCCTGTCCTGCGGGTTTTTCCTCCGCTGACCATTTCCTACGGGGAAATGGACGAAGGGCTGGAAGCGTTAGAAGCTTCCTTTTATTCATTGAATCGTTGGCCGGGTTTGATATTGGGAATGGCCAATAAGGCGTTTGCCTTTCATCATTATATACCGGGAAAATTTATGCGGGTGGGATGTTCCTTATTTAAACTGGATCTGAGCCCGGGAACAAGGCCGCATAAGATTCCCGCATCTCCCGTTTCAGGACTTTACCCGTGAGACCGCGTGGAATGTCCTCTTTAGTTACCAGAATAATCGTTTCAATGGGAGTGACGAGACGTAAATTCCGTCCGGCCCAATCCAGTATATCTCCGGGGTTAAGCGGATGCTGGCTTTCAGCCAACCCGTTTTTTTCCTGTATGATAGCTACCGGGACCATTCCTTTTATAGGATGCGTCAACCCGATCACCACTACTTCACCGACCCGGGAATGAGTCAGCAGGATTTCTTCTGCCAATAAGGAAAAGACATCCCCATTGCCGGTAGTGATCACATCCGTGAGACGGTCCAGGTGATAATAACGCCCCCAATGATCCCGGTATACGATGTCTCCGGTGAACCACCATCCGTCTTTCATTACTCCGGCCAACAGATCATGTGCATTCCAGTACCCTCCGAATACGGTCCGTCCTTTGACCATAAGACGTCCGGGGATCCCTGCCTTTACCCTTTTTCCCTCCTCGTCGGCGACCTTTACTTTTGGGCCGTGGGGTAGGGGCCTGCCAATGCAACGGTCGAGGGACCTTTTACTTTTCGCTCCGTAATAATGCTGGAGAGCGGCAAAACCAACCTCGGAGGCTCCGAGCGGCTCTATAAAGATGGCCGGCAACAATCGTCTGCTCAAAAATTTTAACGCCGTGCCTTTTCGGCAGAAGGCTTCTTTATGGATCTCATGCGAAGCGTCGGCCGTTCCGATCCAGACCTTTACGGAGGAAAGATCATATGGAGCGAGCCCAAACAGGTACATGTTCAGATAGATATCGGGGAAAGCAAAAAAGATGCTGATCTTTTGTTTGCCGATCTGTTCCAATAAAAAGGAAGGTTCATGACGGCTGTATCCATATACGCGCATATTTCCCAGCAAAGCGGTGAACATCCCCAACAGACAGACCAGGTGATTAAAATGTCCGGCTATGGCAATCTTATTGTCAGCCGAGATCGGTTCTCCGATATAATGCATTTTGATCCCCTGTATAATACTCCCTGAATGGCAGATAACCGCTTTTGGGAAACCGGTAGTGCCGGATGTATGCACGAGAAGAACGATATCGTCTTTGCCGAGTTGAACCGGATCTTTGTCTTGGTGAGCGATGGCAGGTTTCTCCATATCCTCTGTAAAGACCCAGCGAACCGCGGCCGGAAAAGAAGCAGGATTGGTTATCTGCCGGCCGAAATGTTCTTTGTCGGTAATTACGAAACTGGCACCGGTATATGCCAGATATTGTTTGAGTTTTTCTTCCGGCATGCCGGCATTGATAGGAACGGCGATGCCGCCGCTCCGAATGATGGCCAGGGTATAAAGACAATAATCCGGAGAATTGCTTTTGTAAATAGCTACCCGGTCATAACGTTTCATACCGGCCAGATCCAGGCATTTACCGGCATGGATGATAAAATCACGGATGACCAGCAGGGTGGGAGGGGATTCGTTCAGAGGAGCAGGCAAAGGAAGGTCGGAAAACAATAATTTTCTGTCCGGATGAGCCGCGGCGGCTTTATCGATAATATTGGCGGCAGTGACGGTTCCGTCTAGGATCACCCGCAATCGATTCAGGAATCTGGATCCGGTTGACATCTTGGATGGAAACTTTATGTGAACAATCTGGTTTACTGCGATGGCGCAAAATCAGGGCGAAACTTTTATATAGGTTTTTTTATACTCATGCAATTGACGGATGATCTTTCCGGCGTTTTTCCATTCGAAAAGATGAATGAGGCCAATGGTAAGCCGGATGAATCCCTTAAAGTTTATCAGTGTGGAAGCCAGCTTGGCGATACTTTTATCTCTCTCCCTGATAAAGGCTGTTTTATCCGCGCCGGTTTTTTTGCTTAGGTCTTCGGCAAAACACCAGGCGCCATCGCGGGCGTTGGAAATACTGAATTGGATCAGGATGGATTCGGTATTGCCGGAATGCAAACCAAGTAAAGAAATCAGGGGAGACATCCGGTTGATGTCATTGATCACTTCATAGGTCAGGGACCCAAGAATAATATTAATGCTATCGAAATCCTTTTCAATATCCCCTATGGGAAGATCGCCCATCGTTTCTACCGCGGCAATACCCAGATCCAGGTTGATATGTGCATTGATGCCCAGCAGCAGTTGTTGCAGGATAAGCGCCGAGGACTTTTTGGTGGCATTAAAAGCCAGCTTCCACGAATCGGTCAGTTCACCGCCCGATCTCCATTTTTCCAGCGCATCCAGGTAACGGTTGGCAAACAATACGTCCAGTCGTTCCATCTGCGCACCGTTCCCGAATTCGTTTTTGGTAATTCCTTCTTTTACCCGGGAAGTGACTTTATAATACAGTGCCGCAAAATAACCGGCCCGGTCATTTTTTTGCTGACTATCGGAAATGATCTTCTCCAGTTGAAGTAGTAAATCGTCAATAGTAGTGGCTGCCATAGTTTGTACTTAAATATAGTTTTTTTCCCATAAGTATCCCGGAAAATGGCTAAATTAATAAGGGCAAACACGGAAAAGAAACACCTAAATAAAACATTTATGCCCAAAGAAGCGGTAAAGGATCTGCTCCGGTTTCTGAAACCCTTTCCGGATCCCGTGAAGGAAATGTCTTTATGGCTGCGCGAATTTGTCTGGGACCTTTATCCGCAGGCAAACGAACTGATCTATGACAATTATAACGCGCTCGCATGGGGCTGGTCCCCAACGGATAAGCTGGGAGATACGTTTTGTTCGGTTGCCGTAATGGCAAAATATGTCCACTTTGGGTTCTACTGGGGGTCAAAGATTTCGGATCCCGAAAAGATCTTATTGGGTAAGGGTAATCAATACCGGTATATCATCGTCCGGACAAAAGAAGATTTTCCGCAGGCCTATATAAAGAAATTACTAAAAGAAGCCTATGTCTACTCGGTGGCGAAAGTAAAGGTCAGGCCCAAAAAAGACCCTATCGTAAAAGGACTGACCATTATCAAATCGATATCACCGGTAAAAAGACGGCCAGGTTGAAACGGCGAAGTTTAGGCGACCAGGGTAAATTGGCCTGCTCACCTTTTAAATCTTTTTTACCAGCTTGCCGAGTGCCTTGGTAAGCCATTGCGCAACAGGCCCGGGTTCTCCTCCGCCGATTAGCTGCCCATCGATGGAGACAACGGGAAGGATATGTTTGGTGGTGCTGGTAATAAAGGCCTCTTTGGCGGTCCTGATTTCCTCCGGGCTGATATCGCGTTCGGTTATTTGGAATGGTTTGCCAGGTAGTTCGAACAGTTTACTGCGAATAATTCCTTTCAGAATATTACGGGATGGGGTGATCAATTCATCTTCCGCCGTCACCATAAAAAAATTAGATCGGGGACATTCGGTAACTATTCCTGCCTGGTGGTAAAGAACATCATCGGCTTTTTGTTCTCGGATCAGCGGCTGTAGCCAGATCGCCATCAGGTAATCGATCGTCTTGGTTTCCGGCATCTGGCGCTGATGGGCATAAGTGATCAGGCGGGTGCCTTTCCGGAAAGCTTCCGGGGAGGTTATGGATTGGGGGCGTTGGGTAATGATAAGATTGGGTTGGGTCAGCGCATAACCATCGGGGGAATAGCCTCCCGTCAGGGTCATTCGAATCCCCGAATCAGGGATTTGGTTCTTATCCATCAAAAGCTGAAGCATGGCTTTTAGTTCATTCCTGTTTTTTCCGACTGCCAGACGAAGCTGACCGGCCGAATGGTAGAAACGGTTGAGATGATCATCCAGGAATATAGGCTTATTGCCGATCGTCTTAAAAAAATCGAAGATGCCATAACCTCTTTGTATGGCCAGATCGCTGACCAGTAGAGCAGCCTTTGTTTCGGAAAGAAGATCGTCGTTGATCAGCGTAAAGAGTTCATTCACTTAATTAACTATTTAGTTATATGCTTAAATTGTTTGTTGATTTCTGTGATTTGTTTGTATTATTTTTTAGTTTGTACATTTTTTTAGTTTGTACAGTTTTTTTGCTGGTTAATTTTTTAGCCGGTTGTATTTTTTTAATATTGGGACCAGTTTGTCCATAGGAATGGCCTGGGCGGTATGCCCATCCTTCCCCGTCGTGGTTACAGCCGTCAGCAACGAATTGACAATGGCTTCTTCCGTGGCCTCGATGGCCGCCATAAAGATCGGAGAAACAAAATCATTATGCAGATAACCGGCCGTTTGCACCGTATCTTTACCGGGGTCATGGGGAATGCGCAGGGAATCGTTGGTAGAAAAGGCGATCACATAATCCCCGCTTCCGTTTGAGGCAATGCCTCCCGTTCTGGCGAGCCCCATAAAGGCTCTCTTGGCCAACCGTCCCAGGTTCCGGCTATCCAGGGGTGCATCGGTCGCCACGACCATCATGCAGGAGCCATCCACATGATTTTTCAGCTCATCGCTAAACGAAAAATTACCCAGCTCTTTGCCGACAGGTACGCCATCGATGGTCAATACACCGCCGAAATTCGTTTGGACCAGTACCCCAACTGTATAACCTCCCAGCGATTTCGGTAATTTCCGGGAGGCTGTTCCGATCCCCCCTTTAAAATCAAAACAGGTCGTGCCGGTACCGGCTCCTACACATCCTTCCTCCAATGGCCCTTCCTTCGCGGTTTGGATGGCCCGGATAACATCTTCTTTTTTTACATGCCTGCCCCGGATATCATTCAGCCAGCCGTCATTCGTCTCTCCCACTACGGCATTGACGGAATAGACCTTTTCATTTCCTTTTTGCTGCAATGTGTATTCAACAACGGCATCTATTGCGGTGGCGACATTTAAGGTATTGGTAAGAATGACCGGTGTTTCCAGGGTGCCCAGTTCCTGCACCTGGGTAGTGCCGGCCAGTTTGCCAAAACCATTACCAACAAAAACGGCCGCCGGTACTTTCTGCTGAAAAATATTACCGCCATGAGGCAGAATGGCCGTGACACCCGTTCGAACGGAATCTCCCCCGATCAGGGTAGTGTGACCAGCCTTTACTCCGGGAACATCTGTAATGGCATTCCATCTGCCGGGGGCCATAACCCCGATATGGATGCCCCAATCCCTGGCCCGTTTGGGGTTTTGGGCGGTTGCGGTGGACCAGAATCCTAAAAAAAGGAGACCGAATATAAAAGAGCGCATTGATAAGGTGTTAATTAAGAAATATTTTTGCCATCATCGATTTTCAATTACGATTCAACCCATTCTTTGATCATTGTAGGCGGATTGTTTTGATTAACATGGATAGGGTCTCCTTTTTATGCGATGTCGGGATCCAACTTTCCATAGTGGATATATCAAATTCTTTTAGCGTATCGATGTCTATGCGTATATCATTTTCGAGGTATGTAAGAACACTTGCTTTACTTCTGAATTCTACCCCAGGAGTTTAATTTATTTCGGTAAAGATTTCATTTTACTAAGATGCTTATTAGCTTCTTCCAATTTCTTTGGAGCCAAAATTTCCCCTTTTAACTTGTTCAGTTTTTCATCAACGATCATGTCAAATTCACTATCCCAAAAACTTGTCTTTTTCTCTGTCTTTTTCATGATATTGCAAATTACAAAAAATATGCACTTTTGTGAACTAAAGGTTCTAAGCTTTGGGCACTATAAGCTTTCCATCTCTATCCAGGATCTCCATATATTTCTATATAGGTATTGATAAGAAGGACCTGCAATACCCGATCGGGGTTAAAACTGTGTTAATTGAAACATTTCCAACCATTGAGTTTGCCAAATCCTGATAGATTTAAGGCCTTAGCAAACAAGAACTTAAACCTTCCATTTTATGCGATTTCTGATCCTGCTGTCCATTGGTTTACATTTTAGTTTTGTTATTTCCTGTAGCCCTTCCCAAAAGGAAGCAAGAGCTGCCAACAAGCGGATTATCAAAAAATCTTTTGACGGGCGCACTCGTATTGCCTTTTACGAGGATTCAGTAATAAGCATTCAGTATACTACTTTTCGGCACAATGTTTTTGAATATGCTATTGTCCATAAAGGCATAAAAAAGAAGCTCAGCCCTGAGTTTTATGATGGTCATTTTCGAATCGTTGGCGACAGCATATACCTGGATTTTCAAAAAGATATCCGTCCTTCTTATTTACCGGAATATTTAATAAAAGAAATGACAGGTCAATATATTATCCAATATTTCACAGATGGACGGAAAAGGATCTTTTTGCGTAGGGAAATGACCTGGCACCGCTAGGTGGCTAAATCGACCTATAAAACGCTGGTTGCAACTGCTGACCGAAGCCCGATAGGCGGCTCAATAATCCAATGCAACGTTTTTTAAAACTTTGTCTTCATATTCTTCAATAGATTTTGCCATTACTTCTATTCAACTTTCCCCTTCAGCCAGAAAATATATTTTTCCGTTTGGGAAGCCAGGTAGTAAGGAAGACTCAATAAATGATAGGATTTTCCTTCCTGGGATTCAGGTTGGGTAATATGCAAATTTCCTGCATAAAAGCGAATCGCCATCCGGTGCGATGCCTGGTCCATAAATGAGTGCAGAGACTTTAATGCACCTTCTTTTCCCGATTTGACTTCTATTGGGATCAGGAGTGACTCGAAAGGATAAACATAATCCAGCTCAGCGGTGGAAGTGTTCTTTTCTCTTACCCAAAAATTCAGATGACTGAGAATATTGAACTTCCCTGCCAACAATTCCTGTCCCACCAGATGTTCTACAATAGTTCCCTGGTGCATCTTATTAAGATCATCTGTGCCAAGCAGTTCTGCCTGCACTCCTAAAAAATAATTCATCATTCCTGTATCGAGGACCTGTAGCCTTGGCGATTTCTTCAGATCAGGCAATAAGGGAAGCATGGCGCTTACCGTAGGATACAATAAAGACAACAGAAACGTTTTTTCCAATGTCCGCAGCGCTTCACCCACCTCTTTCGAATTATAATTGGATCGTCCGAAATGCTGGAATTTTATTCTTTTACCCGCTTCCGTGAAACTTACCCGGATGCAATGCCTAATCACTTGTAACAGGCTGTTATTCCTGGCGTACTTCTCCACATCATCTATATACGCTGCAATCAATTGTTCATACAAGGATCCAAGCGATGTCAGATCCCTGGTCTCAGCATACACCCTGACTATTTCGGGCATGCCGCCGATGATTGCATAGGTATGAAATAACCCCAACAGCTTCTCATGCGCAAAATCATTAACGGGGATTTGGGACAATTGCTCCAGCGCCGCCGATTCGCCGAGGGCTCCTAGAAATTCGGGAAAAGAAACCGGCCTGATCACCATGAACTCAACGCGGCCGACGGGAAAGCTAAGTCCGCGGTTAAAAATCGTCTCCAGCAAGGAGCCCGCGGCGATCACTCTGATTGCGGGGTATTCCTCATAGAAATACCGAAGCATATTAAAAGCCTCGGGAACTTCCTGGATCTCATCAATAAAAAGGAGGGTATTCCCTCCTTCGGCGACTCTCATATTCCGTGAAAGAAATATAGCCTGAATCAGAGAATGGATCTCTCGAAGCGTTTCAAAAGGCTTTCGGTCAGCCTCCACCTCCAGGTTCAGATAAATATATTTGTCGAAACGCTTTGCAAATTCATGCACCACTGTAGTCTTGCCTACCTGTCTTGCGCCCCTGAGAACCAAGGGCTTCCTGGTCGTTTTTTCAGACCATTTTTCAAGCTCAGAAAGGATATTTCTATGAAACATTGCACAAAATTAGGGTAATTTTTTTTAAAAATACGCCCAAAATTAGGGTAATTTTTGGCTAATTCACACCCAAAATTAGGGTAATTGTTCCTTTATTACAATCAAGGCCTTAAGAACTGGGCACCGCTAGATGGCAAAATCGGCCTATAAAACGCCGGTTGCTACTGCTGACCGAAGCGCGATATAATGATTCTTTATCTATTATTAATCTCGGGGGCATCAATTATTTAGAGACATCTGATGACAGGCAATTACAATCTTCGGTAATACCGATGAGCACCGTATGTAAATCGCTGGAGAATAGGGGGTAGGACAAATGATATAGTATACCGGCGGAGCATGTCGTATCAAGACGGGTTTTTTCCAGGCGCTGCTTTCTCGGATAATAAAACTGTAGTTGTCCGGGGACTATTTGAGCGGTTCGTGCAAGGACAAGCTGTTTTTGTATAAAGAGAGAATCCGTTTTAAAATAAGCCGATTGAATGTCGGCCGGTAGATTGGGGGCAGCAAAGGAATGGCAAACCATATCGGCAAAGACACTGTCTTGCTGGATAATAGCGTTTAAGGTCGCGTAAAGCAAAGCGGTGGGTATGGTGGGTTTGTCTTTACAAGCTCCACTTACCAACACTAACGGAAAAACGATGGATATCCATTTCATGTTTTCTTTATAAGGAGAGCTGCATTTACCAACATTCCATAAAAAAGAGTGTAATACCCGGTAATCAGTAGTTGTATTATTTACAGGATGATACTATCTTGTAAAAGAAGAATCTCGATACACTTAACCAATAGTACGTTCAACCATGCCCCTTTACCGACCCAATCGACTTACTATCCTGCTTTTTTTCGCCGTTTTTGCCCTATTTTCCTGTCACTTTGAGTTACCCATAACGCCCGTTTTTACTAAAGAATTTACGGCCATCCAGCAAGAAATAGGCATAACCGGGCATTTTGCCAAGGTGGGGGTTACCGTTTCTCGCAGTCAGCTCCTGGAGAAGGAGGCTATGAATGTATTGACACTATTGTTGATCAATGGGAAGGACTTGCCTGCTACCCAGGAAGGCTTGGATTCCCTGGCGAAAGTAAATGCGCTAATACTAAAACAGGCCATTAAAAATAGCAGGGATTACCGCAGGATAACGGTGATTATTGAAAATTCCACTCATAACGGGATCGTAGAGACATCCAATCAGAACCAATTCGTTTATCTGGTTAAAGAACTTAACTAAGGGCATGCGGGCACAAAAGACTGGCTGATACAGATGAAGGATAATTCAATGACCGATAATGGCTAAAACAAAGACATGAATCAAACAAAGTGGGTATTTGCGTTAGGCGCGGTGTGCTTTGTCTTGATCGGGGTCTATTTACAGCTCACAGATTCGCAGGTCAGTGGCAAATATCTCACCAAGTATGGACAGTGGCAGAATTCGGTATTGTCTGATAGGGCCTTGTATTTTTTTGCGGCGATCTTTGGCGGAATATGGGTATGGTTGATAGGGATAGATCGAAAGAACCGCAAAAATGAAGAATGAGGCAAAAGAGCTATTCATGCCTTTAACCGGAAATTGCTTTTTTATATGCTGTATCGTATCTTGTTAGTTCCATGACGTACAAATTTGCCCCCCTGTTGATGTTTTTATTTAGTTGCCATAGCTTTATTGACACGGTAACAAAGACGATGGACCAAGAGGTCAATGAGGCCCAGGAAGAAATAAGGAAAGGAGAGAAAAAAGCCGAAGATGATAGCTGTGGTTACTGGCAAAGAAAGGCAAGTTGACAGTGCATACCGTTCTGTTGTAAACCAACCGACGGTGGATGCATGGAAAGAGCAAGATTTTGCGGTGACCGGGCCATTGGGGGCTAGTATGATTTTGCATGATTGCAAAATGGAATTATGGCAGGTAGGCAAACTTTGTTTACCAGGACAATGACAACAAAGGCTGGTCAGGATCAAATGTCTTAACAACGGTCGGATCGCGAGCATCCAAAAACATCCTTGCCCGTCCGGAAAGGCAAATTTTTCCGTTCCGGTCAAATACGTTCCGCTGTCCATTTTTAATTATTTTAACGCCATAACAGCAATAACTTGTCATGAGAATAATACCCTATTTAAGAAGGCGGTACGAGACGGACCTTAGTAAGGAAAAGGTGTTGGAAAGAATAAGGAATATTTCTTCCGACCCTGACTGGAATTTTACGGTGGCAAAAGCGCTAAAAACCCGAATGCTTGAAGGAAGGATAACGGGTAATCATTTTATTGTAGTCACCGGTAAATATGCATTGACGTATGGCAGGACCAGTTTGCTCCCGGTGATGAAAGGGGAAATTGAATATGATAAGAAAAGGTTGAAAACGATCGTCAAGATAGTCATTCGACCTTTTACAATGGGGTTGTTGATCGTAGCCCCCTTCTATGGCATAGCCATTTGGGCCTTGGTGAAAGGCGTGCAAACAGGGGACCGGGGAACTATATTTTTTTGTTGTCTCTTTTTAAGTATTATTTATGGTTCAATATTGATAAAATATAACAGAGAAGCGAAGAACTATATTGAAATGTTGGAAGAAAGGGTTTTAGATAAATCAAGTGGGTGATACAAATAGGATAGCAGGGATTCTAAAAACCCTTGGAGCGGGCACGGGCGCGATTCGATTCCCGCATGTTTAAAATATTCAAGCGCGCGAAAAAGCAGAATTTCTCTATCCGGAAGTTCAGTTGGCCCTTCAGAACGGCAAATCCCCCGGATGATCAATTTTCTATTTTTCAACTTTTTTACTAAATTGTTTGAAAAATTCAATTATTCATTTATCTTTAATTCAGTTAACAATCTTGAAGGATGAGTAAAAAGGAATTAGCGAAGGAGAAGATTGGCAGAGCGGCCATGCAGTGTTTTTTAAAATTCGGATTGGATAAAACGACCCTGGAGGATATTGCGAAGGCAGTCGGACTGAACAAAGCGTCACTGTATTATTACTATAAGAATAAGGAAGATATCTTTCTGGAAGTATCCATGAAACAGGGGCAGGAATTTCTGAACTCGTTGCAGGCAAAGATTCTGCAGAAAAAGGGAACCGAAGAAAGAGTGTCGTTTTATATGCAGGAGCGGGTCAATTATTATAAAAACGTATTGAGCCTGAACCGGGTATCTACGGAAACACTGAACAAACTGTTGCCCGGTTTCTTTGAATTGTACGAGGCCATGATGAAACAGGAAATGAAATTCCTGGCCCAGGTCATCAAAGAAGGGGTGGACAGCGGCGAACTGGTCAAGATCAATGCCGAAAAGCTGGCTTCCTCGCTGATGCATATGATCGATGCCCTGAAACATAGCGTAGAGCAAAAGGCCATCCTGAAAATGGACCGCGAGATTGATTATACGGATAGTCTTAAGGAAATGAAATTCCTGGTGTCACTGATCTTTGCCGGTCTCAAAAAGGTTTGATGCCTGCCTGAAAAAAATAACGATTGTTTTAATTTAATAGCCAACCATGCCTGAAAATGAGCTGCTAAAGATGCGTGACTATTATGAAAGCGGTCAGACCAGGCCCTATTCATTTCGGAAACAACAATTGCAGTTGCTGAAGCAGGCGGTATTAAAATATGAAAAGGAGATCGCTGCGGCGCTCTATGCAGATCTGCACAAAAGCCCGGAAGAGGCCTATGCCACGGAAACCGGCATCGTTCTTTCCGAGATCAATGTGACCATCAAAAAATTACACAAGTGGATGAAGCCGCAACGGCCAGGTGTAAACCTGGTGAATTTGCCTTCCTCCGGTAAAATCTACCGGGATCCGCTTGGTGTCGTGTTGATCATTTCTCCCTGGAACTATCCTTTGCAATTATTATTGATTCCACTGGCCGGTGCCATTGCAGGAGGGAACTGTGCGGTTATAAAACCTTCGGAATTTGCACCGGCAACGGCTGTGATCATTGAACGACTTATCAGGGAGATCTATCCCGAACAATATATCAGGGTAATACAGGGAGACGGAGCTGCCGTTATTCCTCCTCTTATGAATAAATTCCGGTTTGATCATATTTTTTATACCGGTAGTTTAACCGTCGGAAAAGCGATCTATCAGATGGCTGCCAAAGACCTGATCCCGGTAACCCTGGAATTGGGAGGGAAAAGCCCTGCTGTAGTGGAAAACGACGCGGATCTGGCCAGTACCGTCCGGCGGATCGCAATCGGAAAATTTGCCAATGCCGGGCAAACCTGTGTAGCACCTGATTATGTGCTGGTCCATACAGATATTCATCAACGCTTTATAGAGGAAATGCGATCGACGCTGATCAAATTCTTCGGGTCCGATACCGCGCAAAGCGAAAGTTATGGAAGGATCGTCAATGCGAACCGCTTCGACAAACTGTCCGGATATTTACAGGAAGGAAAAATTGTCATCGGCGGTCAGACCAGTCGTGAAGGTCTTTTTATAGCACCAACGGTAATGGAAGAGATTATCACGGGTGCGGCCCTGATGAAAGAAGAAATATTCGGTCCCATCTTGCCAGTATACCCCTTTACTACCAGGAAAGAAGCCATGGACTTAATAAAAATGAATCCTAACCCGCTTGCCTTTTATGTATTTACGTCCAACAGCCAAACGGAAAAAGAATGGATAGAAGGAGTTGCCTTCGGTGGCGGCTGCGTCAACAATACGGTCTGGCAATTTGCGAATCACTATTTTCCCTTCGGCGGAATCGGGAATAGCGGAATGGGGGCTTATCACGGGCGTCATAGTTTCGAGACTTTCACGCATGCCAAACCGATTCTCAGGACACCGACCTGGTTTGACCCGGATCTGAAATATCCTCCGTTCAAAGGCAAGCTTAAATGGTTCAAGATGTTGATAAAGTAAAATGTTTTTGGATAAAATAAGTAAACACCTGCTCCTGATAGTATACCCCCTTTAATGTAACCATACAAAATTAATTGCATATGAGAAAAATCGTATTTTTCTTACTGACCCTCTATGTCCTGACCCCGGCCCTTATACAGGCACAGAATACCCTCAGAGGAATTGTCCGTAACAGCCTGACCAAAGAAGGGATCCCGGCGGTATCGGTAGCCATCCGGAATTCTTCCGAAGGCGTGTATACCGATGATAAAGGAAGATTTCAGATAACCGTTCGCAAGGCGCCGCCCATAACCCTGGTCATCTCTTCGATCGGTTTTGAAGCAAGGGAGATCCTGGTGGAAACGACTTCCATGGGAGTCGTTCAAAAAGCGCTGGATATCGAACTGAAACCCACCTCGGCCCTGGGGGATGAAGTGGTCGTATCTGCCAGTCGTACCGTGCAGAAAAAACTATCATCACCGGTAACCATCGAGCAGATCAGTAATAAGGACATTATTCATTCGGCGCAGTTAAATTATATCGACATGTTGCAGGGATTAAAAGGAGTGGATGTGACCGTTTCCAGTATTGGATTTACCTCGATAACTACCAGGGGATTCAATACCAGCGGGAACACCAATTTCACCCAGATCGTGGACGGGATGGATAATATGGCCCCTGGTCTTAATTTTCCGCTGGGTTCGGCGATCGGTCTGACACAATTGGACGTAGACAATGTCGAAGTTCTTTCCGGGGCATCATCTGCCTTATACGGATCGAGGGGATTAAACGGTACCCTGGTCATGACGGGAAAAGACCCCTTCAAATACCAGGGTCTGAGTGTCCAGGTGACCCAGGGGGTGAATCATGTAAAAAATAGTAAAAGCAATGATCCCGTTGGTGCTTCTCCCTACTATGACTGGACGATCCGCTGGGGCAAAAAGATCAGTGAAAAGCTGGCTTTTAAGATAAATGCGCAATACACCCAGGCAAAGGATTGGGTAGCTAACGATACTACCAATAAGAGCGGACCGGGCACGAAATTGACGGACCCCAATTACAATGGCGTGAATTATTATGGCGGAGCGACCAATGCTGATCTCAATCAATTCCTGGCAGGCGCCGAGCAGGGAGATCCCAGTTTGTCACCTATCATCGATCCTTTCCTGGCTGCTCATAAAAGTTATTATGTCGCCAGAACGGGATTCCCGGAATACGGATTCCTGGATAACAACGCCCATTTATTTAAAGCAAGCGCGGAATTGCGGTATAAAATAAAACCACATCTGGAAGCGATTTTCTCCGGAGCATTCGGTACGGGTAATGTAGTGTACACCAACGATACCCGCTACCAGATCAAGAACTTCAAGGTGGGCCAATACCGGATGGAGTTAAAGGCGGAGAATTGGTTTGTCCGTGCCTATACCACCCAGGAGAATTCAGGCAATACGCTCATTGCCGGTCCAACGGCCCAATATATCAATGAAGCCTGGAAACCCAGCTATGACCCGAACACAGGTGATGGCTGGTATCCGCAATATACGGGCGCTTTTATCGGCGCACTGGCGGGTGGAGCGAATCTTAACGATGCAAACCTGGCAGGCAGGACAGCGGCCGATCAGGGAATACCGACTGTGGGAAGCGCAAGGTTCAACCATTTGAAGGACAGTATCAGTTCTACACCCATAACCCAGGGCGGAACCTTGTTCCTGGACCGCAGCAAACTGTATAATGCCGAGGCGCAATACAACTTCTCACACCTTATCTCCTTTGCTGAGATCATCGCGGGAATAAACTGGCGTTTATATGAATTAAACTCCAAGGGTACCCTGTTTCCGGATTATACGAAACCCATAAATGTTAATGAATATAGCGCTTATGTGCAACTGACCAAAAGACTCCTGAACAATAAGCTGACCCTGAGCGCTTCTTTCCGTTATGATAAGAACTCCCTGTTCTCCGATCCGAAGATCACCTCGCGGGCATCTGCGGTATTGGAAGTGGCAAAAGAGAACTATCTCCGTATGTCCTACCAGAACGCTTATAGTTTTCCATCGAATATTCAATCCCTGCAAAACACGCAGAATGGATACAACAGCTATTCCAGCGGCGGATCCAAGCTGCTGTTGAACGGCAGCTACCATTTCGATCAGTATCCTCCCTATATCCTGGACAGTGTGAATTCCTATCAGCAAACGCAGGACCCAAACACCTTGAAACGGTTTTATTACAGCGATATCAAACCTCAATCGGTCAATGCCTTTGAACTGGGTTATTCTTCCCTGATTGCCAAAACGGTTCTTATCGATGTACTGGGTTACTTCTCCGCCTGGAAAAATTTCATCGGCTATGCCAATGTGGCCAATACACCCGGAACGAATGATCTGACCGCATTCAAGGATCATAGTACCTATACCCAATATAATATCGCCTTCAACGGTGGAGAGATGGTCTATACCTACGGATGGGCAGCCAGTGTAAGTTTTGATCTTTCGCACAATTACCTGGCCAAGGTGAATTATTTCTCCGATTACCTGCAGAACAGGAACAACAGCCAGATCAATAACTTCAATACCCCGCATTACCATATCAATATGGAATTTGGTAACAGCGGTATCGGGAGAAAGCAACTGTGGGGTTTTAATACGGCCTTACGTTACAAACCGGGTTATTATTATGTGGTATCGGGTGGTCTGGCAAATGGTACTGTCCCTGCCTCGGTGGTATTGGACGGACAGGTCAGTTATAAATTGATGAAGGCGCATTCGACGATCAAATTGGGCGCGACCAATCTGACGAATAAATATTATTCTACCGGAACGGCTAACCCGATGATCGGTGGTGTGTATTATGTAACTTATGCGTATAATGTGTTTTAATTAAATCAACAATAAATAAATCAACCACAAATAAATCTATATGAATCAACTACGATCAATCACTAAACAGTTCCTGGTTTTAGCCGGCCTCCGGTTCCGGGTTCCTGCTTTGTCCTATACCCTGATCCTGGGATTTGCCCTTGGCGTATTTTTTATGTTGTCCGGCTGCGGAGCCAATGATACCGCAAAAAAAGCCGATGAATATAAAACGATTCTGTCTTTTAGCCCTGGAGAAGAAACAAAGATCATCGAAGCTTTTTTGTCGGTGAAGGACAGTACCAGTATCGAATTCAAACAAGGTTTGTACAAATTCGACAACCTGAGCCTGGCACAGGTAAAGCATATTCTCATAAAAGGGGAAGGCTTCGATAAGACGATCCTTGATTTTTCCGGACAGACCCAGGGCGGTGAAGGTATCCGCGTGACCAATGTTATTGGTTTTGCCATTCAGGGGATGACCATCCGGGATTCGAAGGGTGACCTCTTAAAGATCAATAAGAGCCGGGATGTAACCATTACCAACCTGCACGCGGTTTGGAAAACGGCCGATTCCACCAGCGGCGGATACGCTATCTATCCGGTCATGTGTAAAAATGTATTGATCGATAGTTGTTATGCGGAAGGCTCTTCGGATGCGGGCATCTATGTGGGGCAGTCGGATAGCGCCATCGTCCGTAATTGTAAGGCGACAAAAAACGTAGCCGGCTGCGAGATCGAAAACACCTCCCATGCACAGGTTTACAACAATGAATTTTATAACAATACGGCCGGGTTCTTAATTTTCGATCTGCCGGGCCTTTCTAAAAAGGGCGGTTTTGTAAAGGCTCATGACAACTACTTTCATGACAACAATACCCGGAATTTTGCCAAGGCGGGAAGTTTTGGAACTACCTGGGGAGTAGGGAATGCCTCTCCAGGCAGCGGGGTGATCGTTCTGGCGGCATCCAACCTGGAGATCTACAACAACCGAATTCTTAATAACAACTCCTGTTCCATTACTATTGCCTCCGGATTTGCGGTAGACGATAAGGCGGCAGAAAAGATAAACGAAAATTATTTTCCCATTCCGCAGAACATAAGCATTCACGACAATACCCTGGAAATGGGGAATGAATTTCCAGCTCCAGCCTTTGAACACCATATCGGCAAAATACTGGTGGGGATCGAGCAGCAATTAAATGCACTGGATGCCACAAGAAAAAGCAAAAGAATCCCCTTTATCATGTATGATGGTATATCATCCAATTTGCTGAACAAAGGAACCAAAGCCAACCCTGATTCTATTTGCATCAAACAGCCGGGAGAGAATATGTTTGTCAATGCGGATTTTCTGAATGTGACCAATCCAAAGAAATGGCATCCGACGACCGAAATGGCGGCATATACCTGTCCGTAGGCGTACCTTGCAAGAAGTTATATCCTTGGAAAAAAATAAATAAGATTCCTATTGCCAAATCAGTGAAACAGGATTCATGAAAAAGACGACATTTTTTATTTTGGGGATTACCTTGCTTGTTGGTTTATCCGTACTCTTTATTCAAAGCTGTAAAGAAAAAGATGCAGAAAAAGAGGCGGAAAAGGATGCCCGAAAGGCCGCAGAAAAAACCACAGAGAGAGGCGTGAGCGCATTTGTTTTTAAAGAAAAATTATCAGAGTTTGGTTTTTTCCGGGATAAGCTGAGCGATCTGAAACCTGCCGAAGGTCTTCGTATCCTGCCCTATGAACTGGTTACTCCTTTATTTACGGATTATGCGCTTAAGGACAGGTTCATCGTATTGCCGAAAGGGCAAAGCGTCCAATTCAAACCACAGGGAATAATGGATTTTCCGGATTCTACGATCATCATCAAAAATTTTGCCTACCGGAATGCGGCTCATCAAAAGGTGATGATCGAGACGCGGCTGTTGGTAAAGGACCCGCTGGACAAGGGCTGGAAGGTGATGGACTATCTCTGGAACGAGGGGCAGACGGATGCGGTCAGACATATTGCCGGGGCGAGAGTGCCGATCACCTTACTCGATGAGGAGGGGACAAAGATCTCTACCATCTACCAGGTGCCGAATACCAACGATTGCAAACGATGTCATATCAATAACGATGTATTGATGCCGATCGGTCCAAAGGCGCGTAATCTGAATTTTGTGAGGGCCGGAGAAAAAGAGAATCAATTGATGGCCTGGGCCGCAGAGGGCAGTCTGAAAGGTTTGCCGGATATAAAGAATGTTGAACAACTTCCGGATTGGAAAGATGCCAAACATTATTCGACAGCGCAAAGGGCAAGAGCTTATCTCGACGTGAATTGCGCACACTGTCATACCAAGGGCGGAGATGCGTATAATACCGGGTTGTTCCTGGAATACCAGCAAACCCATTCCGATCAGATAGGGATCCGTAAAGCCCCCGTGTCCGCAGGTGGCGGAGCCGGAGGCCTTAATTTTGATGTTATACCCGGGGATGCCGCGCATTCCATCCTGGCTTACCGGATGAACAGCATCGAGCCGGGAACGGCCATGCCCGAACTGGCGCGTACCGTGATACACAAGGAGGCCGTCAAACTCATCACCGATTGGATCAACCAGATGCCTTCCGGTAAGAAAAAGGGGGGATAAAGGTACGGATACCTTTTTGGACCCGGCTTTTTCCAGACGAAAGCAGGTTAATGGAAACGGTATCCCAGAATTACTTTAAAGATGGCATTATCCGAGCTTTGGGTAAAACCCCATCCATATCCAACATTCAACTCCCAGTCCGGCGACCAATCCAGATCAGCGGCCAGGAATAACTGATGGCCCTGGCTTTGATAGGGCTGAAATTTATTCAGCGGACCCAAAGAGCCATAATATTCAAACCCGGTGGCCACCACTTTGGAAATATTATAAGAGGCCTTTAGGTTCGGCGAAAAAACATAGCCCAGATCTTTATTTAGTCCATGAAAGGATTTATCAAAGGTGGGGTTAAAGGATAAATATAAATTCCCGAATTGTTTATCTACGATAGGTCTTATTTCGAGAGACCAGTCATCTTCGCTGTACTGCGTTTTCTGATAACCCGCTTCCAGGGACAGGCTCACACCCAAAGGCCAATGCCACGATGCCGGGACTGCTACGCGGGGCCGGATATGGCTGCCTACATAATTACTGCGGTGATCACTGCCGAGTGTATTAAAAAAATAAAAGCCGGTTTCAAACCAGGGCGTCCAGCCATGGGTGATCTCAATGGTTTCATGAAAAACATGATTGGTGGGCAATACTCCGTTCTTACTTGCCTTCTGGCCATCGAAGGTATAATTGCTGTGCAGTTCCACCATCGTGCTGCCTTTGGCTACGGTTGGAGAGGCGTATACCTGTATCTCGTAATTATCCTGCGCCAGGCAAAAAAAGGGAAGGGCCAAGACAAAAAGTGACTGCCAAAACTTTATGCTCATAATGTTAGATGGCGTATACTTTTAAGGAATGCTGTTTTTTTGTGTATTTTCAGGGAACGACGATACTGAAATGGTCCTTGTTACACAGGCCGTAAAATAGAGAAGGATTCTGAAGTAATGCTGAAGGATCCAAAGGGTAATTCCGTATTGAACAAACAGTATTTCAACTTTTATCATATGCCTCAGCAGCCTTCCACCCCTTCCACCCCTTTGGCCCCTTTATCCTCATTACCCCCTTTACCTTCTTTGCCTGCATCAGCTTCCTTGCCCATTGATCATTTTTGGAGCTTCACCGGTGAAGATGCATTGAAACTTATGTCCTGCACACAGGATGGCCTTTCGGTTGCAGCGGCCGAAGAACGGCTGGAAGAATATGGCTCCAATACCCTCAAAGGCGGATCCGGGTCTTCGGCAGTCCTTCTTTTTCTGCTGCAATTCAAAAGTCCCATCACCATTTTATTGATTGCCGCAGCTTTATTATCCATGGGGTTGGGAGATTTTTCGGATGCAATTATTATCATCATTATCATCCTTATCAGTAGTTTCCTGGGTTTCTGGCAGGAAAAAGGGGCGGCGCATGCGGTAGAGGAGCTTTTAAAAATGGTACAGATCAGGTGCCGGATACTCAGAGGAGGTACCGCGGCAGAATTGCCCATCGAGCAGGTCGTGCCCGGAGATATTATCTTACTCGCTGCAGGGGATGTCATTCCCGGTGATAGCCTGCTGTTGGAATCAAAAGAACTTTTTATCGACGAGGCTGCCTTTACCGGTGAAACCTACCCGGTGGAGAAAAATATCGGAGTTCTTCCGGCAGAAACACCGCTTGCCAAAAGAACGAACACCCTTTTCATGGGTTCGCATGTGATCAGCGGAAAGGCCAGGGCGCTGGTGGTACGGACAGGTAAGCTTACTGAATTCGGAAAAATATCGGATCGCCTGCGTATAAAGTCTCCCGAAACGGATTTTGAAAAAGGAATACGCAAATTTGGCTACATGCTGATGGAGATTACCTTACTGCTGGTTATCATCATCTTTGCCATCAATGTACTCCTGCATAAGCCTGCACTGGATTCCTTTCTTTTTTCCCTGGCACTCGCCGTCGGGTTGACTCCGCAATTACTACCTGCGATCATTACCGTCAATCTTGCTGCCGGAGCCCGGGCTATGGCCAAAAAAAAGGTGATCGTCAAACGACTTTCTTCCATCGAGAATTTCGGCAGCATGAACATTCTCTGTTCCGATAAGACCGGGACGATCACAGAGGGGAAGGTAACGCTCAAAGATGCCCTTGATGCTGAAGGGAATCATTCGGATAAAGCGCTGCATTTTGCCTTTCTGAATGCCTCTTTACAACAGGGTTTCCACAATCCCATAGATGAAGCCATTTGTACGGTGTACAAGGCAAAGGAAAAGGATATTACGTCTCCGGTTGCAACTCCGGCCGCCCTCTCGGAACAAAACCCGGATTATACGGTCCAGTGTGAAATCCCCTATGATTTTATCCGTAAAAGACTTACTGTCCAGGTAAAGAACGCAGGGGAAAACTTTGCCATTACAAAAGGGGCCCTGACCGCTATAGTAGAGATCTGCGACCGGGTCGAAACGGGTAACGGAGAACTTCATTCCATCGAAGACAAACGTGGCGTGATCATGGACCAATACAGGCAATTAAGCGCTGCCGGTTTCAGGGTTCTGGGGCTGGCCTATAAAACAACGGAGAATGACCATGACATTACCCGGGAAGAAGAGACCAATATGATCTTTTTAGGATTTATCACCTTGTTCGATCCGCCCAAAAAAGACGTGAAACAAACCATAACCAATCTGGAGAACCTGGGGGTGCAATTAAAACTGATCACCGGGGATAATGCGTTGGTGGCTGATGCCATTGCCCGGCAGATAGGGATCGAAGAACCGGTTATCCTCACGGGCGGCCAGATGAGGGACATGAGCGATGGCGCCCTGATGCAACAGGCGGTGAAGGCAAATATTTACGCGGAAGTGGAGCCGAATCAGAAAGAACGTATCATACGTTTGCTGAAAAAGGCAGGGAATGTAGTGGGATTCATGGGAGACGGGATCAACGATGCCCCTGCGCTTCATACCGCCGATGTAGGTATCTCCGTCGATTCTGCGGTGGATGTTGCCAAAGAAGCTGCCGACATCGTATTGCTGGACCAGGACCTGGCTGTCTTAGGGGAAGGTATCCTGATCGGACGCAAGACCTTCACCAATACCATGAAATATATCTTTATGGCCACCAGCGCCAATTTTGGTAATATGTTCAGTATGGCCGGCGCTTCTTTGTTCCTGCCCTTCCTTCCTCTTTTGCCCAAACAAATATTGCTTACCAACCTGCTGACTGACTTTCCTGAAATGACGATTGCCACCGATAGAGTAGACGAAGAGGCTATCCGGAAACCCCGTCGCTGGGACATCCGTTTCATCCAGCGTTTTATGTTATTATTCGGATTATTAAGTTCGATATTCGATTACCTGACCTTTGTCGTCTTATTGCTGGTCATGAAAGCGGATGAAAAAGTCTTTCAAACAGGATGGTTTGTAGAATCCGTGATCTCGGCAACCCTCATCGTGCTGGTCGTTAGGACCAGGCTTCCTTTTCTAAAAAGCCTGCCGGGTAAATACTTAGGCATGGCCACCGGTTGTATCATCCTTTTTATTCTTGTTCTTCCCTTCACACCACTGGCTCCTATATTCGGATTCGTACGGTTGCCGCTTCAATTTTATGGCTGGATGCTGCTTATCATAGGCGCTTATATCCTATCGGCTGAATTTGCCAAACAATGGTTCTACAAGAAACTAAAAAATAACTAGACCAACATTACAAATTAACCATCCCTGACACGGTAGGAGAAACCGCCTTCGTTATGACCATGCTCAAAAACCGCTGCTTTCGTTTGTTATTTGCTTTTGGTATCCTGTTATGGACATCAGGCATGAGACCGGTCTTTGCGCAGGATAAGGATATTTCCCAAAATAAAGCTTTATCCGGTCTGAGCGGTGTTCCGGGAACGGTTTCCTCCGTAAGATCCATCGATCCGGCCGATACGGACTACGCCGACCTCAAAGGTCTTCAGACGGCCATAGGCGATACCCGTCTTGTTCTTTTAGGAGAACAGACGCATGGTGAAGGTTCCACCTTTCTGGCCAAAACAAGGATCATAAAATTTTTGCATGAGAAAATGGGATTTGAGGTGCTGGCCTTCGAAAGCGGTTTTTATGATGTTGCCCGTATATGGGAGAATGTAAAAAATGGAGGACAGGTATCGAAGGAGGTGATCGGCAGCTTATTTTATATGTATGCCACCAGCAAACAGATGTTGCCCTTGTTCGAATATATACAGTCAGGGGTGAACGGCGGCGGTACCAACTCATTTCATCCCCTGATCATGGCTGGTTTTGAAAGCCAGCACTCCGGTGTTAAAGCAAAAACGGATTTATTCGGAGACTTCGAAAAATTCTTAAAAAAGACAGATCCGGACATACAAAAAAAACTGGCGGGAAAGGAAGGCTTCAACGGCCAGGATTGGGAACTATTCAAACGGGTGAGCCTGGCTGTCTTTGCCTCCAATGCCTACCGGCCATCAGAGGAGGAGAAAAAGATCTTTTTTCAAAAAATCAAACAATTAAAAGAACTGCTTTCGCCGGACTCCCGGGTACCTGATCAGATACGAGCCAAGCCGCAACAGGTCAATCCGCAACAGGTCAGTCCGCAAAATAAAGCAGGGCGCCCGGGCGACGCCAGTCCTGCCCTGACGGACCTTCCCGGTTTCTGGTACGAGGTAGTCTGCAGTATTGAATCGCAATCCACACGCTACTGGCAGATGGTAAAGGGAAATGAGGTGAGCGTACGTGACCTTCAAATGGCAAAGAATTTGGAATGGCTGGCGGAAAAAGCCTATCCCGGCAAAAAGATCATTGCCTGGGCACATAATGCACATATCTCCAAAGGCCTGGAAAGTTTTCAGCCTGATAAGGATAGCTCATCTCCTGCTGACGAAAATCTTTTTGTCCCTATGGGTTCCTCCATCCATCGTTATTTCGGAACGAAGGCCTATTGCATCGGATTTTCCGGGGCAGCAGGCAGCTATATGGATTACGGGAATAGCAATATTCTATCCGTCGCACCCCGGACACCCGAAAGTATTGAGGGATTACTGGCAGCCCGGGGATTGCCCTATGCTTTTGTTGATTATCGCTCTTTGTCCGGTGGAATGTCAAATGATGGACCGGTAAACGATGGATCGGCAAAGTTTGGAACGACAAGTGCAGCAAAAAAGATCCTGGGCGCATTTGCCGACTATGGAGAGTTAAAAGGTAACTGGCCGGCAGTTTTCGATGGATTGTTTTTTATCGGAAAAGTATCCCCGGTGGATCGGTTTGCGCCATGACCTTCTCCCTGCCCAGCTTCATAAAGGATAAAGAATTTTAACATTTCTACTAACCGTCTTGCCGGGTTTCCTCGGAATAAAATTGTATTTTTATTGATCATAGATTTAAATGATCATGAACTTCACCACCCATATATCGAGCCAGATATCCTTCGTCTGCTTCTGCAGAAAGCTCTACTATATGTCTAACTTCAAAGACTTTAATACGCTTGCCCCGGCCTGATTGGTTACAGGTTGCGGGGATTTCTTCCTGTCTTATTCATCTTATTCATTAACAAATCTATTTGTTATGTCTGGAAATCATGCGCAGATTCCGGCAGGCAGGTTGATTTTAGGCATTGTTGTATTACTCAATATTGTCACCATAAAATCTGCATACCTGTCAGGTAATAAATGGTATCTGCTGTTACTCGTCACTTTACCGCTGCTTTTTATCACCTATAGAAAGGCGCGGTAAAGTAAAAAATCATAAAGACTATATATCCCATTTTCTAATTAAAAACGAATGATATGAATTCTACATTATCTATAGCCGTGTTTATTGTATTGGTGGTGCTGTTGTTCATTGTTCTCCTTATAGTAATTTCCCGTAGAGAACAAAACAAAACGCGTAAAAAAATGGATCGGCTTCTTACGGATCTTATCGATCGGAACAACCTGACCATCGATAGTAAAGAGGAATTCCGCAAAAGGATCATCGCTGTGGACCGGGTAAATGAGCAGTTATTATTCATTGACCTGAACGGGGAAGAAGAACGCTCCTTCCTGGTAAATTTACCGGAAGTCGTTCTTTGCCGTCTGATCAAAAATGAGCGGCCCGACAAGGGCCATATTAATAAGATCTTCCTCGAATGTACCATGAAAGGGAAGAAGGAAACGCTTATTCAACTGCCTTTCTACGATGAAATGACGGATAGTTTGCAGAACCTGCCCTATCTTTCCAAAAACGCAGACTACTGGAAACAGAAAATAAATATTTACGCAAATTTTTCCAATAAAGTCACAAGCCTATCGATCTGATATGCCAATCTTCCGCCACGGTATCCAATCTCACGGCACGGAGACCGGCCTGCCGGAATAATCATTTATTTTGATGTGTTTTATCCCGGGAGGTCTATCCGCGGACAGGACAGAGCAGGACAGTTGAGGGGGAAAAAGGGCAGAATCCATGATTATAGGATGCAGCGCCATAAAACCGGGTAAAAAAATAGAAAATATCCAAATGTAGGACGGCTATCTTTTCATAGATTTGGTTCCTTTTTAATGTTTTCAATTCTTTAAAATAATGAAGGTCAAATTCTGGTTGCATGCCGTACTCTTTGGATGTCTATCCCTTTTATTCTCTAATTGTAACACCCGTTCCGGAAAGCCAAAAATTTTGGTATTTACAAAAACTGCCGGTTATCATCACTCTTCTATCGCTGCCGGCGTGCCGGCCATTCAAAAATTAGGCGTTGAAAATAATTTTGATGTGGATACCACCTCCGACGCGGGCTGGATCCAGGAAGATACCCTGCAGAAATATGCGGCAGTGGTCTTTTTAAATACCACCGGCAACTTATTGAATAACTACCAGGAGGCTGATTTCGAACGGTATATCCAGGCCGGAGGCGGTTGGGTTGGCGTCCATGCCGCGACGGATGCGGAATATGACTGGGGCTGGTACGGCCGCCTGGCGGGTGCCTGGTTCAATGGCCATCCTGCCCAGCAGGAAGCCGTCATAAAGGTGATCGATGCCGGCAACCCGGCCACCAAACATCTTCCGGCTACCTGGAAAAGAAAAGACGAATGGTATAATTTTAAGAACCTGAACAAAGATGTACATGTCCTGCTGGCTATCGATGAAAAATCCTACGAAGGCGGAACTAACGGCGATAACCATCCCATGGCCTGGTTCCATGAATATGATGGCGGAAGGGCCTGGTATACGGAGTTGGGCCATACCGAAGAATCCTATACCGAACCCAACTATCTGAAACATCTGCTGGGCGGGATTGAATATGCGATAGCCGAAAATAAAAAATTAGACTATAGTAAGGTTAAGACCCTTCGGGTGCCGGAAGAAGGCAGGTTTACCCGGACTCAGCTGGTAACCGGCGTATTTTTCGAGCCAACGGAAATGACCATCCTCCCGAACCTGGATATACTCATCACCCAGCGTCGGGGAGAGATCATGCTCTACAAAAACGAAACAAAGACAGTCAAACAGGCCGGTTTCTTACATGCATATTTTAAAACCCTGCATACGCCGAATGTAAATGCGGAAGAAGGGGTGTTGGGTATCCAGGCTGATCCTGATTTTAAGACCAACCATTTTGTATATATCTATTACAGCCCTGCGGATACCTCCGTCAACCGGTTGTCGCGTTTTACCCTGACTGGCGATACCATCGATAATAAATCGGAAAAGATCGTGCTGCAACTTTATTCCCAGCGGGAAATATGCTGCCATACGGGAGGTTCCATTGCCTTTGGGCCGGATAACAACCTGTTCGTTTCAACAGGAGATAATTCCACCCCTTTCGATGAACCCAATACGCCTTATCCCAGCCATGGATATGGACCGATGGATGACCGGCCCGGTCATACCCAGTATGATTCACGCCGCGGAGCTGGCAATACGAACGATCTCCGTGGTAAAATATTACGGATCAAAATAAACCCTGATGGATCTTACGGCATACCGGAAGGGAACCTGTTCCCGGGAACCAATCCCAAGACAAGGCCTGAAATTTATGTAATGGGCAACCGTAATCCTTACCGTATTGCGGTCGATAAAAAGAATGGTTATCTCTATTGGGGCGAAGTCGGTCCCGATGCCAACAACGACAGTCTGGATACAAGAGGACCGAAGGGATATGATGAAGTGAACCAGGCCCGGAAGGCGGGATTCTTCGGATGGCCCTTGTTTGTCGGGAACAACTATCCTTACCATTTGCATAATTATGAAACCGGCGAAAATGGTCCGGTCTTCGATGCCGCACATCCTATCAATGACTCACGGAACAATACCGGTCTGCGGGAATTGCCTCCGGCTCAACCGGCCTTTGTCTGGTATCCTTATGGTAATTCCCCGGAATTCCCCCAGGTGGGTGCCGGCGGAAGATGTGCCATGGCCGGACCGGTGTATTATTCGGATCTCTATCCCGCCGAAACCAGGTTCCCCGATTATTATAATGGTAAGTTCATTATGTATGAGTGGATCCGTGGTTGGTTCAAGGCCGTTACGATGTTGCCAAACGGCGATTTCGATAAAATGGAGCCCTTTTTGGAGAATACCCGTTTCAATGCACCGGTCGATGTAGAAATGGGACCCGATGGAAGAATGTATGTATTGGAATACGGAAATGGATGGTTCACCAAAAATGCGGACGCAGGTCTTTCCCGTGTTGATTATAACAGTGGAAATATTGCTCCGAAGATCAGTGGGATCACCGTCAATAAAATATCCGGATTATTGCCCCTGGATCTTGAACTCAAGGTCGATGCAAAGGATGTGGAGAACGATGCTATGACCTATACCTGGGATCTGGGCGACGGTACTAAAAAGGAAACGACCGTTCCTGCCCTGAACTATGCCTATAATAAGGCAGGTGAGTTTGCCATATCGGTCGAGGTTAAAGATGCCAAGGGCGCTGTCTCCAAAAGCGAAACGGTCCATGTCTATGCCGGTAATGAAATACCGTCTGTCAGTGTTTCCGTCAAAGGCAATCAAACCTTTTATTTTCCCGGCAGGCCGGTGAACTACACGGTAAATATCCGGGATAAGACGGATACGGCACAACAAAAAGACCCGGCCGACCTGGTCGTAACGGCCGACTATACCGAAGGACTCGATAAGGCTGCCACCTCACAGGGGCACCAGGTATTAAGTGCTGCTGCGGAGGGGAAGAATATTATGCTTTCCCTGGATTGCAAGACCTGTCATAAGGTAAGTGAAAAATCCATCGGACCTGCGTATACGGAAGTGGCCAAACGTTATCAGAAAGATCCGGAGATGGTCTCTTACCTGGTCCAGAAAATAACCAAGGGTGGTAGCGGCAAATGGGGAGAAGTGGCTATGCCCGGGCATCCTGCCGTAAAAGAAGAAGATATCCGGCAGATCGTCGGCTGGATCCAAACTTTATCGGCGGATAACAAAACAGTCAAATCGCTTCCTGCGAGCGGGACCGTCGATCCGACCAATCATCAGCCCATCAAGGATAAGGGTGTACTTACGATCTCTGCTTCTTTTACCAACAAAGGGATCAACAATACCCGGCCATTGACCGGCAGCGGTTCCTATTCTTTGTGGAACAGCCATTTCAGTTTTGGAAAGGGCAAGTACAGCGAGGACGGCATAACGCTTGGACCGATCGACATGACCGGCATCAGCCAGGTCGAGATCGGGATCGATGGGGAAGATCAGCCAACCTCGCCGTTTGTAGTGGAATGGTTCCTGGATTCAGCGGGCGGGAAAAAGCTGGGCGCAATCGACTTCCCGGCGAAGAAAAAGGTTGCCACCAATCCGGCCAAACCTGCCAAATCCAACGGGGACAAGCCCGATGCACCCAGGCCTGTACAAATTGCCCGGACAACCCTTGCACCGGTCGGGGATGGTCAGCAGCATAAATTATATATAAAAGGAACCGTGAAGAGTGCCGTTCCTTCGAATGAAGGCATTATTCTTTTTTATAATAAATTTATTCCAAAATAGGGGAGCCGGTCATTAAAAACAGGCTTACAAAAACCTTTAACCCGGGCGATGAAAAACATTGCCCGGGTTTATTTAATTTAAAAAGAAAGGAAAATGAAAAAGTGGATGGGATTAATGGCGTTTGTCTTTTTAGTATTGGATATGGCAGCCTTCGGCCAGCAGGCTGGAGGAATAAACCGGCATACTGACTTTTCGGGAGTATTGACCAATCGGCAGGGTAGCCCGGTTGCAGGAGCGACGGTTTACCTGTTAAATACCAACCGATCCGTGATCAGCGATGATAAGGGTTTGTTCCTTTTTAAGAAATTAGAAGCGGGAAATTACACCATCGAGATCACCGCGATCGGATATGCAAAAATTGACAGGGAGATAATTCTTACCGGACAGGAGCAGGCAGGGAAAATCCAAAGGGTGGATTTTCAACTGGAAAAGGAAATCACCAAACTGGATGAAGTAGTCGTAACGGCCCAAAAGAAAGAAGAATTGCTGCAGCAGGTGCCGATCAGTATTTCTGCTATACCTTCCAAAAAGGTCCGCGACTACCGTTTGTGGAACAACAAGGAAATTACCGCCATCGTTCCCAACTTATATGCGGCCGATCCCGGGGATGGAAGGGATGTTATCTCCATCCGGGGTATTACCACCACTTCTTATGATCCGGCCGTTGCTACCTATATCGACGGGGTAAACCAGTTTGGCTCGGATACCTATATCCCCGGATTATTGGATGTGGAACGTATCGAGATTCTTCGGGGACCGCAGGGAACCTTATATGGACGAAATGCGATGGGCGGGGTGATCAACATCATTACCCGTCAGCCTTCCAACAAAACAAGCGGTTTCGCGGAACTGAACCTGGGCAATTATAATCAGCAGCGGTATTCGGCCGGTTTACGTACCCCGCTCATCAAAGACAAACTTTTCCTGGGTGTGGCAGGCCTGTATGACGGACGGAATGGATATTACACGAATCTATTCACCAATCAATCCTATGACAAACAGCATAGTTTTACCGGGAATTATTATGTAAAATATCTGCCTGATGCCCATTGGGTCATCGATCTTAATGTAAAACACCGGAATAACCGTAACCATGGTGCCTTTCCCCTGGTATTCGGTGCGGAAGATGCCGTCAGGGATCCCTTTGTATTGAACCAGAATGCTACGACAACGATGGTGGACAATACCCTCAATGTTTCTTTAGCGGCCAACTATGCGGGACCCTCCTTTAATTTTACCTCCCAAACGGCCTATCAAAAAAATTACCGGTATTATTCCACGCCGATCGATGGTGATTTTTCACCCCTGGATGCGGTATCTGTCATTAATAATTATGGCAAGCCCTGGAACAATGTTAAGGCGGTGACCCATGAATTTAAATTTACCTCACCTGCCGCATCTTCCTCTCCCTGGAAATGGACGGCCGGAGCCTACCTGTTTTTCCAGGATGCGCCAAACAAACAGGCAACCCGTTACGGGACCGATGCGAACCTGATCGGTGCGGGAGATTCTTTATTTACCACCCTTAGCACGACCAAAAGTCATAAATGGGGTATGGCCTATTATGGACAAGCCACTTATGCCCTTTCGAAAAAGGTGAATCTTACAGCCGGCCTGCGTTATGATTATGAGCACCAGCGTCAGGAGATATTGGCTGAATACCAGCACGATCCGGACCCTTCCTTTATGAAGATCCAACCGGATACGGCAGGCAATACTTCCTTCGGCGCCTTCTCTCCCAAACTGGCGATCGATTACCATCTGTCCGCAAATTCCTTATTATATGGGGTATACAGCAGAGGTTTCCGTACGGGAGGGATGAGCCAATATTCTTTTCAGCCCGGTTCGCCGCCCCTGGTTGGTTTCAAACCGGAATACAGCAGCAATTATGAAGTGGGGATCAAGAACAGTCTTTGGCATAATGCATTGCGGGTGAACCTGGCAGCATTTTATAGCCATATCAACGATGCGCAGGTGCCTACGCTTGTCCTTCCGGATGCCATTACCGTTACTAGAAATTCGGGAAGGCTGAATAATATGGGTGTGGAGGCGGAAATATCCGCCGCACCCTTCAGAGGATTGTCGGTCGATTACAATTTTGGATATACGCATAGCCGCTTTGAAAGCCTGAATCTTTCGCAGAATGGTTCGGCAGTCGATCTTTCCGGCAAACGCCAGATCTTTACTCCGGATGTCACCTACATGCTGGCTGCCCAATATAATTATCCTTTCGGCGGACAAGGTCAGTACCAGGCCATTGTACGCTGCGAATGGAAATATATCGGTCAGACCTATTTCGATCTGAACAACAGCATCGGTCAGTCTTCATACAGCCTGTATAACCTGCGTTTGGGAGTAGCGGCGAAGAACCTGGAGGTCTTTTTCTGGGCAAGGAATCTGGGTGATAAAAAATATATCTCCTATGCCTATGATTTCGGGGGCGTTCACCTGGGCGATCCGAAAACATATGGCGTGACCGTATATACGAAGTTCTGATTCGAAAGGGCAATAAAAGAAGAAGCTCCGCAATCAGATGCGGAGCTTCTTCTTTTTACTTTATTTGTTGCATCCGGATCAGATGCCTGATCACTTCACAGGATCAGATGGCCGGATCGGGATAGGTATTTGAAAGAGCCGCCACATTCGTCACATTCACGGGTGTGATCTTAAGCCTTTCGCACCAGGTTAAAAAACTTTCATATACATGATCGAGGGTCTGTTTCTGCTCAGGCGTCAGTTCGAGAGGATGGGTACGGCTGATAGTCCTGACGGGCAGCCCGCGTTTGCGCAGGAAATATTTGGCGCTCATCGGATAGGCTACGTGGATCATCGGATCGACACGGGTAATTTCCGATTGAAGCCATTCCACTTCTGCTTTTTTAGCCGGATCAGTAGCATGGTTACACATCCATACCAGGATTTCCGGGTAAAAATTGCCGGCAATGGAGGACATTCCTTTTGCACCGCCTTGAAGTGTGGTCAGGGCATTCGGAGAATGGGCATCGAAAAATTCGAAACGTTTGCTCCTGGATGCCCTGGCAATTTCTAATTTGGCCTTAACCTTTTCCGGAAGGATCGAGGTGTCTTTATAATAAACGATACGGTTGGTATCCAGCACGGTCTTAAATACATCCGGTGACAGGATCCGTTTATAGGGAGCCGGACATTCATAAAGACCCAGAGGAATATTATCCGTCAAATGGAACATCTTATTAAAATTCTGTAACAAAACTTCGTCCGAATCTTCCACGTTGGCATAGTGACCGGTGATCAGAATCACTGCATCGACCCCTGTATTATAGATACGTTTCGTAAAATCTACTTTATCCTCGATAGTCAGACCGAATGAACCCGTTGCTACCACCGGCACCCTTCCGTCCACATACCGGACGATATGCCGGGTAAGTTCCAGTCTTTCCGGTTCGCTGATGCTGTACATCTCGCTGCTCAGACAGTTGGCGAAGAACCCCTTCACTCCGGCAGCCAGGTAAAAATCGATAAGCTGGCTTACCACATCCAGATCGACCTGTGCCTTAAGATTAAAAGGCGTAAGCATGACCGGCACGAACTTTTTGTCAGAGGGCATAAGAAACTAATTAAGGTGTTTAAATTAGGGTTTTTTAGTTTTGAACGATCTTATCAAAAGAATCTACCACAAAGTATTGAAAAAAAATGCAAAACCCGACATCCGAAGGGATCGTTTTTTGTAAAAATACAACTAAACACACATAAAATTGAAAAGCAGCCCTTAGCTAAACCGCTAAAATCCAGATGCGATAAGATCGTACAATAATTAGCCAAGAAGTTGAAATAAAGCTGGGGAACAGGGGCCTAAATTTGTTTTGTAATATGCGTTGGAACCTGCAATTTAGAACCAGCAAATCCTGGTTTGCAAATTCAAACTGCGTCCCTAATGAATAATTGAACCCAGAACTTGCCACTTCATGAAAAGTTTGCCAATCTTAGATCTTAGTATAATTGCCGTTTACCTGCTGGGGATGATCGGGGTAGGGGCCTGGTTTTCCCGGAAGAACCAGGATGCGGATCAATTTACCAGTGCCAAAGGCATGATCCCCGGCTGGGCGATCGGTATGTCCATCTATGCTACCTTTCTGAGCAGCAATACCTTTTTAGGGGTTCCGGGTAAATCATTTGCCGGTAACTGGAACGGATTCGTATTTAGTATTTCCATGCCCCTGGCCGCCTGGGTCGCCTCGAAATACTTTGTTTCCTTTTACCGGACTACTGGGGAAGTTTCCGCCTACACCCATTTGGAGCATCGTTTCGGACCCTGGGCACGGACCTATGCGGTCATTTGTTTTTTATTGACCCAGCTGGCGCGGATGGGTTCCATCTTTTTTGGAATTGCCCTGAGTATCCAGGCGCTTACCGGTTATTCCATGAGCACTGTCATGGTGGTTGTTGGGCTTTGTATCATCATCTATACGGTATTGGGAGGGATCGAAGCGGTGATCTGGACGGAGGTAGTGCAGGCGGTCATTAAAACCTTCGGCGCCCTGCTCATTATATATGTCATCATCAAAGAAACCCATGGCGGTCTTTCCACTATAGTGGAGATTGCTGGCCGCGATCATAAATTCAGTTTGGGCGGATTTGCCCCGGATTTAAAAAATTCGACCTTTTGGGTGATCCTCTTATATGGCTTCTTTATCAATCTTAATAATTTTGGGATGGATCAGAACTATGTGCAGCGGTATCATGCTGCCAGGTCTTCCAAAGAAGCATCCCGTTCTTTATGGCTTTGCGTGTGGTTGTATGTTCCTGCTTCCATGTTATTCTTTTTCATCGGATCCTGTCTGTATTCCTATTGTATCGTAAATCCGGAAGTGGTGGCTGTAGTAAAAGAGCAGCTGGCGCGGGAAAGATTACCATCGGGTGCAACCCAGGAACAGATAAGACAAATGATGACCACTTTCATCCCTTCGGACTATGGGGATAAAGTGATGCCGAATTTCATCGTGACGCATATCCCCGCGGGTTTATCCGGTCTCATCATCGCTGCCATTCTTTCTGCCGCCATGAGCACGATCAGCAGCGGAATGAATGCTTCGGCCACCGTTTTTTCGGAAGATATCTACCGGAGATACTTTAATAAGAACGCCAGCGAAAAACAAAAACTCCGGGTACTCTATATCGGTACCGTGGGTTTTGGCCTGGCGGGAATGGCGGCAGGCGTGGCCATGAAGGGGTCAAAGGGTATCCTGGATATGTGGTGGGAACTATCGGGAATATTTGCTGCGGGTATGCTGGGAATCTTTTTACTGGGCATCTTCAGCAAACGAACGAAAGATCATGAAGCCATGCTGGCTGCCACCATCGGAGTACTCGTC
>NZ_JBTLQH010000047.1:0-50194 GCF_054461575.1 Flavitalea flava
AGGATATAAGGTTCGTTGCAGAACAGATGAAAGCAATTCGTCCTTTGCTTCCACATCCACTTTCCGGGCAAGCGGGATATATGCGCTGCTGTAGGAAAAATGGAAATTTGTTTTACGCTCCAGGATACCGAATAATTTATCCAGCCGGATATGTTTCTCATTAAGCGTAACCCGGGCATCCTGTGATAATCCCGTTGCAGAGACTTGCAGGCAACCGGCCAGAAATACAAGGGCAGTTAATCGCATAAGCCGTAGAGTTTTGGTTGTTGCCTTCCGGGCAAAAAAACGCCCTGGGGCATTGCAATTTTGCATACCTTAGTTTTGGTTTTAAGTTAAAAAATGGAAACAGGAGTTGGCGCAAACCTTGCCTGTTTCAAAGACTTGTTACCGGGGGATGTTGACGCATCCCTCTTTTATTAACTAGTAAAGGATAAGTTTTTTATTTTCTTCTATTTTGTATTGTAATACGGGGATAGTTAGTTTCATTGTCTCCAGGACTTTTTCCAGGTTAGGGTTTTCAAAACTTCCGGTAAAAGGGAGTTTTTTTATCTCCTGTCCGGAGAAGACAACTTCGATTCCAAACCATTTTTCCAGTTTAAGACCTGCAGACTCGAGGGATTCATCATTAAAAACCAGGCGGTTTTCCGTCCAGGCCGTTTCCTGCAGACCACGGGACAAAAGGTTTTTATGTAAGGAATCGATCCGGAGGATATGAATGGCGGGGCTGGATCCTGCTGAGGATAAGGCCGGATCGGAAATAATCTTGCTCCCTTTTCCGATCACTATCTTTTGCATGGGATGTAATATGATCGATTTTTGCCTGACGGAGTCGTCCGGAAAAGTTATGGCTACCCGTCCCCGGATCAGGGAAGTAACGGCAGTCGGCTCATCAGGATAGGCCCGGACATTAAAGGCAGTTCCCAGGACGTTGATGTCCATAAAATCCGTATGAATAATAAAGGGGCGACCCGGATCCTGGGTTACGTCAAAATAAGCCTCTCCGCTTAATTCTACTTCCCTGTTTTGGCTGTTAAAATTTTCTGCCAGTATTAAGTGGCTGCCGCCGTCCAGAATTACCTGGGTTCCATCAGGAAGACGAAGACTTTTTCTTTCTCCTTTTGGAGCGATAATATTCTTTACTGTGTTATTAGGGGAGCCATTACCTTTCCCTATCTTATAATTATAAACAAGATACCCTCCTATGATAAAAACCAGGACGGAGGCTGCCATTATCCATCTCTTCATGAGAGAGCCCCGCTCTACGCCAAAAAACGGGATGATTAAAAGTCGTTTTTCTTTTGGAGATTTTTCGTGCGTGTTATCCAGGGCATCCATCGCCTTGCTCAGCCTTTCGACAGCCAGGTCCCGCTCTCCCTCCCGGATGGCTGCTGCCATTACTAAGAGCCGGTCTTTGGCAGCGTAGATCAGGGCTTTTTTTTCAGGTTGCGTCAACAGGATCGTCTCCCAGATCGCAATATCCTGTTCGTCCTTTTTCAAACAAAAATTAATAAAAGAGTCATCCTTTATTAATTTTTCTATACTGGCTTCAACACCATCCATGTGTTCCTTTTATTGCCAGATCCTGTTTCCCCTGTTTTTTACCTGTCCAAGGTCAATTATTTTTAAACTTATTTAGATATATTTAAAAATAATGCATAAACAGCTAATTATCAATAAATAATTGCGGAAGTTTTTGCTCCCCCCTTTTGAAAGATTAGCCTTTAACTTATTCAGCCCGATATGGATCTGATTATAGACACTGCGAATGGAAAGTCCTGTTTGCTCAACAATCGCTTCTGTTGTTAAGCCGGAATAATAACGCAGATATAGTAATTCCCGCTGACGTGGGGGTAATGCCTTAAAGGCATTGATCAGCAGGGTCAGTTTTCTTTGTCCTTCTTCATTATGGATCAGATCGGCTTCCGGAGAAACCGTCCAATGCTGGGTGAATTCGAGTTCCATATCGAAAGAAGATGAGGTATTTTGTCCGTTTTGCAGGAGCATCTTTATCAGCTGGTTTTTATAGCCTCTGTACAGGTACCCTTTGATGTTGCGTACATCCGACAGGGATTGCCTTTTTTCCCAGAGCCGGATAAAAAATTCCTGGCAGGCATCTTTGGAGACCGCGGGGTCGTTGCTGATGCGGATGCCGATACTTACGAGAAAATGGAAAAAATTATTATAAAGAAGCAGGAATGATTCTTTATCCCCTTCCCTCACCCGTGACCAGGCAAGTTGCTCATCAAAATTCTCCATGGGCGCAGTAAACATTTTATTAAGATAAGAATCAAATACCGGCAATCAACATGCAAACGTTTGCGCCATTTTAGAAAAGGCAGTGTTTCTCCGGAAAACTCATTGAAGCGTATTCTTTTTCGTCATTTTAAGAAACCGGGCCAACAAAAACAGCGAGGCCAGGGTTAATCCCGTAATGAAACCGAGCCACATGCCAGAGGCACCCATACCAACGACAAAAGTAAGTACATACCCGACCGGAAGGCCGATGACCCAATAAGCGACTGCGATCAACAGCGTGGGTGTTTTAACATCCTTGATCCCTCGCAATAAACCCGCACCGATAGCCTGGGTGCTGTCCGATATCTGGAAAACTGCCGCAAAAAGCAATAAGAGACCTGCCATTTGTAATACAGCTGTATTCTCGTTAAATGCTTTTGGTAATTCATGGCGAAGTATGGCAAAGGTAATAGCACAAAATATTCCGTAGAGTAAGGCCGTCAGCAGTGTACTCCTTCCTATTAAGGAGATCTTTGGCCAGTCGGAACGCCCAAAAGCATTACTTACCCGGATCGAGCCTGCCTGTGCGAGCCCCATGGAAGCCATAAAAGTAAAGGAGGCACAACTCAGAGCGATCTGATGAGCGGCCTGGGCTACAGCGCTTATCGTTCCGATTAAAATGCCGGATACGGCAAAAGCCCCGGCCTCCATACCGATCTGCAAACTACTGGGGATCCCAATATGGAGTAACTCACCTAAAGTTTTGCGCCGGAGTTTCCATTGACTGCGGCTAACGGCAATATAACGACGAAAGGTGCTGTGTTTGAGAATGATGATCCCCAGCACGATAAAGATCAGACTACGGGTGATCAGGGTAGCCCAGCCGGCACCTAATAATTCCAGTCTGGGAAAGCCCCAGTTCCCGTAGATCAATAACCAGTTCAGCAATATATTGACCGGCATCCCTGCGAGAGACAGGATCATGGCTGTTTTGGTAAATTCCAGTCCGTCGGTAAATTGCTTAAGGGTCATAAAAAGCAACATCGGAATGATGGAGAAACCCATTAATTTCATAAAGGGCAGCGCAAGAATGACGACCTCCGGATCCTGACCGAGATGATGCAGGATATTCCTCCCGGAAACAATGGCCAGGGAAATGACAATGGCCGTGAGGGCGCAAAGACAAAATCCATTGAAGAGATAATGAGACACACCTTGCCCGTCACGACGGCCATGAGCCATCGAAACCATTTGTGAAACGGAAATGGTCATTCCGATCCCCAATACAAAGGGAATGTTCATCGTATTGACAACAAGCGCTGCGGCAGCCAGCTGTTTATAACTTATAGCTCCCACCATGGCCGTATCGATGATGTGCAGGGCCATCTGCGCCAATTCCCCGATGATAATGGGTACAGCTAACCGAATCGTTAAAAATGCTTCTTTCCGCATGGGCGGCAAAGATACTATAACCTATGTAAATAGATAAAAGCGATTGTCGGGACAATCGCTTTTATCAGGTATGTAGTATTATTTTATTGAGGAACGCCCAGGCGTTGGCAGATCTCTGCATAACTCATCTCGCTAAAATGTTGTGTCACTTCCCTCAATTGTGAAACGCTTACCGTTCCGTTCAACTTATTCCCCATTCCTGAAACGATGCTTGGCGAAACCGATGCAGATTCTTTTACGCCGCCCGGAATGATGATATAACGGAATTTATGCGCATTGGATATACCTCCATAAGCATTCAAACTGCTTACCAGCCTTATCCTCAAATTTCCGGCAGTGACCAAAGCGGACCATGTATCGATATTGGCCGTTGCCCCACTTAAATAAGTGATAATGATCGGAAGTGCTGCGATCTGGGTAGTTGGCCATATAACCGGATTGTAGCCATCCAGTTTGCCAAAAGTGATCACAACACCGCTGTCCAGAATTTTTTGGGTAATAGCGGCATCCGCCTTGTCAAAATTAAATCCCCAACTCCCGAAGATGGTATCTTTTTTATAAGTCGCGGGTGTAAACCAATCGGAATAGATGACGTTGGCAGCCCCGGCAGGGCCCGCAGCGCCGGCCGCTCCTGCGCTACCTGCGGCTCCAGCTGCGCCTGTTGCTCCGACAGGTCCCGTATCTCCTTTTTTACAAGACAGGGCCATAGAGAAAAGAAAAAGGACAAGTGTTAGTTTCAGGGTATTTTTTTTCAGGGAGCAATAAAATCGTGTTTGCATAAAATGAATTTTATAAATGAAAATATTTATTGGCAAATCTACAGTTACACTTTTCCGTGACAATACCCTTTTGTGGTAATTTTTGAAAGAACAAATAAAATCATTATCGTATAAACACTAATTTATAAACTACCGTTAATCATTAAACGTAATAAAATACCCGTATTAATACTAGCCCTCCGTTAAACAACCTTCAAACTACCCACTTTCATTTATTTCCACAACCACCTATTTGCGCTAACCTGTTTGCGCTACCCTATTTGAGGTATATATCACTCCAATCTGATCCTGTTAAAAAACCAGGATCTGCATCTGTTTATACTTATCAGCCTGGTATACCTTTGTCATAAAAAATGCCGGTAAAGAAAATAAGAGGAATTCAAATGGCCTATGATGATGAAGGGGCGGGGCCTGTCCTGGTATTTATCCATGGGCATCCCTTTAACAGGACGATGTGGAAAGAACAGGTCGCCCATTTTAAAAAGGAATACCGTCTGATCATTCCCGATTTAAGAGGATATGGGGAAACTTCTGTTTCCTCTACCAGGGTCATGTTAGATGAAATGGTGCTCGACATCCTTTATCTGCTGGATGAACTGGCTATTGAAAAAGCGGTATTTTGCGGTCTTTCGATGGGTGGTCAGATAGTACTGGACGCATATCGTCTTTTCCCGGGAAAGGTCAGGGCCATGATCATTGTCTGCTCGGATGCCAGGGGAGAAACTCCTGAATCCTATCATAAGCGGTTGATCCTTGCGGAGACGATTTCTAGAGATGGTATGAAAAAATATACCGACGAAAATATTCAGCATTATCTATCCGGGGAATCGATGAAAGATGTCAGCGTATACAGGCATTTATACGGTATGATGACGGGAACATCCGCCGAAGGAGCAGCAGCTGCTAACCGGGGTCGGGCCGAACGAAGGGATCATATTCCCGTTCTTGCTTCGGTTGCCGTTCCGGTTATGGTCATAGCCGGGTCCGAAGATTATTTCACTCCCCTGCCTGTAGCGGAAATGATGAGCAATCGTATTCCCGGAGCCAGGCTGGAATGTATCGGGGGATCCGGGCATTTACCCAATATGGAAGCTCCGGAAGAATTCAATAAATTGCTTACCTCCTTTATGAATCAAATTAATAGTTAAATTGCCGGATGATGAGCAATAGAATAGCCCTTATTACAGGCGCCACCTCAGGCATTGGACAAGCGACGGCAAAAAAATTTGCAGCAAACAATATCTCCCTGATCCTTTGCGGAAGAAGGACAGACCGGTTGGAAGAATTGAAGGAAGAGCTTTCCCAAAAGGTGGATGTCATTACCCTTTCTTTTGATGTACGGAATAAAGAAGAGGTCTTTGCTGCTATCGGTAGTCTGCCTGACCAATGGCAGAATATTGACATTCTGATCAATAATGCCGGGAATGCTCATGGGTTATCCTCTATTCAGGATGGAGATATCGGGGATTGGGATGCCATGATGGAGGGAAATGTACAGGGCCTTTTATATGTTTCCAAAACTATTATGCCGGGGATGGTGGCCCGTAAAAAAGGTCATATCGTCAATCTCAGTTCGGTAGCAGGAAAACAGACCTATGCCAATGGCGCTGTTTATTGCGCATCCAAGAAAGCTGTCGAAGCGATCAGTGAAGGGATGCGGCTCGATCTGACACAACATGGAATAAAAATTACCAATATCGCTCCTGGGGCTGTTGAAACAGATTTTTCGCTTGTCCGTTTCAAGGGCGACCAGGAAAAGGCCAAAAAAGTATACGAAGGATTCGAGCCTTTAAAAGCCGGGGATATTGCGGATATCATTTTATACGCCATACAGGCGCCTCCGCAGGTTACTATAGCCGACTGCACGATCTATGCCTCCGCACAGGCTTCTCCGACCGTCATTTACCGAAGCTGAAGATTCGGCCGGGCCGGAAGGGCATACGCGAAATATGGGTTCGGAGCGATCAGAGCCTGGGAGCTGCCGGTTTTAACGGAGCCTCATAAGCATTGGCGCCTTTAACTTTTACTTTCCTTCGATATACCTTATCCCAACAGGTCACATAAAGCGTATTAAAATCAGGTCCGCCAAAACAGCAATTCGATGGGGAACGGGTTCCGGCCGGCAGAGGAATGATCGCGTTGACCCGTCCGGTCTGATCGAGGACCTGGATCCCAAGAGAAGTGGTTACATAAATCCTTCCTTCACGGTCGCATCGCAAGCCATCCGGCCAGGCAAATTCCTGGGTATCCGGAGCGTGAAGCCATCCATAACGTTGTTTATTGGCGAGCGTGCCATCCGCCTGAATAGTGTAGATCCAAACCCAATGGGAAGCGGATTCTGCTATATATAATTGAGTCTGGTCCGGGGAAAGGGTGACGCCATTGGCAAATTTTAATCCATCGTCCACCACTTTCTTTTCTCCATCCGGGCGGATAAGGTAAATTTTACTGGCTTTATCGATACCATCCGGTGAAGTAACATAGATATTTCCATTCCCGGCGACAACCAGGTCATTTCCTGAAATCCCGTCGGCTATAACCGTTTCTTTTTCGTTGATCGCATAACGGATGATTTGTTTACTGGCCCCGGCCATATACCGGTTACCATCCGGCCCAAAAGCCGTTCCGCTGGCTTTTTTTATATCGGTTGACAAAACGGTCAGTTTGCCATCCATCCCCGCCTTATAGATTTTCGAGGGGGGAATGTCCACATAAAAAACTTCTCCCGCCGCATTCACTGCTGTGCCTTCTGTAAATTGATAACCCTGCCCCACCAATTCCCAGTCTTCTCCGGGAATCAGGATGTCATTTATAAATTGATTTTTGGTAGCTCCGTTGGTAACCGGCTGCGGGTAATCCTTCCAGAGCCACCGCATGGCTTCAGGAAAAATGGATTCCCCCTGACGACCGGAATGGCCACCTTCACCCCATACATGGTTCACCTGGTAACCGGAAAAGACCAGGGCCCGCTCCATCGACTCATTGGCCTTCCACCAATCGCCTCCGTAAATGTTAAGATCATTGGAGCCATCCTGCAAAAATACACGGATTGGTTTAGGTTCGTATTTCCGGATAAAGGTGGGATAACGATCAGCGCCACGGAGCCCTACATAGGTTCCGATTGCGCTAAAGACCCGGGAAAAAGCGTCAGGACGTTCCCACGCGGCAGTGAAAGCGCAAACGGCACCGCTGCTGGATCCACCGATGGCCCTGTCCTTCCCGTTTTTTGAAAGATGTATGATCCGGCCGTCGCTTGCTTTTTGTTTTTCCACATCGGGTAACAATTCATCCAGGATAAAACGGGCATACGCATCGCCCAGCCCATCATACTCGAAGCTGCGGTTGAACCGGTCCAGGGAGACATGCCCATTCATAGACGGCACACGTCCCGGTGTCACAAATACACCGATAGTAACGGGCATCTCCCCCCGATGAATAAGGTTATCGAATACGGTTGGCGCTTTCCATTGGATGCCATCCTGGTTGATGTATACGCAGGCCGGTTTTTCCGGGCGGTATTGGGCGGGAATATAGATCCAATATTCCCTTACCGTTCCGGGGAAAACAGACGAATTGGAAAAGGTAAATTTTAATACCTCTCCTTTAGGTATACCCGGTAGGTCCTGGGAGGCTGAATCGACAGCGTATTTTTCCGCAGGAGGTTGTGTGGAAGCTGTCTGGGCAAAACCAACCCGGCTTAAAACAAATATCAACAGGACGGGCAAGACAAGCAATCGTAATTTTTTCATGGTCAACCTTCGTTTTAGGGGTCGTTATTCTTGTCATGATGACACCTAAATATAGTAAAGTCAGCCCACAAAAAAACCGGATCATCAGGAAATCAAAAAATACGGGGGAATGAAAAAATTGCATTGGGGCCTTTATAAAAATTTTGCAGGTTAAACGTTTAACCATATTTTTAGCTTTTTTAAAAATCAACTTCCTGACAAATGAAATTGTTGTTTTTAACGATTGCCATCGCCCTGCTTCACCCCGTTTTTGGCCAACAGTCCGGGCCGACTGATCCTTCCCATTTCGTCCCGGTGAAAAAAGAGCTTTCCCCTTCCTGGGAAAAATCGCTCTGGGATAACGCTCGAAAAATTTATAAAGGAAAGGAACTGACAACCATCGGCATGCCATGCGGAGGTATTGCCGCCGGGCAGTTATATGTTCGTGGTGATGGAACCCTGGCGAATTGGTGGATCGCTAATAATGCCTATAATACCGGTTACGGGATCGACTGGTTGATGAACTTCGGAACCGAAGCCGGCCCCTGGAAAGTATGTTACCAAACCTTTGAGCCCTTCAGTTATATAGATCAGGGGTTTGCCGTCACGATCAAACAGAATAACGTTACCCGGACCAGGCAGCTGAACAAAAAAGATTTTGACGATATCTCTTTCACGGGGGAATATCCGGTAGCGCGAATCACTTATTCGTCAGTTTCCAATCCTTTGCCATTACAGATCGATGCCACAGTTTACTCCCCATTTATACCGCTGAATGCCAAAGAATCTGCCACTCCCGGAACTATCCTCCGATACAGGCTTAAAAATACTTCTTCGGAAAAAATGCAGGTGAGCTTAACCGGTTGGTTGCAAAATCTTATCTGTATCGATCTGAAAGACCGGATAGAGGGCGCATTACACAATAAGGTCATCCGCGAGGAAGGAAGAACTACGATTGCCATGGACCTGCAAAAGGGAATCGGACCTCAGCCTTTTGTCGCCAGGAAGGATAAACTATTCCAGGATTTCGAAACGGGTTCTTACGGAAAGTGGAAAGCGGAAGGAACGGCTTTTGGGAAGAAACCCATTACCATTGAGGAAGGGAAAAAAGACCGGGTAACCGGCGGTGAAGGGGAATTTCTGATCGACTCCAAACTTTCCGGCCAGGGAGATTCGGCAACCGGAAAATTAATTTCTCCCGTCTTTATTGTTGGCAGTGATTTTATTAATTTCAAACTGGCAGGAGGATCTTACAAGGATAATACCTGCATGAATCTTGTGGTCGATGGTAAACCGGTAAAGTCTGCCACCGGCAACTGGACGGAGCATCTGGAAGATTTCAGCTGGAACGTAAAAGCGTGGATAGGGCAAAAGGCTTATCTGGAGATAATCGATAAAGAGAAAGGAAGCTGGGGCCATATAAATGTGGATCAGATCGTATTCAGCAATCTCCCCTCCCTGCACAAATTTTTTCCGGATTCCCATCCCTATTTTGGCAATCTGTCGCTGAGCGTGCTGGATGCTGATGGATTTGCAGATGCCAACTACAAAGGAAACGCGGACCGGGTAAATAATGATAACGAGGCCCTTGCCCTTCCCGGAGAAAAATTGGTAGGCGCTGCCGGTACAACCATTGAATTAGCCCCCGGTGAAACCAGGGAGATAACCTTCCTGCTGACCTGGTTCTTTCCGAACCGCCCCATGCAATATGGAGAGGGCGGTAATTGGAACAAACCAATCCCCACAGGTGGTCCTGCAATCGGGAATATGTATGCTAACTGGTTTGACAATTCAGGAGAAGTCGCGTCCTGGCTTCAACATAATCTGGAAAGGCTTACCCGTGAAACCTTCGCTTTTCATGATGCCTACTATGTGAACAGCAGCTTACCCTATTGGCTTAATCAACGGCTGATGATGCCGGTATCCACCCTTGCTACTGAAACCTGCCAATGGTGGGCTACCGATAAATTCTGGGCCTGGGAAGGTGTTGGCTCTTGTGTGGGAACCTGTACACATGTATGGAACTATGAGCAGGCGCTTGCCCATTTATTTCCGGAGCTGGAGAAAAATGTCCGGGAAAAAACGGATTTCGGAACATCTTTCAGGGAAGACGGAGGTATCGAGTCCCGCAACGGATGGGGAGGGATCCTGATAGATGGCCATGCTGGTGCCATCCTGAAAGCCTACCGGGAAAATTTATTGTCCAAAGACAACCTGTTCCTTTCCCGGAATTGGAGCAAGATCAAAAAGGCTACGGAATTTATCATAAAGGAAGACGGGAATGGGGATGGTCTTATTGAAAAAGAACAGGCCAATACCTACGATATAGCCTTTTATGGCGCAAATACCTATGTTGGCGGTTTGTACCTCGCCTCTCTGAAAGCGGCTTCGAGGATGGCTTTACTGATGAAAGACTCTGTTTTTTCCAGTCATTGCGACAGTATCTTCGCGAGTGGCAGTAGAAAAACCGTAGATAAGCTCTGGAATGGAGAATATTTTATCCAGGATGTCGATCTGGCCAAACATCCGAAATACCAATATGCGGGCGGATGTCTGAGCGATCAATTATTCGGACAGACATGGGCCCATCTGGATGACCTCGGGTATTTGTACCCGGAGAATAAAGTGAAGACCGCCCTGGAATCAATTTGGAAATATAATTGGGCTCCGGATGTAGGTGTGCAAACAAAAATGCATAAACCCGAGCGTGTTTATGCAGATCCCGGTGAAGCTGGCCTGCTGGTCGCCACCTGGCCAAAAAGCAAACATATGGGTGAAGACGGGGTCCGTTACCGGGATGAGGTATGGACCGGTATTGAATACCAGGTAGCGACAAATATGATCTATGAAGGAATGATCAATGAAGGATTATCCCTTATTAGATCGGTCCATGAACGGTACAGCCCCGAAAAACATAACCCCTACAATGAGATCGAATGCGGCGACCATTATGCAAGGGCCATGGCATCGTGGGGGGTACTGCTTGCGTTACAGGACTTTTATTACAATGGCCCGGAAAAAGCCATGCGATTTATTCCTAAAGTGCAAAAAGATCAATTCAAAAGTTTTTTTACGGCCTCCGAAGGCTGGGGTAATATCGGGCAGACAAGGACAGCCGGGGCGCAGACAAATACCGTTTCACTCGTTTATGGCAGTCTGCGTTTGACCTCGCTGGAAGTGGAATTAACCGGAGAACCAAAAAAAATTTCCATCATTTCCGGCGGCAGACCGGTTCCTTTTACGACAGAACGGATAGCAGAAGGATCTGGAGTCCAATCAGGAGAAAATACAGGGAGCCGTCTTAAACTGAAATTTTCGGAACAGGATATTCATGCAGGGGAGTCATTGGTCACAACACTCGGGTATTGAAGTCATAAACGCGACAATCCCGTATCGGAAACGAACAGTTATGATAAGCTAAAAACCCTGAATAATTGATTATCCGGGGTTTAGCTTTTTGGCATTTTATTCGCTGCATCTTTGGCCTATGTTTAAAAGTTATTTTAAGATCGCCTGGCGAAATCTATTCAGGAACAAATTACATGCCTTCATAAATATTGGAGGATTAACTATTGGTTTTACGTTGGGAATTGTAATCCTGCTTGTAGTGTATAGCCAGTTCAGTTATGACTCTTCCCATGCCAACGGGAATAAACTTTACCAGGCTTACCAGGTCTTTAATAAAACAACCGGTGAAGAGATTGCCAATCAGTTCGGTTATCCTGCCGGTCCTGCCTTTAAAAAGGAAGCCCTTGCCATTGAAAAAATGACCCGGTTCATGGATGTGGGTAATCGTGTACAATTCCAAGAAAAGGAATTTGCCATTCCGGTGAAACTGGCCGATGAAGATTTTTTTTCCATGTTCAGTTTTACCATTCTCAGCGGCAATAAGGGTAATCCGTTAAAGAATCTTACGGATATAGTTCTGACGGAATATGCAGCTAAAATGATATTCGGCAACCAAGACCCGATCGGCAAAAGAATAAAAGCGTCTACAGGAGAAAAATTACAGGAATTCGTTGTATCGGCAGTAATTAAAGACCCGAATGGGTCTTCCCTGAAATTTGATATCCTGGCCCGGATAGAAAATGTAAAAAATTATGCGGAAAGTAATACCGATTGGAATAACTCTTCCCACCTGGTATACGTGCAACTTAAAGACGGATCCACCCGGAAGCAGGCTGAAGACCAACTGAAAGAAATCAACAAACGGTATCTCGCGCAATGGTACACGAATCTGGCAAAGGAAGGGGCCAAACCGGATAGGCGGGGAGATATTTTTGCCACCCGGCTATTACCTCTCTGTGAGATCCATTTTTCAACCAGGGTAAATGGCCATAAAGCAGTCAATGCGGCAATGATTTATACTATGCTGACTGTCGGTTTGCTGATCATCCTGATTGCCTCATTTAATTTTATCAATATCAATCTGGCCAATGCTTTTACCAGGAGCAAGGAAATCGGGATAAGAAAATGCCTGGGGGCGGCAAAAGGAAGATTATTCACCCAATTATGGGGAGAGAGTTTTCTGCTTTGTTGTATCGCGTTTATCATTTCCCTGCTTCTCCTGAATATATTGGTTGGTTATCTGAGCAGAATGGTGCGAATGGATGTTTCCCTAAATTCCCTTATGCGGGAACCAGCATTCCTATCACTTGCCCTCATGCTCTTATTATTCGTATCCTTTATTGCCGGTGGATATCCTTCCTGGTTGATGGCAAAATTCAAGGCAGTCGACACCCTTAAGGGTAAAGTGAGCCTTAAAAAGAATGGCGGACTGCGAAATGCCCTGATCGTAATACAATTTGTCATTGCCTGTATCATGATCAGCTGCACCTGGATCATTTACCGCCAATTTCAACATTTGCAGGAAGCCGATCTGGGGTTTCAAAAAGAATACGTAATCAGCGTTCCCTTGTATAAGGCAGATAAAGGCAGGGAAACTATAGAAAAGCTAAGGACCCGGCTGGCCGCCGATCCCCGGATAGTGTCCATAACAGGCAGTAATATTAATATAGGCCGGGGGCAGGACAAAAGGACTGTAAAATCCAGCACCGGATTTGATTATAAAGGCAGATCCATTTCCACCAATATGGTGTCCGTTGACTACGATTACCTGAAGACACTGGGTCTGCGTCCGTTGGAAGGACGTGACTTCGACAGATCTTTCGGAACCGACACGCAGAATAATGTTGTCATCTCTGAAAGTCTGGCCAGACAGTTACACGAAAAAGAGATAATTGGAAAGAATATTGCCGGAGACAGTTCCTGGGCCGGCTGGCACATCGTTGGCGTTTTTCCCGATTTCCATCTGTATTCCATGCAGGAGGAATTGGAGCCACTTATCCTGAGAATGGACAAAAATTCGGGGATCAATTACTGTTTCATAAAAACATCCGCTCAGAATCCAGTTACCGCCATGCAAGCCATCAAAAAAGAAATGGCGGTTCTCGAACCGGGACAGGAATTCCGGGGTACTTTCCTGGATGAAAATATCACTAATTGGTATCAGGAGGAGAGGATGATGTCATTATTGTTCAGCATTGCAGCCGCTATTGCTATTTTCCTTTCCTGTACCGGTTTATTCGCCATGGTGTTATTAATCATTCAGCAGCGTTTAAAGGAGATCGGCGTTAGAAAAGTCCTGGGGGCCAGTGTTCGTGCTATTTCCCTGCTGCTATCCAGGGATTTTTTATCGCTGGTAGGTTTGGCCATCCTGATAGCAACGCCTATATCCTGGTTTATCATGCATAAATGGCTGCAAAGTTTCCCCTATCGTATAGAAATACGATGGTGGATGTTTGCCCTGGTCGCTTTAATGGCACTAATCATTGCCGTATTGACCATTAGTGTTAACACGGTAAAGGCAGCTTTGCAGAACCCGGTGAAGAATCTGAGATCGGAGTAACGACAGTTACTCCCGATCTCACTCCTGAGTCAGACCTCCTGTGTCAGATCTCCTCAGATCTCCCTTACTCCTGTTTCAACCGGATGTTCCTGTATTCCACCTTCATGGAAGGCAGGACGTGGACCTGCAGCCCAAGGACACCGCTGAACTTCCGGTTCGTGCTATCGTTATCTGTCGTTTCGCTCATCAGAATATTATTGATAAAATGCTGCATATGGTTACCCTTGGCAATGATATGTACTTCATTCCAATCATTTATTTTAATATGCGTCTTCAACGAATCCGAATTTCCGACAGAATCTTTGATAATGGGTTTGGTATTAGCTTCCAATACCGCCTTTTGTCCTCTCATGGCCAGGAATCCACGGCCGCGTTCTTCATAATTCTGGCCGGTATATTGGTTAGCCCCGTCGATATCGGCCTGATACCCTTTTAGGGCATAACGAATGTCTTTCAATTCTTCGCTGCGATAATTAACACCGCTGTTTCCTTCGGGGCTGATCCGGTATTCCGCCTTGAATTCGAAATCCCCCGGCTTGCCTCCACTGTACATCAGGAAACTGTTTGTCTTCAATTGTTTGGTAGCCGTAACCTCTCCAATAAAACTACTACTATCGATACGCCATACACTGGTATCACCATCCCAACCTGTAAAGGATTTCCCATCGAATATTTCAATAAAGCCATCTTTATCTGCAACAGGTTTGCTTTCGCCGGAGTTATTACAGCTAACTACCAATAAGACGGGAAGGGCTAATCCCACCATCCATTTACCTAAGTTAATATCAACGATTTTTTTCATTATTATTTTTTTATTGTATTTACATTTTTCTTCTTTGCATAGGTAACCTGACAATTCCTAAACCGCTCCTGTTGTCTTCCAGCTCCCGGAAAGCGCCGAATCCAATACAGCCTGGCAAACCTTTTGGGTTTCATGGGCTTCCCGGAATGACGGTGAACAGGGTTCTCCCGTTTCCAGGCTTTTTAAAAAGTCGGCCACCTGGTGTACAAAGGAATGTTCATACCCTATTCCAAGACCCGGCACCCACCATTTACCCATATATGGCTGGTCTCCATCAGTAACATGAATGGATCTCCAACCCCGGACGATAGACTCGTCTGCGTTATCGAAGTATTCGAGACGGTTCAGATCATGAAGATCCCAGCGAATGGAAGCATTGGCACCGTTGATCTCGAAGGTATACAGGGCCTTATGCCCCCGGGCATACCGGGTAGATTCAAAAACACCGAGGGACCCGTTATTAAACCGGCAAAGAAAGGCACAGGCATCATCGATGGTTACTTTCTCTACTTTTCCGGTTAGCTGGTGAACCCTTTCTTTGATAAAGGTTTCGGTCATACCGGAAACATCCCTGATGCCTCCGTTCAACCACATGGCCGTATCGATACAATGGGAAAGAAGATCTCCCAGTACGCCGGATCCGGCGACAGCGGCATCCATACGCCAGAGCCCTTCCCCACCCTGGGGCAGATTGGCATTGATTGTCCAGTCCTGGAGAAAATTGGCCCGGTAATGAAAGATCTTTCCCAGTTTCCCGGAATCGACAATTTGTTTAGCAAGGGTAACGGCCGGAAGACGGCGGTAATTATACCAGACCGTATTGGGAACTCCGGCTTTTTCGATAGCATCCACCATCGTTTGAGATTCTGCCAGTGTACGGGCCAGGGGTTTTTCGCAAAGGATCATCTTACCCGCCTGTGCGGCCGCAATGGCAATTTCCGCATGTTTGTCATTAGGTGTACAGATATCCACTGCATCGATATCAGGCCGGGCCAGGACCGCCTTCCAATCTGTTTCTACAGATTCATATCCCCACTGCTCCGCAAAAGCCTTGACCTTTTCTTCCCGGCGGGAGCAAACAGTTTTTAACACTGGGGTATAAGCCAGCTCCGGAAAAAAATCAGGGACGCGTTTGTAACCATTCGTATGTGTCCGGCCCATAAAACCGCAGCCGATCAATCCTATATTTATTTTTTTCTTATTTGCCATGTTGCAATTGTTTACCTTTTTTAAATCCCCTTTTCATACCATCCATGTGCATCCCGGACCTTTACCATCGCTGCCAGGATATCATTCCAGGTCTTTTGTCGGGTCATCACCTCATTGGGAAACATACATCCGTCCCAGCAGATATGCCTGAAGGCCCTGGTCAAGGCTCCGTCTTCTCCCCGCAGCCAATACCCCGCATCATGAGCGATGTCGAGTCTGCCGTTCGGATCGGTGGCCAGGCAATGGCGGCCTGTCTTATCATGTGAACCCGTACCATGTACCGTTCCGTCATTCTGGGCGACATGAAAATCGATGGTCCAGGGACGAAGGGCATGGGTCAGCGTTTTCAAACCTTCCTCCAGGTCGGTTCGGTCCTTCCAGTCGAAATTGTCAGGCAATATCCTGTCCTGTGGCCTGTTGTATCCTAACAGGTATAATAAAGTATGCGCCATATCCGCCTGAAACCCGACATTCGGCCGATCCACGGCTTCCAGGGTTTCGAGCATTGTTTTCCAGCTTTGCATTCCTCCCCAGCAGATCTCTCCTTCTGCAGCCAGTTTTTCCCCGAAACCGGCAGCGACATCGCAGGCTTCACGGAAAGTCTCTGCGATCAGCTTCGTATTCGCAACCGGATCCTTGTCCCAGGTTTCAGGGTTGGTGGCCGAATCTATGCGAACGATCCCATTGGGGCGGATTCCCATTGCACGCAATTTCTGGGCAATTTCGCAGCTTTTACGGACCTGGTCCACGAACCTGCTGCGATCGGCCCGGCTTCCCATGGCAGATCCGCCTGTCGGGGGCCAGATAGGTGCAACGATACTTCCAATGACCAGGTTGCGCGAGGATACCTTATCGGCCAGCCTTTTGATTTCGTCGTCTCCTCCTTCCATATCGAAATGAGGATCGAACAAACCGATATCGATGCCGTCGAATTTAACGCCGTCCACTTCCGCGGCAGCGGTCAGATCCAATAAAGTATCCAGGGAGATCGGAGGTTCCGAATCAGGGCCTTTTCCTACCACACCGGGCCAGGAGGCATTATGAAGTTTGGGATAATTATTCTTTTGCATATCTATGGTTTGCTTTCGTTAGATTTTCAGGACTATATTTTATCAGCACTTAAGATTCTCCGTATTGCCTTTTAGTTCACGAGATCCCTATAATACCAGGTCCGGGTTACCGGGACCAAAATGTTTCAGCATGACGATCGGATCCGTTTGGGAAGCATTCACGATGGTAACTCCTTCTACAGCCGCTTTCTCACTGATAAAAAATTCATCGAAGGTCAATTGACCGTAACGGATGAGAGCGGGGGTTTCGATATCCCAGACGCCCATTTTGCCATGACCCTGCATCAGGATGATCCCATAAGCCGCGCTGTCTTTGATCGTGACGGTCGCTCCCGGTAAAATAGTCAATTCCTTGGCACTGAAGGCATCGGATTTATAACAGACCCAGTTTTCAATATATCCTCCGGCCTTCATCACGTCTGTGGCCCTTACCGGTTTGGGATGCATATACCGGTTGGCATGTAAAAGAGGATCGACATTCAACTCCCAATCGATGACATCCAGCAAGGCATCGAAATCGCCGATACTTTCTTTTGGCGTGCCATTCCACAACAATACTTCCGGTATGATCGCTTCATTCACCAGGGACTGATACATGGCGAATACATCGGAAGCCTTTTGCGGTTCATAGGTACACATACTGCCCGGAGCATGCAGCAGCCCGGGAGGAACATCCCAGCCTGTACCCGGCTCCAGCCGGAAGGCCTGGGAATAATTCGTAATCTTGTTATCCCCTTTGGTAAAGTTGACCAGGCATTCCCTGATCTGTTCCCGGGTAGTGCCGGGAGAGATCCCCATAAAAGTATAGGGAAAATCACCTCCATGATTATTCAACTGTGGTGGGAAATAATAAGCTTCCGGTTTACCCAATTGTCCGATCAGGGCAGCCTTTTCATCATTGTGGTGAATATGATGTGGTAATGGCCCCATATTATCGAAGAACTTGGAATACATAGGCCAGCTACCATATTGGTTCCATAAACGATCGCCGATCAATGCTCCTTTCAATTCATCGATGGCATCTTTTAAAAGGAATTGTTCCTCTTTCGATCCGTCCTGAAAGACGACGGGACTCAGACCTTCATTTTTTCCGGTCAGCGGGCCGTTCTTCGCAGGTGTGGTACTCGACAGCCAACGCTCATCGATACCGCCCCGCTCTCCGCCCAGGACATAATAATCATCGGGATGTAATTTGATCCTGCGACCGGGTACGCAAAAAGACCTCGGTACCCAGGTGGGCGCTAAACGAAGGATTCCTTTTCCCTGTTCCAATGCTTTTTCGGCTATACTGGATTTTCCCATAAATTATTTTTTCAATTTGATTAGAATTATTCTTTTAAACCTGGATCGTTTTAAAAAAACCATCCAGCCCTTCCTGTGTGTACAGGACTTCTATCTCCAGTTCATACGATCTGCTTTCACCGGGTTCGAGCAGGATTAACCTTCCCTCTTCCCTTGCTTTCGCCTGACCGATAAGTGGATGGGTGGCAGGTTCTATGCCCGTTACATATTCCCCTTTACTGAAATGCCGCCAATTGATCAGCCAGGGCAATTGTTTTTTTTGAAACCGCAGGGCCAGGGCAATACCCAACGAGGCATTGTATATACCGCAATTACAGGTACCGGAAGGATCGGCGGTGATATCCGTAGTGACCACCTCTTCTCCTGTCCCTGAATGTGCCGCCAGCGGAGCGGGGCAATTAAAGGAGCTTCCTGGCCAAAGTATCTGCGATCCTTCATTAGCCAGTGGCCAGCCGAAATTGCAATGATAAAGCAACATATGGGGGGCAGGGCTGTTACCCCTGTTAGTCACCACATCGAGTATGCGTATGGATGCTTTCCCGAGGGTCCCGGATATAGTCCGCTTTAAGGCAAGGCTGGGGCCGAATAAGCCGGTCTGTTTGATACTACCGGTAATGCTCATGTCCATTTTACCGGTTGCCGGATCGGGTTGAATGATGGATTCTATTTCCGCCGGAATATTGCTGACCAAACCATGCAATCCGCGTTCTCCGTATGCATCGGCCTCCGGACCTCCGAAGTAGGTAAGACCGCAGGTTGTCAGCAATCCTCCCCCGAATGTCTTTAGCCAATCCAATCCTCTTTGCGAAAAAGGCTGGGGAGGGGTAATCCCCGGATCATTGAGCCAGGCCAGGCTATGCTGGTTATAAAAAGCATCTGCGATGTCCATTGCCCGGTCAGGCACCACTTTATAACGTAAGCCAGTACCCGTATTGATCCAGGCGATTCGGGTACCTCTTCCGGGGCCGTTATCGAGGACCGATGTCTCTATCCCGCCCAACTGGGCTGGGTTAGAGATTTTATCGTTCCAACCGGGTGATATCGGCATGGACAAAGACATCGTTCCTTTATGGTTTTTTCGTTGAAAAGATCGTATCCTGTTTGTTTCCCCCTGCTTTAAGGTAGGCTAAAAGATCTTTCAATTCTTCACCGTTCAGCCGGTCGATCAGACCGGGAAGCATAATGGAGATTTCTGAAAGACGAGTGCGAACGACATCCTTCTTCTCGATTTCCCGTAGGGTCTGCGGTGCAAAGGGGTTTTGTGAGATATAATATTTATCGGCATCCTGTTTCATCAGCCTTCCCAGTATGGAACCGCCGTCCTTCAGATAAAAAACGGTAGCGGAAAACTGATCGGATATGGTTTTACTGGGATCGATGATAGCTACCAGCATATCCTTATAGGAGAACCGGCTCCCTATCTGCGTGAGATCGGGGCCGACGACTCCGCCCTGGCCCTGCATCGTATGACAGGTACTGCAGAGGGAGGCATCGAACATAGCTTTGCCACGCTCAAAATCGCGTTGGGAAAGGCCGTCCTTCACCAGGAGAAGGGCGGTATCCACCAGCCAGTCTTTTCCTGGTCCTTTAGGTTGCTGACCCGAACCCGTTATACCGGAAGCAGCTCTGCTGACCAGGGAGTCCCCGGAGATCGTATTAAAATATGCCAACCGGTCCTTTGGAACATTCTTCAAGGCATTTTTGCGGGCCAGGTCGATAAAGCCGACAAAACTATGACCCCCTTTGTAACCAAATGCCTTTTCAAACCAACGGAAATATTTTTCCTGCAATGCAGGAGTCCACCCGGTTTTGGCCTGGCTCAGCACATTCGCATAATAGGTTTGCTGACCCGGAGGCACGTTGGCCAGCATTTTGGCAATATCCAAACCATATTGAGGATTCCTGAGGATCAGATCGGAGGATTGGGTTACGGTTTTTTGGTCGGAAGCATCGTCTTTTGCTGTTTCCAGCAGGGCCATAGTTTTTTCCACAGCTCCGGGAGCTTCCAGGTAAACCAGTATTTTGCTCAACATCCTGTTCAGATTATTAGTCTTGGCAGGATAGTTCGGGTTAAGATAAGAAATCACTTGTGTTTTAACCGCAGCGGAAGGCTGACCCAGGCGCAGCAGCACCAGTTCAAAGGCACGCAACAGGTCGATCTGCTGATCATCGGACAACTGTGCGTAAGGAGCTGTAACCAGGGACTGCAAAGCTTTATCCTTCAGGTTCGGATTTCCCTGACGGGCGAGTGCAATGATGGCCTGGGTAAGGGCGATGGGATCTTTCTCTGCCAGGGCCCTTTCCTGCCATTGGCTTACCGGTTGGTGTTCTACGGCAATTCTTGCTGCAAAACGAACAAAACGATCAGGATGTTTCAGATTAGGCCATGCGAAATCAAGTGCATCAGCCTTTGGAGCACCATGAAAGGTTTCCAGTTTCCTGCGGATCTTTTGTTCCTCATTTAGTACGACAGGAGCCAGCTCTTCTTTGTTCCCGGTATTATCGCCAAAGTATACGCGGTAAAGATCGGATTCGAGCCTGCGGCCGCCGGTAAGAAAATACAGGGCTCCATCAGGGCCGATCTGGCCATCGGTCAGCGGTAAGGGTGATCCGGATACGAATTCTTCCCCTTTCGTCTTATAGGTGGATCCATCGGGGTCCAGGTGAACGGAATAGATGATCCCGAAACTCCAGTCGAAAGCAAATAAGGATTTGCGGTATTTTTCCGGGAACCGGGCAGTATGGCCGCTAAAGAAACTGGTCGGTGAACCCTGCCCTACATTAAGTACGGGGGGAAGATTATCCGGAAAAGTGGGCGACCATTTATCCGTTCCGGGGCGCCATCCGAATTCACCGCCGCTGGGTACCTGGCAAATGCGGGTAGGCCGGTACCAGGGAAGCCCGAAATCCCATTCCATATCGGAGTCATAGGTAAACAGATCTCCTGCATCATTGAAGGTCAGGTCAAATGGATTCCTGAATCCGGAAGCAACCAGATCCCAGTTCGTTCCGGTAGAATCGAGGTGTGCGATCCATCCGCCATGTGTATTTACTGTATTGTCGTGTCCGTTAGGGTCCCTGATCAGGGGGAAAAGATTGTCGATCTGGTAAACGGGAAGTGCACTGTAACTATCCATTTTCGGGATCTTGGTGAAATTCCCTGCAATGACATAGATCGATTTTTTATCGGGTGCCAGCACTATACTATGCGGCCCGTGTTCACCTTCTCCTTCCAGCAACTTAAGGGTAGAGACTTTATCATATTGATCATCTCCGTCCGTATCCTGGAGACGATACAGACCGCTGTTACGGGAATGCGCCCTGTCTCCTTCATCATTCACCATTACATAGAGGCTGTTAAAGGCGTACAACAGACCATGCGCATACCCGATCCTCCTTCCTTTTTCAGAAGTATCTCCCGGGATCTTCAGCTCCAGTTTTTCAACTTTTATTTTCGATTGATTGGTATCCGAACCGATAGCAGGAATGGTCAGCCGGTACAGATTTCCATATTGATCCGATGCGATCATTCTGCCTTTATCGTCAAAGGTCATAGCGACCCATGAGCCCTGGTCTTTTTCCCCCGGGCTGTATAGGTGGTCGGCATGAAACCCGGCCGGCAGCTTAAGATGAGCGATCTTTGGATCCTTGGAAACGACAACCTGCGTATCAGCCTCCTTGGCATTATTACAGGATGCAACTGACAATACAAGCAGACCAATTGGAAAGAATAGTTTTACACGCGGAAAGTTTAGACTCATGATGGCAATTTAAGGTAGGCAAGTGTATGAATATTAACCTGTTTAACTGTCCTGCACCGTCATGTATCCTTTCCGGTCTTCCGAACGGTCAGGTCACTTCTCCGGCATGCCCAGGGCTGATTTCCCGGTAATGTCGGCATTTGCCCGGCAATTTCAACCGAATTTGTTTGACTTGGTAATCCTATTAATAATCTACCTTTAAAAGCAGTAAATATGAAAGCAATCTTTATTACAGAAAAAGGCGGTCCTGAAGTCCTTCAATTAAAAGAAGTGGCTAACCCCGTCCCGGCAGAGGGTGAAGTATTGATAAAGGTCAGGGCAATAGGATTAAATCGCAGCGATATCCTTTCCCGCAAATCGAAATCGTATAGCCAGGGAGATTCACCGGAGATCCCGGGTCTGGAAGTTTCCGGCATGATTGAATCCACCGGGCCGGGAATAATGCGATGGAAAAAGGGAGATAAAGTCTGCGCTCTGGTAAATGGAGGAGGTTATGCTGAATATGTGGCGGTTCCGGCAGGTCAATGTTTACCGGTCCCAAAAGGTCTTAGCCTGGAAGAAGCGGCTGCTCTTCCGGAAGTCTTTTTTACTATCTGGCACAATGTATTTCAACGGGGAAGATTACGCAAAGGGGAAAACTTTTTAGTCCATGGTGGAACCAGCGGTATCGGCGTAAGTTCCATCCAGTTAGCCATTGCCTGGGGAGCGAAGGTATATACGACGGCAGGGACCGATGAAAAATGCCGGTTCTGCGAAGGTCTGGGCGCTCAAAAAGCAATCAATTATAAGACCCATGATTTTGAGTATGAATTAAAGGGAATAAAAATAGATACCATTCTCGATATGACCGGCGGTGAGAATGTAGAAAAAAATATCCGTGTGCTAAATACAGACGGCCGCCTGGTATTCATCAACGGTATGCAGGGGATGCAGGCCACTATCGATATCGGCGAGATCATGCGCAAACGGGTCATTGTTACCGGCAGTATGCTCAAACCCAGGGACACGGCCTTTAAGACGGCTCTTTCCCATGAAGTAGAAAAAAATATATGGCCATTGATGGCAGAGGGAAAGATAAAACCCATTATTTATAAACAACTACCTCTGGAGCAGGCCGCGGAAGCACAGCGGTTGATGGAAACCAGCGAACATATCGGGAAGATATTATTGATCGTGGGGTAAAAGTCACGATCATTAACGAATTTCAAGGTCTGATAAAACCCATTCCAAATGCCGTACCAACACCCAACAAGGCGCCGGCCGTAACATCGGAAGGATTATGAACCCCCAGATACATGCGGGAGTAACCGACGGATGCGGCCCACAAAAAAGAAGGAGCGATCACATACCATTTAGGATAAGCCCGTGACAATGCCGTGGCCGTACTGAAAGAGAGAGAGGTATGACCCGAAGGGAAAGAATATCCGCCGTTGCGGTAAACCGGGGTAAAATACACATTGACCACGAATGGCCGCGGCCTTTTGATCAATTGTTTGATCCCGTAATTCAACAAGGCGCTAACGGCTCCGCTGCTGGCAATATATAGAGCGTTCTCTTTCATGGGCACATCGTTTCGGATCAGACCGGCAACGAGCAGACCTGCGGGAAGGGCAATATTGACATAATTATTGGCATCTGAGATGGCACGCCACACGATGGTCTGGCCAGGGGTCCTATGAGCAGCCAGGTTGTTCAGTATCCTGAAATCCAATCTTTGCAGCCCGGATTGTCCAAAACCGGATTGCCCAGGCTCTGGCGGTAGCGGCAGATATTGCGCGTTTAACGAACTATGAGCATTTAAAAAGAATAAAGGCAGGAGGACAGTATAGATCCATAACCGGTACCGAATAACGTAATTTCTTATCCCCACTCTACTAATTTACTTTATTTTCCCAAATACATCTGTGACCTTATTTTTTTCCCAATTATTTTTTCATTTTTTTTTGGGTTCCGTCTCCAAAAATTTTTCCAGGGCATCCAGTTTGCCCGTCCAGAATATCCTGTATTGATCAACCCAGTCTGAGACTTCCCGAAGTTTTTTACAATTCGCTTCGCAATACCGATCCCGCCCTTGCTGAGTCACCAGGATAAGCCCGCACTGCGTCAATATTTTAATATGTTTCGAAACAGCCGGTCTGCTGATCGGAAAATTGTCCGCAATAGTATTCAGGTTCAGCGGTTGCCGCGAGACCAGGTGAATAATCTCCCGCCTGGTTGGATCTGCGATTGCCTGGAAAACATCCCTTCTCATAAGGCAAATATATAGGAAACCCTTTGGTTACTGAAAATTGGCTTACTTTTAATCAGCAAATTTTCTCCATTACATGAAACTACTTTCTATCATTTTATTCCTCATCACAGGGGTTTCTTCTATTGCCCAAACTCAATTATCACAAAAACTGGATTCCTTATTCAGGGAACAACTGGAAAATGGGCCCGGCATTGCCCTTCGTATCGAAAAAAGGGGAGAGATCCTTTACCAAAAAACAACAGGCCTTGCAAATGATTCTTTGGGATCCCGGATAGATTCTACCACCAACTTCCGGATGGCCTCTCTCTCCAAGCAGTTCACCGCCATGGGTATTCTTTTGTTGGAAAAAGAACACCGGCTTTCTTTCAAAGACCCCATCCAAAAATACTTTCCGGAATTACCGGCCCGGATCGGGCAAAAAATATTGATCAGGCACCTGCTCACCCATTCATCGGGATTGATGGATTACGAATCACTGATCCCGGCTTCCCAATCAAAACAGGTATTGGATGCCGATGTGCTGGCACTTCTGACAAGCCAGGATTCCCTTTATTTTTCTCCGGGAAATCAGTTCAGGTATAGCAATTCAGGGTATTGTCTCCTAGCCCTGATCATTGAACGGATTTCCCATCAGTCATTTTCCACTTTCATCAAAGAAAAGATATTTATTCCGCTGGGTATGAACAACTCTGTTATTTATGAAGAGGGGCTGCCTATCCGGAACCGTGCCATGGGATATGCCAGGGATTCCCCGGGAAGGATCATTTTTTCCGATCAAAGCATCACAAGTGCCACCAAAGGAGACGGAGGGGTATACACTTCCTTGATTGATTATGGCAAATGGCTGCGGGCACTTCAGCAAAACAAACTGGTCCGGCTTCCTGAAGTATTACGTGGACTCCGCTTTCGAACCTCTGCAAAGGAAAATTACTTTTACGCAGCAGGCTGGTTTATTATAGCCTCTCAGCCAGTGACTTTATTTCATTCAGGAAGTACCTGTGGTTTTGCCAATTTCGTGATCCAGTTACCCGGGGATGAATGGAGCATCGTGTATTTTTCAAATCTGGCGGAGAATACCACACCATTCCACAAGATTATCCAGGTATTAAAAGATACAGGGAACGAAGATTTTACACAGGTATTCCTTCTTCACGATCTTACCCGTTAAAATTCAAAATCACTAAACCACATTGATCCTTTCGCGGATCTTCTTTTTATCGATCTTACCCACGCTGGTTTTGGGAATGGAGTCTACCAGTTCGATCTGTTCGGGCATAGCCCATTTACTGATGTGTCCACTGTTTATATACTGCTGAATATGTTTTTTTATTTCTATCACGGACAAGATTTGACCGGGTCTGGCCACAACCAGGGCATAGGGCCGTTCTCCCCATTTTGGATCCGCCATGCCCACAACGGCCGCTTCAGCCACCCCTCCATACAAACCGATCAGATTTTCCAGATCGATGGAAGAAACCCATTCCCCGCCGCTTTTGATCACATCTTTGATCCTGTCGGCTATCCTGATTGAATATACAGGATCTATGGTGGCGACATCACCGGTATGCAGATAGCCCCCTTCCCACAAGTCGGCCCCCTTCCCTGGTTCTTTAACATACCCTTCAGTAAGCCAGGGAGTTCGCAGAACGATTTCCCCCTGTTCTTTATCGTCTGCAAGGGCTTCCTTTCCCTCCGGAGTGATCAGTTTTATTTCCACAAAAGCGACAGGAACGCCGGTTCTCGTACGGGCATCCACCTGCCATTCCAGGTCTTTGTCTTTATCTTCGCGACGGATAATGGTAGTAGCGATCACCGGACAGGTCTCCGACATACCATAACCGGCCATTACATCCATTCCTCTCTCCAAGGCTGCCTTGGCCAGCATTTTCGGAAATGCCGCACCGCCAATGATGATCTTCCAACCAGAAAGATCCATGGTGGCTGCTTCAGGGCATTTCAGGACCATCTGTAAGATTGTCGGCACACAATGCGATATGGTAACCTTTTCCTGGTGATATAAGCGGGCAATCAGGACTGGATCCATTTTACCGGCATACACCTGTTTCATGGAATACTGAGTGGCCAGGAAAGGAAAACCCCAGGCATGGACATGAAACATGGGGGTCAGGGGCATATATACGTCATTCGTAGTCAGGCGACAGGACGCTCCATCAACAAAACCCAGGGTGGATGCCAGGCTCATGGTATGAAGGACTAATTGCCGGTGGGTGAAATACACCCCTTTCGGATCTCCGGTAGTGCCGGTGGTATAAAAAGTTGTCGCTACGGCATCTTCATCGAAGTCCGGGAATGAATAGGTATCTGCCTGTTCTGCTAAGAGCGTTTCATATTCACCGTCGCTGTGGACAGTTGGAGAAAGAGCCTGGCTGTTATCTTCCTTCTTCCCTTTATCGGTCAGGAAAATGACTTTTTTTACCGTTGGCATCTCGCCTGAAAATTTTTCCAGCAAAGGAAGAAAATCTTCATGCACGAACAATACCTTATCCTCGGCATGATTGATCGTAAACAGGATCTGTGCAGGAGAAAGACGCCAGTTAATCGTATGTAGAATATTACCTGTCATGGGAATCCCAAAATAACCTTCCAGGTAACGATGGCTGTCATAATCCATTACCCCAACTGTCTCCCCGCCCTCCAGGCCAAGGTCCTGCAGTAAGTTCGCCAATCTGCGCACCCGCCGGTTCAATTCAAAATAATCGAAGCGGACCAGGTCGCGGTAAACGATTTCCCGTTCGGGATTCAATACCAGGGAATAAGCCAGCATACTCTTGATGAGTAAAGGGAAGGGCCTGCAGGTGGCAGCCGGGGAGATCTTTTTGATTTTCATAATACAGGCAATTGTCAGGATCTTTCAAATAAGAATGAAGATAAGACATGGCGGGGAAAATGTGTATGATACCGGGATGAAAAAACGGATCAGGCCGCTAAATGTTTATCGAATCCCAAAAGAACAAGTCTTTCATAAGCTTCCCATACATCGACAGGGATTTCCTGGTAGATCTGGAACCCTTTCTCCGGATAAATTTTTATCCGTTGTAAATCGCCTACCATGCTATTAATGACCTTTTCCATGGGAATTTCTGCAGTGGAGTATTCATCGAAGGGGATCTGGGGTGAGGTAACGATCATTTCCTTGCCGGGCCATTGTTTGGCAAAGGTGGCATAGGTTCTTCTTTCCATATATGGCTTTTGCACGAGCAGGAAGGTTTCCGGATCAAGGCTCTTCTCTTTCAACAATTGCTGCGTAAATAAAATATTTTCTCCGGTATTGGTGGACCGGTTCTCAATAAAGATCGCCTCGGCCGGTACGCCCCTATCCAACGCGATCCTTGCGAAACGATCAGCCTCCGGGTCTTTCCATATCCCCCGTGTGACATTTCCGAGCCCCCCGGAAAGGATAATTATCGGCGACCAACCCTGAAGATATAACTCTGCGCCCCGTTCAGCCACCCTTAAATCATGACTACCCAGGACCAGGATACAATCACAGGGTTTAGGCGTATGATGGAGATGATGATAGTCCCATAATTTTCTGGCGTCCCGGAGTACATCTTTGGTAATCATATAGCAGGAATAATGTATTTGGCAAATATATCAGTTTCTCCATGAACTATCCCGAAAACCAGTTCAAAGAATACCCGTTCAACAGGTAGAGGGAGAAAATGAGATCCTGATTTCCATCGGAGGTAAAGCTCCGGGAGGGTACACTGGAAGATTCAGGAATCGGTTGCCCGGAAACGGTAGCCAACACCCGATTCCGTGAGGATATATTCGGGGTAATTAGCATCTTTTTCTATCTTTTTACGAAGTTGTCCGATAAACACTCGGAGGTATTGCAGCTGGTCGATATAATCAGCTCCCCAGATTTCTCGCAGGAGAAATTGATGGGTAAGGACTTTTCCCTCGTTTTTCCCAAAAAGGGCCATTAGCGAGTATTGGGTGGCCGTAAGCCGGATCCACTCGTTATCCTTTTTCACCGTGCGTGCGGAAAGATCGATCTCCATGCCTTTCAGACGGATCACCGGGTCATTGCCTTCAGGAATAGTTCCGCGTAAAGCGGACCGGATCCTGGCCAGCAATTCTCCTGTCCGGAATGGTTTGACCAGGTAATCGTTTGCACCATTATCGAGAGCCGCTATAATATCGGTTTCATGGCTCCGGACAGAAAGAACGATAACTGGTGTCAAACACCATTCCCGCATCTTTTTCAGGATGGAATGTCCGCTTTCGTCCGGTAGCCCCAGATCCAGCAGGATCAGGTCGGGGGAATGATTGACGGTTTTAGCCAGGCCTTCTCTCCCGGTAACGGCTTGCATGACCGCATATCCATTGGATTGAAGGGTGATCTCCAGCAAACGTTGAATGGATGTTTCGTCATCGATAACCAGAATCTCAGCAGCGCTCATGAGCCCGTTAGTTTTAGAAAGAAAAATTCAGCAGGCAGGTCAATCACAAACCTAGCGCCGCCGTTTCGCCTGTTGGACAATTCGATCGCCCCGTTGTGCGCCTCAATAAAACCTTTGACAATGGACAATCCTAACCCGGACCCCCTGGAATTATCGAGACGGTAGAATTTTTCAAATACTTTTCCGATCTCCTTCTCCGGGAAACCAGGCCCATCATCTTCTACCACGATCATCAGCCGCATATTGGGGCAATCGGCCCGAATGCTGATCAGGGTGCCTTCAGGAGTGTAAAGGATGGCATTAAAAACCAGGTTATAAATCACCTGTTCCATTAATCCATAATCCATCCGGACCAGCGGAAGATCCGGCCGTATATCGACTTCAATCTTATGACGGGTCAATGATTCTTCCAGACTTTGAATAATACCGCATACCAGTTCCTGGATATCACACCAATCCTTCCTGGGCTGAATGAACCCGGATTCCAGCCTGGACATGCTCAGCAGATTCTCTACCTGCCGGTTTAGCCGCAAAGAAGCTACGGCTATCTCGGAAAGAAGTTTTTTATTGTCACCTGCGGAAAGTCTGGAAGGTTCATCGAGCAAGTTATCCGTAGCGCCGATGATAGTTGCGATTGGGGTACGTAATTCGTGTGATAAAGAGTTCAATAATGTATCATACAACTTTAAGGTATTTGTCTTTTCTTCTTTTTGACGGCTTATCTTTTCGATCTGTCTTATTTTATAAGTCAGCACAGAATTGACCAGGGCAATGACAAAATACATAGAAAGTAATATTTTATCTTCCGTATTGCCTACCCTGAAATTATACCGGGGTAAAAGAAAAAAGAAATCCCATATCAAAGCACTCAATAAAGTAGCCAGTAAAACAGGTAAAATAGTGAAGAAAAGGGCGATAATGGAAACAGTGAGCAATAGTATAAAGGCTACTACCTGAGGCCCCATATAAGCCGATAAGGAAAAACAGATCGCTGAAACGAAACAGACCAATAAAAGACTTAGCAAATATTGTTTTTTTCTGCTAACCTGGTCATAAATTAGAAAAGGAGAAAGTATTAGGGGTTCTGGCATAATTTTCATATTGATATATTTTTAATATGATTAAATCAAAAATATACTTACGAAAAATAGCGAATTATTTACAATAATTAAACATTAATTTATTTTATATATAATATCCAAAGTCTTTAACCTGTTTAAAAACAAACAATTACCCAGGGCATTTTCATAATATTAAATAATTAATATAAAAAATTACATGCTTCTTTATATACCAAAAAAAGGGAAAGGAAGCCCCAATGCTTCCTTTCCAGTCTTCAAAAACAAAAACTAAAAACTTCCGGTTATTTAAATTGACCTATACATAGATCTCATTCTTTTTAATTGGACTATCATTAGACGATCTCCTGCTCCTTTAATCCCTGAGGAGTAGCAACAAGAAGGGTCCCCTGGACATATTTTTCGTCGTGCTGGCTGGCATCGAGTCCTTCTTCTTCTTCCATCTTGCTGACACGGATCGGAACGATGAAATTAATGAACTTGAAAATGAGCCAGGATACGGAGAAACTATACGCTACCGCAATGGCCATTGCCTTTAATTGTGTCAGGAAAAAATCCATATTGCCATAAGCCCAACCGTTATTGCCTGCGGCATTGACAGCCTTTGTAGCGAATATACCCGTCATCAGCATTCCGACCATGCCTCCGATACCGTGACAGGGGAATACATCCAGCGTATCGTCCAGTACCGTTTTGGTGGCTTTAAAATGCACCGCCAGATTGGAAATGACAGCTGCCAGCACCCCGATAAAGATACTTTGCGGAATAGCTACAAAACCTGCAGCAGGCGTGATAGCGACCAGCCCGACAACAGCCCCCACGCAGAAACCTATAACAGAAGGTTTTTTACCCCTCAGTACGTCGAAGAACATCCAGGAAAGACCGGCAGCAGCTGCAGCCGTATTGGTTGTGGAAAAGGCAGAAACTGCAAGGGCATTTGCACCCAGGGCGGAGCCTGCATTAAATCCAAACCAGCCAAACCACAGGAGGCCGGTACCGATCAAAATATAAGGGATATTCGCCGGAGCGGTAGCCAGATTATCTATATGTGATTTTCTACGTTTTAAAACGAGAGCCCCTGCCAGGGCAGCACAACCGGCAGAAATATGAACCACTGTTCCGCCGGCAAAATCCAGGGCTCCCATTTTAGCCAGGAAACCATCAGGATGCCAGCTCCAATGCGCCAGAGGAGCATATACCAACAGACTGAAAAGGACAGTGAACAGCACATATGCAGAAAAACGCATACGTTCTGCGATCGCGCCAACCACCAGTCCGGGGGTAATAATGGCAAACATCAACTGAAACATGGAAAATAACGGTTTGGGAATAGTAGCCGCCCCGACCCAAGGCTGTCCCGAAGCAACTCCTTTATAAAAGAAATTTGTCAGCGGGTTGCCGATAACTCCGCCGATCGAATCCCCAAAACAAAGACTATAACCTACCACGATCCATAAAACGCCAACCACTCCCGCAGCAACGACACTTTTCATCATGGTGGAAAGTACGTTCTTGCGGTTCACCATTCCCCCATAGAAAAAAGCAAGACCCGGAGTCATTAAAAACACCAGGGCCGTAGCCACCAGGATCCAGGTAGTATCTGCCTGGTTATATTTCCCATCGTCAAAATTTGGAAGAGTGGGAATAAAAATGGAAGCGATCGCAACGGCTGCCAGGGTTAAAAACGGCAATGTACTTTTAAGAGTGAGTTTTGTCATAATTCTCAGTTGTTTCATGTTATTAAAAACAATAATTCGTTAGATCTGAGATGAAAATTATAAAAAAAACGTAAAAAATTTATACTTTTTTATATTTATATATTCATTATATGTAATAATAATAACGATAATATATTGATTATAATATCATTACGCTCTAAAAAAATATTATCCCGCCCATTCGCATATATTAAGAAATCATAAAAAAACGCCCCAAAAGGGCTAAATAAATGAATAATATTCAAAAGAAAAACCCCGGTATCTCTACCAGGGTTTTGTTTTTTGAGAAATAGTGACTCTTTGTGACAACTAATCAAGGAATAGTGTTGAACCTTAATCTACTACTACACCCCGATCGTCTGATCTTTTTATTAAATTTCCCATTCATGCCCGGGGTTACCAAGTTAATTCAACCAATTTCCTTCACTTTTTAACCAACAAGCACTCAGCTTCAATTGTCCGAATATTGAATACCGGATGGCATTGGTTGAAAAGGATCGGAAAAAGGGGGAAAAGGGTAGTATTTTTGAACGGATGAATCTTTTTAATAAAAAGGCAAGCCCTGTACAATTGCAGTTGCTCGTATGGGGGGTGATCCTGGTGATCAATTTCTTTTCTTATCTGCCCATGGATGGTATTATCATGGCAGCAACCTATACCGTTTTCAATACCTGCTGTTATGCCCTGATCATTTATGGCAATATCAGCTTTCTTTATCCCCGCTATTATGAGAAAAAAAGATATGTCTTGTACATTTTTCTCACAACCCTGTTCCTGTTGATTACCGGTGTATCCAAAGCCCTGATTTCCCAGTTCATCTACAATCATTTTTTTGCGGTCAAAAAGGAACCCGTTACTGCAGGCAATATCATCTATGTCGCGACAGGCAGTCTGGTGATCTTCATCCTGAGTTTTGTATTCCGGATCGCCCTCGCCTATTTCAAACTGAAACAACAGGCCGAACAAATGCAGGAACAAAAAAGCCTGGCTGAACTAAATCTCCTGAAATCACAAGTGCAGCCTCATTTCCTTTTTAATACGTTGAATAATATTTATTATGAAGCATTCCTGGAGTCCCCGCGAACCGCGTTGCTGATCGGACGTCTATCAGAGATCATGCGTTATTTTGTGGATGAAAGCCCTAAAGAAAGGGTCGCACTGGCCACTGAAATGCAATTCCTGGAGAATTATATCGCCTTGGAAAAGATCCGGATCCGTCATGGAGTAAAGGTTGTGTTTATAAAGGAGATAGAAGGGGATCATACTATCCCGCCGATGTTATTAATGACCTTTGTAGAAAATATCTTCAAACATGGTATCGACAGGTCCGGTATCGAAAACCAGATCACCCTTTCTTTATTGGAAAGAGAGGGTTACCTGCTTTTTCAAACGGAGAACAAACTTCCTGAGATCCATACCAGTACCATAAAAGTAGGCTTCGGCATAAAAAATCTGCAAAAACGGCTTACCTTGTTATACGGAACCGATTTTGAATTAAATGTCGTCCGTAGCGAACCTTATTATCATGCATTTCTAAAAATCCCGCTTGTATGAACCTGCGTTGCCTGATCGTGGATGATGAACCAAATGCGGTGAACTTATTGGAAATGTTCATCCTTCAAAATACCGGCTGGCAATTACTGGCTAAATGTTATGATGCCATGGAAGCTCTGGCTTTTCTGAAAACCAATCCGGCTGACCTCATTTTCCTGGATATCAATATGCCTCAGCTCAGTGGCATGGAGCTGGCCGGACTGTTACCCAAAGAGACGAGGATCGTTTTCACGACCGCCTATTCACAATATGCCGCCGATAGTTATAGCTTTCAGACGATAGACTACCTTCTTAAGCCCATTACCCTCAAACGGTTCTATGCGGCCCTCCAGAAGGTCGAAACATATTTTGAAAGATCAGGCACCGGGGGGACAGGGATCAAACCGCCCGCCATTTCTCCTTCAGACGAATATTTTTTCATAAAATCCGGCAGGATGCTGCATAAAATACTCCTGCGGGACATCCTTTATTTCGAAGGGGAAAAGGAATATGCCCGGCTGGTATCAGCCAACGACAAGCTTTTGATATACAGACGTTTAAAGGACATTGAGGAACAGTTATCTCCTTCCTTTACCCGGGTGCATAATTCCTACATAGTCAACATTGCGCAAGTGGATACGATCAGGGACAATCACATCTTCATCGCCGACAAACAGATCCCCATCAGCGAAAAATTTAAGGAAAATTTTATGAATATTATCCGCAAAAGAGTCTTCTAGTCCGCAATTATGCACCAGCATCCACGTTTATGATTAGTATAACAAATTAGCGTTATACCTTAGTGGCAATCCATTGTATTTATAACCCTTCCTGTCTATGTCCAAAATGGTCCGGATTTTCTGGTGCATCTTTTTTATTGGCCTGGTTGCTTTAACTGTTTTGCTTACCCTTGTTGGCTCGGGTCGCTTCGGTAAACTACCGTCCCTGGCGGAGCTGGAGAACCCATCCGTCCTCCTTGCTTCAGAAGTCTATGCGGATGATGGGAGCCTGATGGGGAAATATTATACTGAAAGAGGCAACCGAACCCATGTGGATTATGGAAAGATCTCGCCGAACGTTATCCATGCCCTGGTAGCCACAGAAGATGAACGTTTTTATGAACACTCCGGGATTGACGGCATCGGCGTATTACGGGCCGTCCTGAAATTTGGAAAGGATGGCGGAGGCAGTACATTGACCCAGCAGTTAGCCTTTAATATGTTCAATGGGGAAAGATCGCGCAACCGGTTGGAGAGAACGCTGCAAAAATTAAAGGAATGGGTGATAGCCATCAAACTGGAACGCAATTTTACCAAAGAGGAAATATTATCCTTATACCTGAACGAAGTTTCTTTCAGCGATAACATTTATGGTATCCGGAATGCTTCCAGGACCTTTTTTCAAAAAGACCCTGATCAGTTGAGCGTAGATGAGGCTGCCGTATTGGTGGGTATGGTCAACAATCCCCGCGTTTTTAATCCCAGGACCAATCCAAAGGCCGCTCTGGACAGACGCAATCTGGTGATCAACCGGATGGTAACCAATAAATATTTACCGGCAGATCAGGCCTCCGATCTTAAAAAAAAGCCCATCGATCTTGGCCATTACCGGAAACTGGATGAGAACAATGGTGTTGCCCCTTATTTCAGGGATGTCTTGCGGGCAGATATGAAAAAATGGTGCAAGGATCATATTAACCCGGCCACCGGGGAATCCTACAACCTATACCAGGACGGGCTGAAGATATATACCACCATTAATCCCCGAATGCAGACCTATGCAGATGAAGCGGTGGCCAGGCAGATGCCAGTCCTGCAAAAAGCGATGGATGCCCAGGCAGGGATTCGTACCGGAAAGATCTGGCAGGACCATAACAATGTCCTGGAAGCCGCTATGCGCAGCAGCGATCGCTGGAAGAATGAAGACCAACAGGATATGCCGGAGGAGGCCATCCGCGCCAGTTTCATCAAACCGGTTAAAATGAAAGTCTTTGCCTGGAATGCATCCAGGGAAAAAGACACGGTAATGACACCGTTGGATTCTATAAAATATCACCGGCAGATGCTCCAAACGGGTTTTATGGTAATGGACCCTGTTTCCGGGGCTGTCAGGGCCTGGGTGGGCGGCATCGATGTTAAAACCTATAAATTCGATCACGTAAATATAAATACGAAGCGTCAGGTCGGTTCCTCCATCAAGCCTTTCCTGTATAGCCTTGCCATAGAAGATTTTAATTTTACGCCTGAAACGCAGTGCGAAGCTGTTCAACAATTTTTTCCTGCTTATAACAGTTATGTACCGGCCAGAGCCAATCCCAAGGTCAGCGGAACCCGAACAATGGCCGTCGGACTGGCCTGGTCCATTAATGAAGTAGCGGCTTATATCGAAAAACAATTCGGTCCCGAAGGACCTAAACGGTTTGCGGATTTTATCAAACAGATCAATATCCCCACCCCGGTGGAGCCCTACCCTTCCCTGGCGCTGGGTGCATGTGAACTTTCCCTTTTTGAAATGCTTGGAGGATATACCATCTTTCCTTCCGGAGGATTCAGTACCGAGCCTTATTATATCACCCGCATTGAGGACAGACATGGAAATGTGCTGGCAAGATTCGGATCCGAACACAAGGAAGTCCTCAGTCAGTCTACCGCCTATACGATGACCCGTATGATGCAGGGGCCGGTTGATTTTGGGACAGCAGCGGGATTGAGAAAGCGGTTAGGTGTAACCGAGATGGGTGGCAAAACGGGTACTACGAATGACAATTCCGATGCCTGGTTCATGGGCTATACTCCTCAATTGCTCGCCGGTGTATGGGTTGGTTGTAATGACCGTTTCATCCGTCTTCAGAATGGTCTTGGAATGGGCGCACAGGCAGCCCGCCCGGTTTGGGAGTATTTTTTCTCCAAAGCCCTGAATGACCCCTCACTGGGACTGAATAAAGGTGCCCGGTTCGTAAAACCCGACAGCGTAAAGCAGCAATATTTATATGATCATGGCAATGTAGATTCGATACCTCCGCCCGGAGCCGAAGGAACCGATCAGGGCAACGGAGAGTCGGGAGATTACCTCCAGGATTCGACAACTTCCAAAACTCCGGGAAGTCAATATTAAAAAGTAGGCTAAACACAGGATAACCTATCCCGCCAGGATACTCCTCCGGGAATGAAAAACTCTTTGGATTTCATAAGAACTGGCTCACAAAACCCTTTACCATAAAGGGTTTTATTATTTTCTTAACAGGTTTGCCATCATCATTCCGGCCTTAACTTGTCTGGTTGGAAATGCAAATGCTTTGTACTTTTACATCAGCAGGAATCGAAGAATTTATAAAATATAATCTTATGACTACGATTTTAAAAGATCTTATTTTTGACAAAGAATTAGTAGATCAGTTAAAGAAAATGAAGGTGAATAAAGATAAGTTATATATCCAGTTAATAAATGGAAAGATCACCCTGCAGGAATATATTGCCGCTGTGTAATCAAAAAGAGCAAAGACTCTTTATTCTTACTACTTACTCTTTTTCATTCTTACCCTTTTTCCACCTGGAATGAAAAATGATGGGTAGCGAGTTTATACCCTTTATTCAGGTAAAGGCGATGAGCATCGTGCCGGTGAAAACCGCTGTCAAGTTCAACGGAAGTCCTGCCCTCCTCTTTGGCGAGTTGGTGAATATGATCCAGCAAACGGCTTCCATAGCCTTTCCCCCGGTAAGCAGGCAAGGTGGAAAGATCATCAATATAAATACTTTTTCCGTTAAACAACTTGTGCATGGCCCTGAAACCGGCAAAGGCCACCACCACTTCTTTCCCGTTTTCCCCGATCGAACCATACAGTAACCGGTATCCATCCTTGCTCATTTCCTTTATTTGTTCCAGGAAGCCTGTTGGATCCGTGACATGCGGACGAAGCGTTCGAACCACTTCCAGGCAATTCATGATTTCTTCGTCTGTAGTGGCATACCCGATTTTCATATTCTTATATTATTAAATTTTTCAACTAAAATAACGAATTTTTTCTCTTTTTTATTCGCGTTAAAGCTGAGGGTTTACTCCGGTTGGAGGCGTTGGCTAACCCCCAGCCTGTTCCAGGCATTGATCGTAACGACAGCCATAATGAGCTGACCTGTCTTTGCCTCTCCAAATAAAGCAATCGCTTTTTTATATACTTCATCAGAAAGGCCATGTTGATGAATAAGCGTGATCTCTTCGGTCAATTCCAGAATCACTCTTTCTTCTTCGCTGAACTGAGGCGATTCCCTCCAGGCATTCAGCAGATAAATGCGTTGCTCGGTCTCCCCCATTTTCCGCGCATCTTTCGTGTGCAGGTTAAGACAATAAGCACATCCATTTAGCTGGGAGGCCCTTATCTTGATCAATTCCTTGTGTAAAGGAGCAATGCCGGTGGTTCCCAGGTATTTCTCCAATTCAAACATCCCTTTGTAGGCCTCAGGCTGCACTTCTTTTAGTTTAAATCTTTGTTCCATGATTGTATCGGTCTGTTTTTTGTTTCGGTCTGTTTTTTTTGTAAAACTACTGGCTTTTGGACTACTTTTAGGGTCCAGATTTAACAAATAAAGTAGGCCACCAATATGTTACCCTTTCCCACCCTTATCACGATTGACAGAAAGGCTGATTTTTCTGTATATCAGCAAATCGCCAATCAGTTAGCCAAACTGATCCGGGACGGGATTATCCAACCGGGATCGCGTTTACCCGGGAGTCGTGAAATGGCGGCCTTCTTAAAAGTGCATCGCAAAACGGTCGTTGCCGCTTATGAGGAACTCGATGCGCAGGACTGGATAGAAATTACGCCACGCAAAGGAATCCATGTATCTCCGCGTTTGCCCGGTTTAAAACCAAGAAGCTTTAAATCGTCTGCCCGTCCTGCAGGATTTGCAGGCCCTGCAGGGTTTTCAGTTCCCCATGTAGGAACGATACCGGAGGTTCTTCCTTCTAATCAGGATCATCGTTTTATTATCAATGATGGCATGCCGGACAGCCGGTTAGCGCCAATGGATCTTTTAATACGAACCTATAAAAAATTAATTACGGGGAAAAACCCCCCAAAGCTTTTTCCACAAAGCAATTTAGCCGGTGCCTTAACCTTGCGGGATGCCATCTCCCGGTTTTTAACCGATAGCAGGGGCCTGACGATCGGGCCGTCCAATACCCTGATCACCCGCGGGGCTCAAATGGCTATCTACCTGGCCGCCCGGTTAATTCTGAAAAAGGGAGACCAGGTGATCGTAAGCAAACCGAATTATTTTCTGGCCGATAGTGCATTCGAAGAAGCCGGAGCGCGCCTTTTGCGGGTACCTGTTGATGAACAGGGCATCGATGTAGCAGCGGTGGAAGCTCTCTGCAAAAAAAAGAAGATCCGGATGCTTTATATTATTCCCCATCACCATCACCCTACCACGGTTACCCTAAGCATGGACAGGAGAATGAAGTTGCTGGACATCATTCACCGGTACAAACTTATAGTAATAGAGGATGATTATGATTATGATTTCCATTATAGTTCGGCCCCTATTCTCCCACTGGCCAGCGCCGATCATGGCGGTCAGGTGATCTATATAGGAAGTCTAACCAAATCCCTTACCCCTTCGATCCGCATGGGGTATATGATCGCTACCCCTGACCTGATCGAAAAGGCCACACAGCTAAGACGGATCATTGATATCCGCGGAGATTATCTGATGGAAGAAGCTATGGCTTTATTCATCAGGGACGGAGACCTTGCCAGACACCTCAAAAAAACGAACAAGATCTACCGGGAACGAAGAGATTATTTCTGCGATCTGCTGACTCAGCAAATTGGTAATAAAATCTCTTTTTCCAAACCGGATGGAGGATTGGCGATTTGGGCGCGGTTTCATCCCAACTACCCCTTACCGGCTATTTCTGCCAGGGCTTCTTCTTTGGGTTTGTTTATGAATGACGGACGTTATTATAACGGAAAAGAAAATTATAATGGTTTGCGTTTGGGCTTTGCTTCCCTGCAACCAAAAGAAATGGATCAGATCATTGAGATCCTCCGGCAATCCTGCCCTTAATATTATAAAAAAATTGCTTTAAAATCCATGAACAAAAAATAGTTTTGTTTGTAAACATGGCGAACCAACGGAGATAATGCGGAATGCTAAAAATTTTTAGAATATCAGGTTTAAAAATAGTCCTACTGGCTTTGGTTATAGCAGCCAAGGGGCAGACTTATTCGGAACCTGGCCAGGCATTTGCCCGGGCCAGGCAATCCGGCAAACAGGTCCTGCTGGTTTTCTCAGGTTCCGATTGGTGCATTCCCTGCATCCGCCTTGAAAAAACGGTCCTCGCCGACAGTTCTTTCCGGCGATTTGCCGATTTGAACCTGGTTATGCTGGAAGCTGATTTCCCGCAGCAAAAAAAAATACCACCGTCCCTCAAAGCCCAGTACGAAGAATTGGCCGGAGAATTTAATGCGGAAGGATCTTTCCCAAAGATCGTCCTGCTTGACTCCAAACGGAAGTTCATAACGTCCATTCCCTTTACCGGTCAAAAACCTGCAGAATTAATCAGACAGATCCGGGGAGTCCTGGCTCCCTTATAAACGTTATGGAAAAACACCAGATCCAAATCCGGCTGATGGGTTCCGATTTCGAACTGATCGTTATCGGAACGGACAGGATTTCGGCAAATCTTCGTTTGCAGGAAGGGATTCGGGAAATTCAGCGGATTGAAAATTTACTCACCGAATTCAGCAATCATTCACAAACCTCTCAATTGAACGATGGCGCAGGCGATCATCCTGTCGTAGTAGATGCAGAGGTGTTCCAGTTGGTACAGCGATGTCTCCATCTTTCAGCTATTACGCAGGGAGCCTTCGATATCACATCCGGGGTACTGAAATCGTTATATAATTTTAAGGAAAGAAAAGCAAAATTACCGGAGGCCGCTGCATTAGCGGGTGCTATGGAGCGGGTTGGCTACCGGAAAATCCAGGTTCTTCCGGAGAACAAACTTTATCTCACAAAAAAAGGAATGCATATCGGTTTCGGAGCCATCGGCAAGGGCTATGCCGCCGATAAGGTAAGATCGGTATGGAAAAGTCAGGGCGTACAGGCTGGGGTCATTAATGCAAGCGGAGACCTTACCGCCTGGGGCTGTCAACCGGATGGAAGGCCCTGGAAAATAGGGATTGCAGATCCCCGCGACCCATCGCGCATCCTTTTGTGGCTCGCTGCAACGGATTGTTCCATTGCTACGTCAGGTAATTATGAGCAATATTTTGACATAAACGGGATACGCTATTCCCATAATATCGATCCCCGTACCGGTTTTCCGGTCAAAGATATTAAAAGTGTAACTATTATAAGCCCTTCCGCTGAATTGTCCGATGCGCTGGCAACAGCCGTGACTGTGATGGGAAAAGAGGTTGGATTACATTTTATCGAACAATTACCGGAAGTCCATGGAATAATAATCGATAATAAAGACCGTATCTATAAATCCAAAAATATCCAAACACATGTATATAAAGAAACACATGGATATAACGATGAACTTCTTCCAACCTAAGACTATAACCCTGGCCATAATAACAGTGGTCTTGTCTTTACAGGGCTGTTCCACGGTGAAGCCTTATCAAAAAGCCTGGTTAAATGATGCTAATATGAAGCTGGGAAAGCTGGATATAGAGAAATTTGACGAGAGTATTCATACCTACCGGGAAGGAGCCAGTGGAGGTGGCAATGGAAAATCCAGCGGAGGATGCGGCTGTAATTAGAAAAAAATGAAGAACAAATATCTTACGCTGGCGCTTTTAACGGCTTCGATCTGTGCCTCAGGGCAAAAAAGCAGCGATAGCCTCTATAAAAAACAAAAGATCAGCAGGACGGAGATCCAGGTACTTTTTGGATATTATACGCAAAATGGGAATCACTCGGCCATAACTGGGGGCACAGGAACCGAATTACTGCATGTGTATGAACCTGAATTCACCCTTACCCATTATCCTGATTCGACACACCGATTAACCCTGAATGCCGGGGTAGATGTGATCACTTCCGCCTCAATGGATAATATCGATTTTGTACTTTCTTCCGCATCGAGGCTTTCCGCCAGGTTACATATAAGCCCCGGCTATAGCTGGCTATTAAAAAAATCCCGGGCCCGCATCAGCATCAATTCAGGTCTTTCCGTCGAATCGGCCTATTTATCGATACCCGCCGGGATTTCCATCAGCCATGCAGCGCCAGCCGGCTCAAGGGAATGGAGCGCCGGCCTGCAATGTTATTTCGACGATCTTCGTTATGGAAGACTGAGCATAGAACAACATTTCAAACCGGTAGGATTGATCTATCCCTGGGAATTAAGGGACACCAGTTGGTTCAATAATTACCGGAGAAGCTCTTATAATCTCGATCTGGCATTTTACCAGGTAATCAATTCCCGGATGCAACTCGCCCTTTTTCCGGAACTGGTTTATCAGAAAGGGTTATTATCCACTCCCTATCACCGGATCTATTTTAATGACCCGAAGAATACCGAACGGGTCGAACGTCTGCCTTCAGAAAGGTGGAAATTCCCCATTGCTGCACAGTTGAATGTATTCCCCGGAAGAAAAGTTATTATCCGCACTTATTACCGTTTTTACAGGGATAATTTCGGAATAACGGCCCACACCTTGCAATGGGAAATTCCCATTAAAGTAAATCCGGAATTTAGTCTTTCCCCATTACTCCGTCTTTACACCCAGACAGCGGCCACTGCGTTCCGGCCCTACAGGGAACACGATCTTAAAGAGACCTGGTATACCTCTGATTATGACCTTTCTTCTTTTAACAGTGTAAAGACAGGTGTTACCTTACGATACGGGCCACAAAAATCTATATCACCACGGTATTCCTTTAATGCCCTCAGTCTCCGGTATGCCTATTACAGGCGGACGGACGGGCTGGCCGGCCACAGCCTTTCCCTGCTCTTGGAAATGACCAGAACAGGTAAAGGGTCACTCAGTGAAAATTTCAAGTGAATGATCAATCGTTCGAATTATAGATATCCTTGGGGAAATAATGATCAAGATCATCAAAGGTGGTAAAATTACCCGTACTTCCCAACCCTATAAAACTCTCTCCGCTTACAGTAAATCCAACGCTTCCAAATCGCGGTGATCTTGGGTAAGGCGACCTCCTGCTCCATCGGTCATTGACAATATCATAAGCCCAGGTTGAGGTTACCATCCCTCCGCTCCCGTTACGGCCAAGCATAAGATAGGCCTGATCACCATTGACAAAAGCCGATCCATATTCCCGCTGGATGTCGGTATAATCATCATCAAAATTATCTTTTTCAGTATTGGTAATATTATTAAGGGGTATCCAGGGAGCAGGCTGGGAAGGATCGAATGCCCAAAAGTCCCTGGCCATCCCTCCGCTGATCGATCCTCCAACCAAATAGGCTTTGTTATTAAACACAAATGCGGAGGCAGCTCTGCGTTTGGAAAGGTTGCCGGAAGTTCCGGGCGTCTTTTCCCACTTGTCTTTCCCGGGATCATACTGGTAAAAATCGTTCAACCAAAAATTATTAAAGCCTGTTCCCACATAGCCTTTCCCCTGCAGACCAAAACCAACGGCATCATACCGGCCACCCCCCGGTAATGGAGCTTTGAGACTCCATTTTTGTAAAGCCGGATCGTATTGATAGAAATCAGCGTAAACCTGAAAGGTGCCATCATATCCCGTACCCGCATAACCATAGCCGTCAAGACTGAACCCCACGGCATTACTGCGGGGAACACCAGGATAGTCGGGTAATTGTGTCCAGCCTGTCGTAGCGCTGAAGGACCAGAAATCCTTTAGCCGGTGGTTACCGGGAACCGTTTCGTTATATCCAAGACCCACATAGGCAGTATCTCCGATTACAAACGAAACTGCATTGCTCCGTGGAAAATTACCAATTGGGGCAGCCTGGATCCAATTCCCGAATTGGGTGTTGGACAGGCCCGGTTTGCTGCAGGAAGACCCGGCAAAAAAGCCGATAACCAGAATGCTAAAAGCGAGTAAATAAACTGAACGGATCATATTTATGTTTTTATTTGAACCAGCGGTACCTTTCAAAATGCTGTATGCATTCTTATCATTTTAAAAGAGACAAGGCGGATTCGTTCTGTTGCCCCATACATGTTAATAATTCCTTTAAAAAATGTTAAGACGCCTCATTTCGATACAATCCCTAACTTTGCCAAAATCACCCTATGTCATTCCGGAAAAATCAATATCTGTTCTTCTTTATAATGATCCTGCCTGCGTTGCAGGTGTTTCCCGTCTGTCAGTTATCCGTCCGGGCAGAACCATGGATATCACCAGGAGCATCATCTGAGCCATTCTCAGGCCCTCCATCAAAACCATTCCCGCAACATACCACCTACACCACGGGAGTTATCCTCCCCAACCATGTCACTCACAAGCAAATGGATGACAGTGTCCGTACTTTTTATAAAGCCTGGAAAAAACGTTATCTACGGAAAGCCTGTACCCGAGGCCAGTATTATATCTGGTTCGAAGGCCCGGACAAACATAAACAGTGCGTATCGGAAGGTCAGGGCTATGGTATGCTGATCGTTGCCCTGATGGCAGGTTACGATGATTCGGCCCGTGGTATCTATGATGGCCTTTACCGTTATTACCGGGCTCATCCCAGCAAAGCCGACCCCTACCTGATGGCCTGGGCACAAAAAAAGGATTGCAAAAATGTCGATGGCAGCTCTGCCACGGACGGGGATATGGATATAGCCTATTCCTTATTAATGGCCAATACCCAATGGGGGAATCAGGGACCGGTTCATTACCTTGATGAAGGAAGACGCGCCCTGTCGGCTATCTGGCAACAGGAGATCAATCCGAAAACATATTCGGTACTGCTTAGTAATTCCGTGGAGCATGACAGCAAAGATTATTTTGATATGCGCTCCTCCGATTTTATGCCGGCCCATTTCCGGGCCTTTAAGGCGGCGGCCCAAAAAAAGACGGAAGATGCTCGTGGGAAAAGTACCAATACTATTGCAAAAGCCGAAACAAATATCCCGGATTGGAATAAAGTGGTTGACAATAATTATAAACTATTCACCTATCTGCAGGAAACCTATAGTCCGGAAGCAGGTCTGTTCCCGGATTTTATCAGCCATATAAAAATGGCTCCGGCCTCTCATCCTGTAATCAATGCCTTGCCAGCCCGCCCACACTACCTGGAGTCCCGTTATGACGGTTCCTATAATTATAATGCCTGCCGGGTTCCCTGGCGGATTGCAACGGATTATATCCTTAACGGAGATCAGAGAGCGTTGGAGATCATAAAAAAGATAAACCGCTGGGTCCGTCTGACGACAAAAGATAATCCGGATAATATTTCGGCGGGCTATAGTCTTGCCGGGGAAGACCTTAAGAACCGTTATTACGAAGCAATATGTTTTATCGGACCTTTTGCCGTCTCAGCTATGGCAGGCAAAGAAAATCAGGCCTGGCTGAATAAAGTATGGGATTATATGGTCGGTTTCCGGTTAAGGGATTACGATTATTATGACAACTCGATCAAATTAATCGATATGATCATCCTCTCGGGAAATTATTGGGCGCCTGTATCCTAAAATCCTTTGGAATTTCATTCGGATAATCATGTGAATAAACCAGTGCATAGCCCTGTTAATAAACTTTGAATAAGTCTGTACTTATCCTTGTGCATATTCTTGTGCAAAAACCCAGGTATAAGCAGTTAATAAGTTCGTGCATAAACCTGTGATAAAACAATGCATAAAATACAAGTCCATTTTTCATAAAAAGGTAATTCAAAATATAGCTTAGCTATATGAAACTTAAAACGAGAGACTTGTTGTGGAAGGGAATAATAGAAGATCTGTTTGCGGATTTCCTCCGGTTCTTTTTTCCCCGCGCGGATGAGATTTTTGATATGGAACGGAACCCTGAATTCCTTGATAAGGAACTGGAACAACTTTACCCTGGAAATAAAATCGAACATCCGAAGTTCGTTGACAAACTCGTAAAACTTTATAAGAAGGATGGAGTCGAAGAATGGTTGTTAATACATATTGAAGTACAAGGCTATAGGGATAAATATTTTAGCCGCCGCATGTTTACCTACTTCTACCGGATCCTGGATCATTTAAAAAAAGAAGTGGCCTCTCTGGCTATTTTTTCAGATAACGACAGAAACTATCATCCAGATACCTACGAATACAAATCCTTAGACACATCCAATATTTTCCGTTTCAAAACGTATAAGATCAAGGGGCAAAACGAAGTGGAACTGGAAAATAGCGACAACCCATTTGCCATAGTTATTTTAACCGTTCTGATCTCCTTACAAAAGGGCGAAAAGGAACCTGAAGATTTGTTAAAATTATCTGTCGCCCTAGTGAAACGACTATTGAAAAAAGGGTTTTCAATGGATAAAATAGAACAAATATTGACATTTTTGAAATCTTATGTAGATTTTGAAAGAAATGAGTTATTCATTAAATTTGAAGAGGAAATTGAGGTAATCACCAATAAAAAGAGGACTATGGGTATTAAAGAATTAGTATTACAATTAGCAAAAGAAGAAGGATTAGAACAGGGTCGTGAACAAATGAAGGTTTCCCTGGTCAAAAACCTTTTACAGAAATCAAATCATTCCCTGCAGGAGATTGCTGATTTTGCCGAAGTTTCAGTTGATTTTATAATAGAAGTAAAAAATAATCTGATTTAAGCGCAAATAGCTGTCAAAGCCCCGATCATTCCATCGGGGCTTAATAATTATTTCCGTCGTTCCTGGCTTTAGTTGGCAACTGGCGATCCATCCCTCCTTTCTTCACTTGCCGTTTTTATCAGTTTATCCCCTTCTTTCAAGGCATTTCCATAAATCTCTGTCTTCCCATTCTGATCGCGTCCTTTTTTTATATCCACCCATTGAGCCTTACCATCCACTACCCTTATCACAAATACCCTTTCGGTTGAATTAACGACGGAAGAGCCCGGCACTACAAATGTGCTGTCTCTGGCAGGGAGGGGCATATTAACCTCCGCCACCATGCCGGGCAGGAGTTTCTTATCTTCATTAATAACGTCCATCTCTACTCGCTCTGCACGCAGACGGCTATCCAGTGCTCCGGCCAGTCGTTTGATCTTCGCATGAAAGATTTCATTGGGCAATGCTTTTACAACGAATTTCACCTCGTCTCCGGATTTCAGGTAGCCCGTATACGCTTCGGGGATGGATACGACCAGGCGTAAATGTTTTTGCTCCTGTAACGTGAACAAGGGTAATTCGGATCCTTTTCCCGAGGGTCCGACATAAGCCCCGGGGTTTACATTACGTGCCGAGATCACACCGTTAAACGGAGCCTTCACTTCCAGATATTTGAGCGTCTCCGCAACTGTCTTGTACGCTGAACGGGCAGCTTCCCATTGAGCAAAATCCGATTTCTGACGGGCGCTTGCCTGTTCCAGATCGTTCTGAGAGATCGTTCCCGGAGTCTTACTGGTCTCCAACAAACGGTCATAATTGGACTTGCTGGCAATATAGATCGCTTCCTGGGATTTTAATTTCGATTCCGCCCCGGATAAGGCTGAGGTCAGTTCAGGCGCTTCCAGACTTACCAGTAACTGGCCTTCCCGGACTTCGGACCCTACATCCGCATATAATTTCCTGACAAAACTATTCTCTTTGGCATAAAGATCTACCTGTTGAAAAGCAATCAGCTCGCCCGGCACAAACAAAGTGGTTGACAATCTGCCTTTTTCCAGGTCAAACGTTTCCGCATGGGCTGCAACTGGAGCCGGACCTTGTTCCTTCTCTCCTTTCTTTTTATCTTTTTTTTCATTCCCCTCTCCATCGGAAGAACCGCAGCCGGTAAAAAGGCTGGTTGCCAGGATTATGGTGAAAAGAGGACCGGTCAGGGCCAATTTTTTATTTCTAATTTTGCTCATACAAAGATGGTATATAATGTTTGCTCTCTTTATCGGAAGGATCCAGGCTGACTGACTGTGTCGAAGTCTTTCCCTGTACCCAGGCGAATATAAGGGGTAGAATAAATAAAGCGGCAAAAGTGGAAGCGATCAATCCCCCGATCACCGCTCTTCCGAGAGGTGCGGCCTGATCTCCTCCTTCTCCAAAACCGGATGCCATGGGAAGCATGCCTACCACCATGGCCACACTGGTCATCAGGATAGGCCGCATACGAACGGCGACCGATTCTCTGGCGGCTTCCAACGCATTGCCGGAATGCATCCGCAAATGCTCGGCATTGGTAACCAACAGGACGGAATTGGAAATAGATACCCCAACCGACATGATCATCCCCATATACGATTGAAGATTTAAGGTGGATCCCGTCAGCATAAGCAAGGCTAATGAACCCAGTAATACGGCGGGAACAGTACATAACGTGACCAGTGAGACCTTGAAAGACTGGAAGTTTGCGGCCAGCATTAAAAAGATCACAATGATGGCCGTCAGCAAACCAATCTGCAAACTGTCCAGGGTATCTGCCAATACCTGGACCTGTCCACGGGTCTCCACGGTGAGACCACGGGGGAGTTTTCCCAGGGTGGCAATTGCCTTATTGACATCTTTGGCAGCGCTGCCAAGGTCCTTTTTATATAAATTGGCCGTAACGGAAAGTACTGGAGTGGCCCCGATATTATCATTCTCTCCATAAATCGAATCCACGGAAAGGGAAGCCACATCGCTTAAAAGAGGCCGGGGTGCATTGGGCACGATGGAAGTTTCTCCGATATCATGGATGCTGGTCATTTTATTTTCAGGAACCTGCACCTGTACGTTATAGGAAAGATTCGATTTATGATCGATCCAAACACTTTTTTCGGTGAACCGGGAGGAGGAAGTGGCGGCAAGCAGGGATCGGCTTATGGCCGAAACATTCGTACCCAACTGCGCGGCACGAATACGGTCGATATCGATATTAATAGCCGGATAATGAACGGCCTGACCGAGCTGAACGTCCCGCAGATAGGGAATCTCCTTTAATTTATCAATTACCTTGATAGCATACTCCTCGTTTAGTTTTTTATTCTTGCCGGAGAGTTTGACTTCAATAGGAGTAGGAGAACCCTGGCTCAATATCTTATCCGTCAGTTCGATTGGCTCGAACGAAACCTTCAGTTCAGGCATCGCTGCCTTTATTTTATCCCTGAATTCATCTTTCAGGTTATCAATATTTACTTTATAATCCTCTTTAAGACTAACCTGCAGCACGCTTTCCTGCGGGCCCGCCATAAAAAGGTAAATGGGATTGGTCGAGAATTGAGAGCCATGCATACCCACCATCGCAGAAGTGACCCCGATATTCTCCTTACCTACCATCGTGTCGAGGATCTTCAGGGTCCTGAGCATGTATTCTTCCGACCTTTCAATACGTGTGCCATCGGCAGCCCGGATACGGACCTGGAATTGTCCCGCATTGGAATGTGGCAATACATCCCGTCCGATGCTGTTGATGAGCAGCAAGGCGCCACCCAATCCCAGCAGGATATAAGCAATAGCTATCGGCTTACGGAAAGGAAAAAGCCTTTCCATAAACCGAAGAAAACGGGTCCGGAATTTATAAAAACCGGTGATCTTTCCATCCTTTCCGGTTCCTGCCTGTTCCGCCAGGCGATGTTTCTCTGCCCAGGGGTCTTTTTCATCGGCAGCCGAAAGACCCGAATGTTTGAATTCTTCTTCATCGGTCTCTTCTTTTCCTGCTGCTCCTTTTTTGTGATGCCCTTTCATGAGCCAGTTTGCCATGATGGGAACGAAGGTCTGTGCCATCAGGTAAGAAATGATCATGGAAAAAGCAATAGCCAGCGCAAGTGGCAAAAAAAGTGAACCCGGAATACCGCTCATGGTAAAAGCCGGAGCGAACACTGCCAGGATACAAAGCAGAATAAGCAGCTTCGAAAATGCGATTTCCCGGCAGGCATCCCAGATAGCAAGGGCCTTCGGCTTGCCCATCGACAGATGTTGGTGGATATTCTCGATCGTCACAGTTGATTCGTCCACTAAAATCCCAATAGCAAGAGACAGCCCGCTCAGGGTCATGATATTGATCGTCTGATGAAAAAGGTTCAGAAAAAGAATTCCTGAGATCACACAGATCGGAATCGTAAGGATCACGATGAATGCTCCGCGGACATCGCCCAGGAATAACAGCACCATCAGACCGGTGAGGATGGCGCCGATGGCTCCTTCTGTCAGCAGATTCTTGACGGCATTAATGACATAGACCGACTGGTCGAACTCGTAAGACAGTTTAACATCCTCAGGTAATTGCGCCTGGAACTTGGGGATGGCCTTCTTCAGATTTTGAACCACTTCCCAGGTAGAGGCTGCTGCGGATTTGGTAATGGGCAGGTAAACGGAGCGTTTGCCATTGATCAATGCATAACCAGAGGTGATATCAGCGGCGTCTTCCACCGTAGCCACGTCCCTGAGATAAATATTCTGAACATTATTCGCATAAATAGGAATGTTCTCAAAATCCTTTACCGTATTAATGGTCGTATTGGAAGGTGTTAAATAATTCAGGTTACCTATACGTACGTTTCCGGCCGGGGTCGCCTGGTTATTTACCCGGAGAGCTTCCACCAATTGATCGGGTGTAAGGTTATGGGAACGGAGCAATTCCGGATCGGCCTTGATGACCACCGTACGGGAGTTTCCACCGAAGGGTGCCGGAGATACCAGGCCGGGAACCGCGCTAAACTGTGCTCTCACATAAATATTGGCCAGATCCTGTAATTCATTATTGCTACGGGTGGGGCTACTTAACACCAATTGTCCTACGGGAAGGGTCGAAGCATCGAAACGCAAAATAAAAGGAGGTTGAGACCCTTGCGGAAAAATGGCCTGTGCCCTGTTGGTATAAGAAGTGACCTCGGAGGCAGCCTGGGCCATATTGGTGC
>NZ_JBTLQH010000048.1:0-48898 GCF_054461575.1 Flavitalea flava
ATCTATGTACTGGTTGTTACCGAAACCATTGTACTCCTCGTTACGAAAAACTCTGCACTTCTATTTACCGACTACAAGCCACCTTTTATAATTGGAAGTCGAAGTACGGAGGCATGGAAGCGTCCGATGTCAAGCGGCTAAAGGATTTGGAGGCGGAACATGCCGAACTGAAGAAGATGTATGCCGAGCTGAGCATTGAGAACCGGGCGATGAAAAACCTGATCGAAAAAAAGCTATAACGCCTTCGGAGAAACGGGAAGCAGTTGGTTACCTGGTTGACCAGGAACAACTGAGTGTTCGCAAGGCGTGTAAGATCGTAGCTATCCCCAGAAGCACCTACGAGTATAAGGCCATCCCCAAAGACGACGCACCGGTCCAGGAGGCGCTGACAGCCTTAACGGACAAGCACGTTGACATTGGGTTTTGGCAATCCTATCATCGATTAAGGAATAAAGGGTTTATGTGGAATCACAAGCGGCTATACCGGGTTTATATACAGATGAGACTTAATATCCGGAGAAGACCCAAAAGGCGCCTGCCGGCCCGGATCCGGGAAGCCCTATTCATCCCGGAGGGTCCGAATGAGGTCTGGAGTATGGACTTCATGAGTGATGCCCTGGTCGACGGTAGAAAGTTCCGGGTATTGAACGTTATAGATGATTTTAACCGGGAATCATTAGCCATTGAGGTAGATACCTCTCTACCCGCGCGGCGAGTTATCCGGGTATTGGAAAGGATCATAGCACGTCGCGGCAAGCCAGCCTGTATCCGTACAGATAATGGGCCGGAATTTATCAGTCATCTGCTCCAGCAATGGTGCGACGCTAACGGAATCAGGTTGGTCTATATCCAGCCGGGAAAACCAACGCAGAATGCATTTATCGAGCGGAAAAACGGCACCATGCGAAGGGGACTACTGAATGCCTACCTGTTCTACAGCCTTACCGAGGTAAGGATGATGGCCGAAGAATGGCAGCTGGACTACAATATTGAACGACCGCATAAATCGCTGGGATATCTTTCTCCGGTCAAATATGCTGAACAGTATTACCAAAGCCGAGCAAAGGAACCGAAGCTTTATCCACAAACGGCGAACGAAAATCCTTCCAAAATTGAAGGGCGCCGTTTAGTGGATAAAATACTTGAAAGGTCGGAAAACTCTAATTGATCGTGGCCCAGTTTTAAGGGAAGCTTACAATAGGTTATTAAAGTATAAAGGCACCCCCTTTTTCGGAGAACCCTAAAGTAGAGATTTCGGGATTTTGAAGGCACCGACAAATAAGTGGGGAAATAAATCAATAAAAATTATTAAACTATTAAAGGGTTGATTTTCTGTAAGTTGTGTTTCCTTATTAATAATACTTTCAGGCTTTTATCCAAACAAACAAATAAAGAAAGATAATCTTTTTTAAAATTATATTGAATTTGACTAGTTCCAAATGGAATCTTAAGTGTTTATGTATGGGGGAAAACTATTCTTAATATGCAATTATAAAGAATTAACAACCCATTTTCCATTATTGGTATTTAAATTTGAAATCCCCTAATTTGGAAACCATTTCTGCCTCAAGAATGAAAGATTTGTTTCGGAATTAAATAAAAATGGTTAGTAAGATAACTTTTTGAGTGACGAGGTTTATATGTCGGTTTTCTATTTTAAAATGTTTAGTATATGAAAAAAAAATGGGTAATTATTGCATTGTTGTTTAATTCTACACAATTATTTTCTCAAGGTCTATTAAATGTTAAAAATAAACCTGCCATAAATTTCTCTGCTATAAAGAATTGGCCAAAATTGGCAAATTCAATTAGAATAAGTCCCAATGGAGAATATATATTGTACACTATTATAAATCAACCTATTGGAGGGTCTACCGTTATTGCCCAGGCCGTTAATAATTCATGGACAAAAGAATTTGTTGGAGTCGAAAGTGATGAATTTTCTGATGATAGCCAGTGGGCAATTTTGAAAGAAGGGGACAGTCTTGGACTTTTGTCCCTTGGTAATAATGATATAGCATGGCTTACTAAAATTGGACAGTATGTAAGTATTATGAAGAATAATAGGTCTTGTGTTGCTTATATGCGAAATAATGGAGATCGGGATTTGGTTATTAGGGAATTAGGTAGTGGTAAAAATGAAAGTTTTCATGATGTAATTGACTTTCAACTTGATGACCAAAAAAAATATCTTACCTGGAGATCATGCAAAAAGAACGATATTGGTTTTTTGTATGATTTTCATTTTATGAACCTAGTAAATGACCAAAAGAAAATAATTTGCCAAAACGCAGCGATTCCGTTTAATAACATGGGATTCAATCAACGTGGAAATTCTTTGTTATATAGTTGTATTAGTCAGACAGATAAGGACACTCTTTATTTTCTGCATTTGTATGAGTCAGGTACTAATTTGGATCAGATAATATGGGAGAATAAACGAGCTCCCGGAAATTGCACATGGGACAAGAGCGGACAACAAATCACTTTTTATACTCGCGATACAATTTGGTATTTTAAAAAAGGGATGGTAAAAATGAAACCTCTTATAACAAATTCAACTGCAGGAATAAGTGAAGGTTTTAAAATTAATCCCGATGGCCCTGTAACATTTAATCAGACTGGAAAGATAATAATGTTTTATATAGTTGAGAGAGAGAAAGTATTGCCTCTGCCCTCTCCAAATTCAATTAAGGTAGATGTTTGGCATTATCGAGATAAGGAACTTCAATCTGTACAATTAGGATCCGACGGTGTTTCTTTTAAATCATTTGCGGCAGCTGCGAATATTGTCGACTCAAAGGTAATACGTATTGAGCAAGAAGGGGAGCGATCTAGTTCCCCCCTTTGGAATGCAAAAAACCATTTAATCCTTTTGCCAGAATCAAATTCAGCTACAATTGAAAATTTTTGGCAAAAAGGGAAGAAGGATACCAGTTCTTTCCTTTTTTCATTAAAGGACGGGTCCCGGACACCTTTAAAAATTGAAATTGGATACTTTGACCCTGTCTTGGAATTATCTCCAAAAGATGACTATGTTTTGTATTATGACCCTTTTGAAGATGGTTATTGCAGTTATCAGATTTCGCAAGGAATTACCAGACATCTGACAAAAAAATTGGGGCTTTCTTGGCGTAGAACGCAGTTTTATCAGTATTTTAATACCCCAAACCCTTTTTTTGAAAAGGATCCTCGACCTCGTGGAATTGCTGGTTGGACAGAAGGAGATACTTCTTTGCTGGTTTATGATAGTTATGACCTTTGGAAGATTGATCCTTCAGGAGTTAAAAACCCGGTAAATATTACTCACGGGTATGGGCGCAAAAATCATGTAGTACTTGAAATTAACTCAATTTGTCGGTTTGAGGATAGAGATGTATTTAATGAAACTTCATTAATTTTCAATGCATTTAATGAAGACACTAAACACTCAGGATATTTTCGGATTCCCTCAGATTTTGACCGGAACCAAAGCTCTGAACCTTTATCGATGGGACCTTATTCTAACATTGATTTGCTAAAAGCGACCAATTCTGATACTTGGATTTTAACTCGAGGCAGTTTTAATAATGCCCCAAATCTTTATGCTACTAATGATTTTAAAAGGTTTACCCGGCTAAGCAATATTCAACCTCATAAGGAGTTTAATTGGTATACTACTGAGCTAGTAAATTGGAAGCTGTCGAATGGAGAAAATTGCCAAGGCCTTCTTTTCAAACCGGAGAATTTGGATTCAAGTAAAAAATATCCTCTTTTATTTAATTATTATCAGAGCTCCTCTGATGGTGCATTTACTTATTTTGAGCCAAAATTTGCATATGCAAGTAACATTAATATTCCATACTTTGTAAGTAAAGAATACTTAGTATTCATGCCGGACATACATTTCAGGATGGGCCATCCTGGAGAAAGCGTGCTTAATTCCCTCATTTCTGTTGTTCAAGAACTATCGAAGCGTTCGTATGTTGATTTAAAAAGGATGGGCTTAGCTGGTCATAGTTGGGGCGGCTATGAGACGAATTATTTGGTTACTCATAGCCATCTATTTGAGGCGGCATCAGAAGGTGCTGGACCATCTGATTTTATTAGCGATTATAATGGAATCAATGGATTAAACGGAATTGGCCCATGCCACCAATCACTTTATGAGGTGGGACAATCCAGAATAGGAGGAACACTTTGGCAAAAGCCAGACCTTTTTATCGAAAATTCTCCAATATTTAACGCAGATCAAGTTACGACTCCATTATTGATTGTTCATAATAAAAATGATAAGTCTGTACCTTGGTCACAAGGCGTAGAGATGTTTACAGCACTTCGTCGATTAGGAAAGAGAGTCTGGATGCTGCAATACGATAATGAAGAACATAATTTAACCCAAGCAGGGAATATTATAGATTATACGATTCGGCTAACCCAATTTTTTGATCACTATTTGAAAAACCTGCCTGCTCCTAAATGGATGACTGAAGGAATACCTGCGTCTCAAAAAGGGATAGTCGATGGTCTTGAATTAGATTTGTCGAGAAATGAGCCATGATAATAAAGATATAAAATGTCCCGTTCAAAAAAAATGATAAAAAAGTGCTTTCATGGAATGACTTTAGAAATGTAACAATTAGGCGATTGACATTATGGAAGCAATTGCTTCTGTAATTTTTCAGTTGATCTTGTAGTTTCATCGTCTTTCTAATTTCTGTTGACGTTTATTCATTCCTGCGAAGGATACAATATCGGTGAAGGCTATGAAGGCTTATCGCTTTTAAAGGCATCGCTGATATTGACCTCCTCCTCATAAATCGGACTTTATAAATCAGAGAAATGGGCAGATTTCCATAACTTAAAAAAATGAAAATTTGCTCATTCTGTAACCGACCATTCATTCGCAAGCTTATCGAGAAAGCCCCGTTCATATCAGTTTCCAGAGGCTTAATCTTTTTCTGCGCTTGTGGTAAACCAAAAGTGAGGAGAGGCTTCACACCTCAATTATATTAATGCACGGGAAACAGTTAAAAGTATAATATAATCAAATATATAACTTGCAACAATGTACGTAGAATTCTAAAGCCCGTCTAAATTTGTATCACTTTATCTTCCGTACACTGGACAGAGTAATACCTTTTAGTATCATGTCTCGTCTGTCTCGTCCAAGAAAAGCTTTACACGGATTGACTTTCCGGAAAAGATTAATGCATTTCAGTTTTCTTATAAAAACTTTTGCTAAGTATTATAATAGATTCTTTGGGTTTACAAGTTTTGATCTGTATTGAGATGGCGTTAAACCTTGTGTTTTTTTAAAATAATCTCCAAAATGACTTGGGGTCTTGTACCCAATCTTATTTGCAATTTCTTTTACGGAAAGGTCAAAATCAGAGAGCAATAGTTTTGCATTTTCCATTCGAACTTTAATAAGATAGTCGTGCAAACCCATGCCTGTTTTTTTTTTAATTCCTTGCTGAAGTTTTCTAATAGGTAATGAAAATATTTCAGCTAAATCAGTAGAAGTAAAATCTTTCATAAAATGATCTTGCACATATGTGATGGACTGATCAATTGCTTTTAATTCAATCGGTCTGAATTGAACGATGCCGGCAATCCTTATGCTCATAATAAAATTGTTTAATCAAAAAATAAGGTTTATTTGCTCCTAAGAAAGGCATACCAACTAGACAATTTAAATTTTAGGCGTGATCATGTAAATTTAGGTTTTCTCCCTGCATGTAACATGCAGGGAAAATTGATACCTTTCCTCTATTTACAATCTTAAGCAGGTGCCTAAATTTAGAATCTATGAAGGAAGGGAAATTTGCGCCATTTTATTTTTTGCGATCTTTGCATTTCTTTTAGGAATATCATATGGGTATAGTCAGATTCCTATTGCTAAAGTTGGCTTCAAAGATACACTTCCGAAAAAAATACAGACAGATTCAAGCTTCCATAAATATGATACCCTGACGATGGTGATTGTTACTCCAAGAACGGCCACGCCACATTTGAGGGGTGATACTTTAGAGTATAATGTATCAAACCTGAAATTACATATCAATGCTAATGTGGAAGAAATGCTGGCTCGATTACCAGGGGTCCAGATTGATCCAGACGGCGGTATCACGGTAAATGGGAAAAAAATTCAGCGATTATTATTGGATGGGGAAGATTTTTTTGGCGGTGATCCTACTGTTGTAACGCGTAATTTTAACGCAGACATGATTGCAAAGGTCCAGATTCTGGATAAAAAGAGCCGGCAAGCGGAATTTACCGGGGTGAATGATGGCCAGACGACGAAGACTATAAATCTTACCTTAAAAGATAATAGTAAACAAGGCTTTTTTTCCAAGGTTGGTGCCGGAACTTCTCCGCAGGGTTATTATAATATTAACGGGATCCTGGGAGCTTTCAAAGGGCGACGGCAATTGGGGGTCTTGGGTTTGGTGGCAAATAACGGAGCTACTGGTTTTGGTGGAAACGTGGGAGAGATGGGCGCAGGTCTTTCGTTGGGTGGAGGTGGTGGAGATGCATTCGGTGCATCGGCGGGAGCAGGAATTCCTAATGCTATTGCCGGAGGAATTCATTATGCCGATAAATGGAATGGGTTGGAAGATCATTTAGTAGCGAATTATCATTTTGGCCAAATAAACACCAACCCCTTTTCTTCTAATATTTCCCGGCAGGTCCTTCCGGATTCCATTTATACTCAAGCGCAAAAGAACAGTTCGATCAACCGGCAACATCAGCATGCCTTCTCCGGAGAGTATGATTATACTCCGGATTCCATCTCCGCCTTTCATTTTGCTTTTGGAGCAGGAACCATGAAAGGGAATAATCGACTAAGTTCCACTGGCCGCAGTGCATTTAACGATACCCTGATCAATAGTAGTCAAAGGAATATTGAATCTGCCGTACAGAACCAAAATTTTAATGGGAGTGTCATGTGGTCGATACATGGCGCTAAAGAAAAAAGGCGGAATTTTTCTATATTGGCAGGAATGGCCACAGATGACAATACCACCAATGGCTTCATTAAATCTGTCAATAATTTCTATCGACCAAATGGAACTTTGCTGAAGGCTGATACGACTGATCAGCGGAAGGTGTTTAAGACAAATGGACTGATTGTTAACGCGAATATGTATTATATCGAACCGCTTTGGAATGCTACAGTCCTGGCCGCCAGTTATGGTTTGTCTTTTAACAAAAGCGGATCATTGATGAATACCTATAATAAAGGGGATGGAAAATACCAGGATTATATAGATAGCCTGAGTAATAATTACCAAACTAATCTTACTACCCAACGGCTGACACTCAATCTGCAGAGCGATGGAAAAAAAATCAGTTATACCATTGGAGCAGATTTACTTCATTTTTCCTATCGTCAGGCAGATTTGTTGAAAGATACCGTTTTTAGGTATCAGTATGTAAACATTGCCCCCCGTATCGATGCCCGGTATAATATAGATAATTACCGAAATTTTTCTTTTGGGTATAGCAGCAGTACCCAGCAGCCATCGATTACACAATTGCAGCCGGTACAAAATAATAATGATCAGCTCCATATTGTGATAGGTAATCCCGGTCTGCGATCCAGCTTTACCCAGAATTTTGCATTTGGGTTTACCGATCTGAAACCTTTTGTATGGACTCTTGGAGGGACATATAGTTTTACCAGCAATGATATTAGCACAAAGACTATTACTGACAGTCTGGGCCAACAGATCAGCCAGGCTGTAAATGTAAATGGTTCAAAAAATGCTAGCGTTAATTTCTCGATCAATAAAAAATTAAAACCCATCGATTGGGATCTTGCTTTTAACACCAACTTGTTATATAGCCATAGCCTGAATTATCTCAACCAATACTTAAGCAGAAATGATAATTATAATACCGCGGCAAGTATTTCTCTTACAAAATATGTAGCAGAAAAGTATACTTTCATGGTTAGATCGAATTTTACCTATACTGATCTGAAAAGTTCCGTAAATACAGCAGCCCTCACGAGTTTTTGGACGCAAAATCATTCTGTTTCTGTAGTCCTTTATCCTTTTCCCGGATTTAGAATTCACTCCAATTTTGACTATTCCTGGCGGCAAAAGTTGGACAATTTTGATAAAAACAATTCCGTTGCCTATTGGGTGATTGGACTGCATAAAGAACTCTTCCAGCACCGGTTGGATTTGGACTGGATAATGCCGGATATCCTGGGACAGAATAAAGGTATTACCCGGACTAATATTAACAATACGATCAATGAAAGTACCGCACAAGTGATTGGTCGTTACTGGATGTTATCCGCCGTATATCACATTATAAGTAAGGGAAAATCAAAGTAATCTTATAGTTCCTGTTCAGTAATATTGAACACCTACGGTTTCCGGTAAAGAGGGCTGAAATTGTCGTAAATGTTCTTTTAAACGGGGAATTTCCAGCGAATCCAGGGCAAAAAAGGATACCTGGTCATTGGCGCACATGACGTTATTCTGGATTTGCCAGATCCCGCATTTATGCCAGCGTCGTAATAAGTCTGGTGGAAACCATTTATCATATACGATCGCTATTTTTACTTTTTCTGATCTGGCCAGGCTATCCAGAAAATCCGGTCCCCAATAATATTCTTTCCTGGCCCTGGCTACGGCGATATTTCCCAGGCCGATCATATCCAGGTTCTTTCCTTCGGTTAGATAGGAGACCGCGCCTATATCGTTAAAGGCAACTGGAGTAGTATTATAATACCGGTTCAGGAACCGGCCCATCTGGTATTGCTGCTCATAGATATTGACACAAGCCTGCTCTTCTACCCGGAAGGCTTCCTTGGTCCGGTATGGCAGCGGCAGAGCTAAGAGCAATACCAATAAAGCCGTCCCCCAGGCGGCGGCTCCCATTTTTTTGGTGAAAACTTCTTTCCCATAACGATCTATTAGTGCGCCTAGAACAGGAATGGCGCTGGTCACTAAATAGGCTTCATACCGGGGATATTGCCTGGTTGCGGCCAGCGCGATATGAAAGAATAAGGAACCTATTACCAGGACGAGTATGGACATATAGGTTTTCGCTTGTTTGATCTGATCGATAAAAAACAAATAAAAAAAGAGGAGCAGGAGTAGTAGTCGTTGCACCATCGCCGTATTGATGCCAAAGCTGGTATAGGTAAAGTTGTTGAAAAGATCTTCTGTAAAAAAGAGGACAAGTCCATCGAAGGTAAGGGGGGGAGCCCCTGACTTTAATAGTACAGAATTCGGGATAAAATAACTTCCTTTAGAAACCGAAATAATACCGAAGATCAATATCGGCAGCAGCCCGATAAAACCCAATTGAAGGGAAAGAAACAACTTCCGGTAATATAGTAATAAGAGGCAGGCAATCATGACCGTAAATACCCCTTCATAACGGGTGGCTATTAACAGCGCCGCATACAAATAGATCGTCCATGGTAATTTTCCAATTTTCTCACCCGAACGAACCTGTTTGCCCAACCATCCGGCAAAGGTATAAATGAACAAAAATGTGAACAGACAATGCATGGTATGTTCCATCCCGGTGATCACCATAACAGAAAGGGGGGTAAAAATGGTCGTAGCCAGCAGAATACAGGCCTGCCCGATTATGCTGACTTCCTGTTGCCTCAGCCATAACTGGATGGCAACCAATAAGATAATAGCCGTTATCAGGTTGAGGATAAAGGGTAAGGCCAATTGGGCCCCCGCTATTTTGAAGGCCCCTGCCAGCAAAACGGTTTCCAGGGGAGAGGAGGAGGCTGAGGCGAATTCATGCGGGGAGATTCCCCAGACTCCATGAAAGGCCAGGTTCTTCGCAATGGCCATATGGATAAAAGTATCGTCCTGAGGATAGGAAAAAATGCCTTTTGTGGCCTGCAGGACAGACGTTTCGATATAAATGATCGGTAGTAATAAGACTCCCAGGGATATTATTAATACCAGGCTGTCCTGCGTGGTCCATTTGGCGGTAGTCATGATAACGGAGATTAAGGGAATAAATATACCCTCCCTCCCTGCGATAGGATTGCAAGCAAAAGGCCGAAAAAATTAATTTTCACCATATAGAAAAAAAATATCGCATATGACTAGTACTTTTTTTGGGTATAAGTGTTTCTATGTAGAAGAATTATTTATTTGGTAGATAATTCATTTTATAACCTAAATCCTTATTATGCGCAGAAAACTAATCCTGTTAGTCTTACTGGTGCCCTATCTTTTACAGATACATGGGCAGCCTAACCTTTTTGCGGACACCAAGAACAAATTTGTCGTTCAGATTGGCTTCCTACAGACAAACAAATTTGAGGAACACGGCACTGGCCTGATTACCTATTTTTTAATTGACACCTGCCAGGTCGTATGTATTATTACGGCCAGACATATCATCGACGATTTTGTCAATACTAAAAAATCCTTTTTAATCCGTCCGGCCTGGGCGGATAGTTTAAAGACCACGGATTATTTTGGAATACTTACTCCTTTGGAACTAAATTTCAAGAAAAATTACTTTACGGCAAAAGATACGGGAGTCGATCTGGGTTGTATCTTATTGCATATTGATTTCGATCCGGTCGCCAAAATGTACTACCAATCCAATAAATTATTTACTTTCCCCCTTAATCTGATCGTCGATCCGGAAGTTGGGATGTCCGTATTTATTCCCGGGTATCCGCAGAACATGGAGAAATTTTTGAACCAAGCAGGCTATTCACAATGCACCAACCTGCATGGTTCTATTACCTGGATGGCACAAACTAATAACCCTTCTGTATTGGATAATTACCTGATGATTAATTCTGATGCTTCTCACGGCAATAGTGGGGGACCAGTATTTACCAATCCTAAAAATGATTTGGATTCGATCAGACTGGCAGGGATTGTTCATGGAGAATTGATGGAAAACCAGGAATTTTTCCTTAAGGTAAACGGTAAGAACTATATAGAACCCTCTACGGGTAAACCCATTTCGGTCATTATCCCTAAACCCGGGAGCACATTGATCGTTAAAGCCAGTGTAGTTCGTAATTTTATCGATGAGGTCAGACAGTATCTGCAAAAAAATAAGGAAACCTATTTTGGGAACGGGGGATAAACGTAATTATAAAGGCAACAAATCTGAAAAATAGTTCTCCCCGGACTAGTTCTTTTTGGTGACTTAAGTGTTTTATGATTGGCAATAACCTGTTTCAAGGTCAAAATTTTATGTAAATTCCTTAAAAGCACGGTTCTGTTATTCATCCTTAAGCTTTTATCTGTTATGAAAAAATTCCCGCTGGCACTGGCTATCCTTATTTGTTATTTGGCCGGTCAGGCTCAATCTATCGATAAAAATATTTCCGTTGATTTTGCCCGGAAGGGGGCGGAGATCTCGCCAACGATGTATGGGGTCTTTTTTGAGGAAATCGGCCATGCCGGCGAAGGCGGCCTTTACGGTGAGTTGCTTCGGAACCGGAGTTTTGAGGACAATATCCTGGTACCCACGACTACCTATAAGGACGGGTTTATGGTTGCCCCGCATTCGCTCAACTATGTTCCGCAGCGTTCTCCCAAAACGGGAGGCTATTCGGATTTTAAGATAAAATTCGATACCAGCCAGCTCCAGGGATGGACTTTGCGCTTATCCGGAAATGCCGGGGCTGCCGTCACTCAGACCGCCCTGGATCCCTTATTTCCCACCTCGCCGCATAACCTTCAGCTTACCATTGGGAAAGGGGACAAACAGAACGAAGTCAGCCTGCTGAACAGTGGATTCTCCGGTCAGCACTACGATACCCAGGGACAACCTTACCGGTATAATGTGTTTAACCCGCCCATAGAGTTGGCTCCCTACGGGATTCATTTTTTAAAAAACGAACCCTACAATATTCGCATCCTGGTCAAGGCTAAAGGTGACTATAAGGGCAATATCATTGCGCGGATGTTAGATGCCGATGGCAAGGTGGTCGGCGAACAATCTTTCCCGGTAAAAAAGAAAAATACCTGGCAGGAATACAACTGTCAATTAAAACCCAGCCAGACCGTATCAAACGGTAAATTCGCCCTGAGCTTCGATGGGCAAGGCACGGTATGGGTAGATTTTGTATCAGTTATGCCTGCCAATAGCTTTAATAACCGGCCGAATGGTCTTCGCCGGGATATGGCTACATTATTGGCCAACTTGAAACCCGGATTTATCCGTTGGCCCGGCGGTTGTATCGTAGAAGGGCTTACCCTGGAAAACCGGTTCAAATGGAAAGAGACCCTGGGGGACCCAGCCTCCCGTCCCGGAAATTTCGATTTGTGGGGTTACCGGAATTCCTATGGTTTTGGGTATCACGAATTTCTACAGTATTGCGAGGACATAGGCGCTGCCGGTATGTTTGTTTGTAATGTCGGTCTTTCCTGTCTGTATCGGAACGGGGACTATTGCCCGAAGGAGGATGTGCCCAAATTCATACAGGACGCCCTGGATGCTATCGAATATGCGCTCGGAGACGTGGGCACAACCTGGGGGGCAAAAAGAGCAGCAGCAGGACATCCCTCACCATTTCCGCTAAAGTATATCGAAGTGGGTAACGAGAACCGTTTTGAAATGTACAATGAACGGTATGATCAGTTCTACAAAGCTATCAAGGCCAAATATCCCCAACTGGTAATCATTTCCGATTATGGCATCGAAGAGGCAGAAGCCTATTCCGCGCCCGGCAGGACCATGGAGATGATCGACCCGCATTGGTATGATACGCCGGACTTTTTTTTCAGGAACCATAATTTATTCGATTCCGTACAGCCGCGTCCCAATTATAAAATGTACGTAGGAGAATATTCAGCCAATCAGAACATCGGGCTGGGTGATATGGAAGGAGCGTTAAGTGAAGCGGTGTTTGCGATGGGGATGGAACGAAATGCCGACCTGGTCAAAATGTGTTCCTATGCGCCCTTATTACAACATAAAGACGATAATACCTGGCCGGTGAATATGATCATCTTTAATACCGATACCGTTTACGGGCGGACTTCCTATTATGTTCAGAAAATGTTAGGGGGCAACAAACCGGATATCAACCTGAAGACGACCATCAGCAGTGAAGTAAATGATCAGGCTACCCATGCCGAAGGCGTGCCCCTCTGGCAATATTCCATTGCGGGCTATGATAACAAGACCAATGAGATCATCATCAAAGTGATCAATAGCGAGCCGACTATCTTCCGTACGCATATCGATCTGAAAAATGCCGGTCCGCTGGCTGCTGACGGAACGGCGATTATTTTATCCGCCGAGTCGGGCAAACAAGAAAATTCTTTTGCTGCCCCGGAAAAAATAGCTCCAAAAACAGAAACACTCAGGGGCGTGAAGGATTCCTTCGATTATGCCTTTAAACCCTATTCCTTTACCGTGCTAAGAATAAAACGTATTACCAGGGGGTAAGTACCCTGGCCTCTACCATTGATTACTAACCGCTGGGTGTATCACTTTCCTGTAGGAAATGGGGTACACCCTTTCTGCATTTTTGCTGCAGTGGAACAATTTATATTTATAGGCTTTCCCATTACCATTAATAAAAGCCGATAAAATTAACTGCACATGGCAGCGCAAAAACTTTTTGTGACGATAAAATATCTTTTCGTTGCCTTTAGCGTTCTTTTTTCTTTTGCCGCTGTCTATGCCTATACGGCTTCGGACTATTATTCCTTCCTGCTGAATTTTCTCCTTTCCACGGAACGGACAAAAGAATATATACCCCTCCTCCAAACCGACCCTTACTTTACCAATATACACCATCCTTTTTCCAAAGAAGAATACGAGTCCCTGGCCAATAATGCCATCCTCCAGGTGATCTATTCCGTTGTCAAATTCGAGCTTGTGTTTCTATTGGGTTTGCTCTTATTCTGGATACATGACCTGATGACGGCCGGGAAGACCCGTTTATCAATTTTTGTTCATCGTATACTAAGAGGGTTAACCAATTCTATCATCCAAAATTTCGGTTATGTCAAAGCATGGAAACCCTTCATCAAATGGTCGATGGGACTCCTTTTTTTGATCCAGGCGATTTTCCTTTTGTTTTTTCTGCTGAATATTCCCTTTGAATATGACGAGATGATGAGTTATTTCTGTTTTTCTTCGCGGAGTTTCTTACAAACGGCCACCTTTTATCCTTTTCCCAATAATCATATTCTCTATAGTCATATGGCCACCCTTTTTGCCCATTTACCCCTTTCTCCAGCGATAACCACCCGGATCCCCAGTTTCCTTTTTTATTTTATGGCTGAGTATTATTTTTTTAAACTATCCCGGCGTTACTTTTCCGATGCTATATCCCTGGTCATTACTACCCTGTACACTGTCTCCTATCCTGTCATTTTTTATGCGATCATGGCCAGGGGGTATACCTTCATGTATTGTTTTACAATTTTGCTGTTCTACGCAGCTGATAATTTAGTCGCCGATCCTGGCAGTAGAAAATACCGGGCTCTTTATTTTTTTTCCATGCTTGCTGCTGTATACACGATCCCTTCCTGTCTGTTTATACTTTTCGGAATGGGGCTTGCCGTGTCTTCTTATTACCTGTATACCCGACGATGGCAAGTACTCATTAGATTTGTCCTGGACAATTGCCTGATCATTATTTGTATCCTTTTATTATATCTTCCCATCGTTCTTTGTAACGGGTTGTCGAAGATCAGTGACCCTACCGGTGCACCCCATTTATCCCTGAGAGCGGCGTTCTCCGCTGCCTATCCTCTTTTTGAGCGGACATGGACATACCTGGCCCGGGGATTTTACCTTCCACTGCTTGCCATCATTCCCCTGATACTGGCTGCTTTTTATGCTGGAGGCAAAAAGGACAAAAATGCCTTTGGCGGCTGGATGACCGGCGTTATGTTAATCTCACCGATCCTTATTTTTTTTCTTCACCGGGTGGAAACGGCCGAAAGGGTGCATGGTTACCTGATCGTTCCAATCTGTCTCTCGGCAGGGTTTTTATTATCCCTGCTTTTACCTTATGCCAAAAGAGGGCTCGATCGACTAAAGGCCCTGGCACTTTTCTTTAAATGGAAGGAACAATTGCTGCTTTGCTGGATGGTCCTGTTAACCGTGTTGTTATTCGCCACTTACCGGTCCTATCATCAGGAGACCCGGCCTGTGGTTTATTTTGCAGATAACCTATTCAGAAAGATCGGTCATGATATGGAGCATATCCAAACCATCGGGTACACCCCTGATTATTTTAGTGAATATATCTGCGAATGTATCCTGATGCGCTGTTATATGCTTGATCCGGAAAAAAAGTTCGAATTAGGTCAGATAAAACCAGGAGTTCCGAACGATGCTGAGATAAGATTTCCGGATGGGAAGGATAGCCTGCGATCGGATCAATATACCTATCTGAATTCCTATTACTTCTACCAACAGAGTCATGTGGATGCATACTTAAGGAAGAGATAAGGATAATACTATTTCTTTGATGCAGGTATTCCCTCAGTCATCCACAAAGGAGCAGAAACACCTTTCAGGTAATGATCAAAGAATTGTGTTAGCCGGATCGTATAATCTTTTATATTCTTTTCCTGGAATAAGGAATGGTCTTCTCCATCATATTGCAACATCCAAGCCCGACGGCCTAATCGGCGGAGCGCCGTGAATAACTCAACACCCTGGGCCCAGGGTACTGCCTTGTCTCCTTTATTATGAAGGATCAATAATGGGGTAGTTACCTGGTTCGCCTTTATTATCGGGGAATTCTCCCAGTACAGTTTCGGGTTTTGCCAAAGCGTACAGCCCATCCTGGATTGAGCCACCTCATAGACCCATTGTTTGCTGAATCCGATTCCATTTACTCCATCAATTCCATTATAATCTCCGATAAAATCAGAGGGCCCTGCCCCTTCCGCTGCTGCAACAAAGAGATGACTATGTGTGATGATATAATTCGTTTCATAACCGCCCCAGCTATGACCGGCTAGTCCCATTTTGGTGGAATCTACATAAGGACGTTGGGATAAGATTTTCGCTGCAGAGACGACGGAATTAAGTGCGCTTTCCCCGGGATACCCGATCCGGTAATGAATATCAGGCATAAAGACCAGGTAGCCCCTGCTCACAAAATAGGGCACATTAATATTGCAGGAAGCGGCCAACGCAGGAGGAAAGTAAGCAAAAGCTCCTTGGGAGGAAGTCTCGTAGTAATTAAATAATAGAGGGTATTTTTTCTTCGGATCAAAATTACCCGGTTTGAAAAGGAGGCCCTGGCAGGTATCTCCGTCCGGCAGTTGCCAATTCACCAATTCCGTTGTATACCAGTTATAGTCTTTTTGGGGTTGATTATTACTCAACCGCGTATAGGTTTTAAAATCCTTTGTCTCATAGAGGTTAGGGGCATCGGAAAAACAGGTTCGTTGAGTGACCCATACCTGGACATCTCTTGCTTTCTCCGGGTGACCAATGGAATAAGGGCTCATTATTAACAACTCCGGGTCTCCCTTTTTCTCCGGAATTATTCGGTAGAAACCTTGTTGTTTGTTGTCTTCATTGAATGCCCCCAGAATCCAGGATTCACGGCTGGATAACTGGTTGCTATATGGACTAATGGGGAAAAATTCGAACTTTATATGGTGTTTTCGTCCGTAGCCGTTAGTTACATTTACTGGAGCTTTGGTGCCTGAAGGATCCAGTTTCCAGATATCGTAACTTTCATAGACGAGCAAACTGTTGTCTCCATCAACCCAACCGGCAATTCCTGCCGGTCGGGGGTCAACCCCAAAATATGGGTTAGGTGTATTATAATACCGGTATTGTTCTCTTTTCCAGGAAACACCGCTTCCTTTGGTCAGTTGCCGGATGATCCCTTTGTTAATTTGGTAGCTGCAATACGCATCCGCAGCCGGGTCATAATAGATGACGTAGTCATCGTGCGGAGATATCAACAATACAGGGCTAATATATCGGGTATCGATCTGCAACGATTTCCGGGAACCATCCGTCAGCGATAATAAGGTAAAGGATGGTTGGCTTCCGGTCTGCCACCATTCACGAATATTCCGTTCCCCTGGGAAAAGTAGCGCATAATGATTCACCTCCCAGAAGGAATCCCAAAGTTTTTCTCCTTTTTCTTCCATCCGTCTCACCTTGGGGGCATTGATAGCCAAGACTGCAGCAAAAGAAGACCGGGTCGATGCTGCAGACATCAATTGGACGGATTGCAGTTCTTTATCCCGGTAATTCCAGACGTCCACCTTAACCATATCGTCAGATCTAGGAGGCATGGCCGTCGGCTTTTCCACCAGGTAAAAAAATAATTGATTACCATCCTTGCTGAACAATAAGGTTTCCTGTGTATTCAGTTTAAGATCTTTGTCTATTCCTGGCGAATAGTTTGTGGAAAGAGGCAGCATTTTCTCCATTCCCTTTTTGTAGTACCAGAGTGTATCTCCGGAAAAAAAGGCAAGCTGATCCCCTGTCTGATCAAATACATAAGCACCCGGAACCAGCCTGTCCTTCCAGATCAGTTTCTCTTTATTATTACTGGCTTCATACCAATGCAGAGAATACAGCGTATCTGTTTCGCTAGGTTCTATCTTAATATACAATAAATCCCCACCTGGGTCATTAAACACATAATTGGAGACAGGCATTGGCGCATCTTGTACTATCAGTTGTTCCTGACTGGTCATCAGGTTAAGGTAATGGAGGGAAAATAAAGACGCAAGACTAGTGACTTTTTGTGATTGCCAGATCAGGGCTTTTTTTTGAGTATCTAATTGAAAACCGGTTACCCCTGTAAATGTATTCTCCTGGCCACTATGCAGATCGCGTAGAATCAATTCCTTCTCTTCCGTATTCTTTATATAAGCCAGCCAGGAATCCTTGTTTTTTATAAATAATTCAAATTGGCCAATATGGGAAAGATAAGCCATTGTATCCTTTCCCAGGGATAACAGGCAAAGGCTATCCCCTTTCTTCAGGACAGCCCAGCGGCTATCTTCGCTGATCTCGCCATTTTGCCATCCAATGAATTCCCGCTTCCAGAAGTTGTCTATCGATTGGGCAATGAGCGTAGATTTACCGGTCGGCTGGTTATGGATAGAGTAAAGTAAATAGTTGCCATCAGGGCTGATCCTATTCACGCCGCCGACTTCCGGCCAATTTTCTATGGCGGGTAAATCAATTTCCTGTTTCTCATTGGTTCCAGATATATTTTGAGAGTGGGAATAAAAACCAAGGATTGCAAAAAATGCTAAAAGAAAAATAGGTTTCATATGGCGGCCTTTCTTATTTCAATTTTACAAAAATGCATAACCTTAAAATACAATAGTTTCCTGCACCTAAATTGCAGAATTCAAAGATAATTCGGGAATTCATATTTATCACCGAGGTGGAAACAATGAAAGTCTAGATGTCAAAGAACAAAAATATTATATTGAATATCTTATAATTAACACGTTGCGATAGTTCCAATCACTTATAAGATTCTTATAAATACGATAATAAAAAAAGTCGTTTTTTTTATAGTGATAGACTTGTTTAGGAGTGTTTATCCGTTGTATATTGTATCAGATCCATTTCCTGGTGATTAATCAATTTTATTTCATCATTTTTTTAATTTTTGTTAATCAAAGTTTTATTGCTTTTGAATCTAAAAGCAGCAGATTTATGAAACGTTCAAGAGTATTTTTAGGAATTACTACCACTTTATTAGCGATTGCAGGTATCGCTGCCACAAAGGCATATCGAAATCCATTGAAGAAATCATTTACCTGTACAAAAGTAGTTTCTCCAATTCAAACCTGCCCTATTGCCGTGTTCACTAGATGTGCCTCAGAGTCAATTGGGTTGACATGTTTTTATCGTCAGGGATCTCATAGGCATGCTATTTACACAGAAGGAGGAGCTGGCGTGCCTTGTGTAAAATTAGTAAAATATAACCCCCAGTAGACATTTTTAGATTTCAAAGAAAGATATAATGGCAGGGTAGAATCTCATCCAAAAAATGCTTTTCCTATTGTTCCGAAAAATATTAAAAGGGCTAGCCTTTTGTTTTACCCGAGCCAATTTTCTATGGCTGGTAAATCGATTTCCTGCTTTTCCTCTGCCGGTGTTAAATTTTGTGTTTAGGAAGGAAGAAAAAGAGTAATAAAAGTGGCCAAATTTTTTTATTGCTTTTTGAATGTAAAAAGCGCGCTAATTTACGAAACCATATAGATTATTTTTAGGGGTAACGACAGCCATATTGGCCATTGCCGGTGTGGCGGCTACAAAGGTAAACCGCGCACCTAAAGTACAGCGATTCACCTATACCCGCGTGGCTGCGAACCCCAACTTTCAAACCTGCAATATAGGATTGTTCACTTCCTGTACCCTTCATGCGACGGGAGATGTATGTTATTATCTAAAGGGCCCAAACATATTCCCCGTCTAGACACAAGGTAATGCGGGTAAATTGTGCAAGACTTTGGTGTTCCATAATAATCAGTGAAAAGTTCATTGTTAAATATTCAACTCATTTCCCTTTTGCGAGGCCGCTCACGGACTGGAGTACCGAGCTCTCCGGGAGATCGCTGATGTCAAAACTATCAGGCGATAGGGTGGTCATCATATCTTTCAGATCAGGCATGTCCTTCAAGTTTTTTTCCTGCTTTAGCAAACAGATCTCCAGCCCGTCGGCGCGGCCGTTGTAAAAAGCCGATACCCGGAGCAAATATTTAAATGCCGGAATAGGATGCCCACCAGGAATATCAACAGGGTCACCAGGCAGGACTTAATTCCAAATTGGGAATTGGATTTGAAATGTTTGTCCATTACTGTCTATCCTCAAACAAACCTGCAATTCTGTTAGGCCACTCACAGGAAGGGTCATATATCAAACATGCGATACCCAATTTCCTCAAAACGTTTATGCACATTTTCTCCGAGCCTTCGTCATGGGTCTTTCTAATGATCAGGACCGGATTCAAGCTGTCATAATCGTCTTTCATCGCCTCGCAATAATAGGCTAGTTGAAAAGAGCCTTTCGCCGATTGGGCGAATAAATTAACCTCGTTCGTGCTTTTGATTTCGTAGATATTTATTCGGCCGGCCCATCGTATCATCAGATCGACGGATCTGGTTTCATAGGGAATGATTCCCCTGGATATCATATAGGTTGTAATGTCCCGTAACATGTCCTGGTGGAATTTTTCAGCCGTTTCCGTCTTGGCTAGCGCGGCCTCCAGGTCGACGATATGATCGGAGTCGACGAACTCTCTGGCATAGATTGATTCCGGATCTATCTCGGTGAACTCTGTGTCGACTATTCGCCTGATTTCGGACGAATGGTTTTCGGGTTCGGATGTCCGATCCTTCGTCTCTAAAAGAATATTTAGCGGATCATAGGTTCGAAGATATGATAGGCATTCTGCGGCGACCAAGGGACCGAAGCGGTCACTTATTAATGCATGGGCGAAATTGGCGAATGGACCGAGTTTATTCACTGATCCAGTGCACCATATCGTATCGAGACTATAATTTCGAACGATGCGGTTTATGGCAATTTTGGCTAATGAAGCTCTTCTCTTCGGGGCATTTTCCAAAACAATGTCCTTGATCGAGGAGGTCGGCGGGGGCGTAAACTTTCTTTGTACTTTCGAACGGACGAAATCGAATATCCGCAGCTTCGATTCGGCGTCGATCTCATTTATTCCCATGGGGAAAGAATTAAATGCCTCGGCAAAGAAAAGACTGCCATCGGCATTCGGCGATCCGATCCTAAATGAGGAAGTCAAATTCGCATGTAAAAGATAATCTCCTTTATAATAGGTATCAGTAAATCTTTCGATCCTCCATGGTTTTATGAATCCAGCCACCTCGTCTCGTCGTCCTCTAACGACCACCCAGACGCCTGACCGAACCAAGGATCCCTCATGGCCGTGCATCATCTCCGCGGGTATGACGTAGGCCGGGGAAATCCCGCCTTTTTTTAAGCCATAATAAAGCTCGGTCGATATTATCCAGGCAAAATATTTATCCATCCGGCGATAATTCTTTTAAGGCTTCGTCTAACGAGGTAGGCCAGGAGACGCGGTCCTGCAATAGGTGATGCTGTTTCATCTCCTTTTCCCGAAGTCTGACTATTTCCGTCTCCTCTATCGTTCCTTCGCAGGCGATGAGGTAATAATTCACATGGTCCGACTCTTGCCCGCGTCTATGAATTCTGTCTAGGGATTGCAGGTAATGGGCAGCCTGGTTGGAATAAGATATATACGCCGCATCATATGAGGCGTGCAAGGTAATCCCCGCCCCCGCGGCGGCCGGGTTTCCGATAAAAAGCACCGTAGATGGGTCTTCCTGGAAGGATCGGACCGCCTCCTTTCTCCGGACCGACGGAATGGATCCGTCCACTCTCACCGGATTATACCGAGCATAACGCGTCATTAAGTCGTCCAGGCTCTTTTTATAGTACGACCATATGATGACCTTTCTTCCCGAGGAAGTCAATCGTTCGACGAGTTCGTCGAGTACCTTGTATTTCACTGGCGTCTCTGTCAAGGAGGGGTCTATCGCTTTCGGGTAACTGCATATTTGCAGGAGAACAGAGCGGCGTTGGAAGTACGATAGCAGACTCTTTTTAAAGGTCTCGTTGTCCAGTGTCTTCAGTTCCAGGGCCAATTCGCTCTTCGCCTTTTCGTACATCAGCGCCTGTCGGCCTTCCAACGGAACTCGAACGACATGAAAATTCTTCTCAGGAACATAATCCAGAATCTCCGTCTTTAGGCGGCGAATGAAAAGCCCTTTATTTTCTACGAGCTCCGATATGGAGTCCCAATCCGCCGCGGGGTCTTTAGATTTTACGAATCCTCCGAAGGTATATCCCAAATCGGCCAAATCGAATTGGTGTATGAGGTCGTGAGCTGAATTCGGCGCCGGCGTACCGCATAGCACGAAACACCGTTCGCAATAGCTTCGCAATTTCGATACGTTTACCGAGCGAACCGAGCCCCCATTCTTGAGATAATAGGATTCGTCTACGACCAATAAATAGCGAACCAGAGCTGCGATCCCCGTAAGGGAAGTCATCATGACGTCCACGCCTTCGTAGTTGGTGATCAGGACCTGAAAATCCGTTAGTGCCGCTTCATATTTAAGCCTTCGGTCTCCCTCGGCCTGCACGATCTTATATTTTCCAGGAAGAAATCTTTCTAAATCCTTATTCCATTCGCTGACCATGCTCTTGGGGCATACGACGATCATGGCGTCGACGGCCTTATTTTCCATAAGTAGGTCGAAGGAGGCCAGCGCCATCACCGTCTTTCCGCTGCCTTGCTCGTCGAAGAGGCAGAGACCGAGAAGCCCCGGCAGGGTCATAGCCGCCACCGCCGTTGCTTGGGGGGGGTCGAGGACTTTTAGCCATCGTTCCGGTAGGGCCGCCACGTCTTCGTTTTCCAAGATTTCGTGGGCCTTTCCTCTTGCAACGCCATGGATCTCGAACTTCTCGATATATTTCCGTAACGGCTCGGAGCCGAGGGCCTTCGGGTCCAAAAGATCTTGGACGGTCGACAAAGCCGAAGCCGGAATCTTGATGGTGTCGCGACCGGTAACTCCCAGCGACCCTATGCGTCTATATATGGCAGCCTTAAGGCGTAAGAATTCCATGCCGGAGGCCTTAATATTCACTTCGTTGTTTTCTAGCGAGATTTCCATCGATTATTCCGCCGTTGCGGCTTTGCTCATTTTTATCACCATTTCCAATGACTCCTCCAGCTTTTCTCTTGACGACTGGGGAAGGGCCTTGATTTCCTTCGCGGTCATGTCATGGAGGAATCGTACGAAAGTCTCGATTCGACCTGCGGCCTCCTCCGTGGACCTGGAGACGCGCATGTTATAGTCGATGATGGCTTTGGCAGCCTTGGCGGCAGTCGGTTCCGGCTGCATCAGTGCTGCCAGGGCCTCGGGGTTCTTCCAGGCGCTATAGGCAACCCGTACCTCGGGAAAACTGGAAAATTTACCTTCGTCGACCCATTTGAAGAATTGGATCTTAAATTGGATGTCCGTCTTTAAAGGATCGAAGAAAGATTTTTGGGCCTCGTTGAAATATTGATAATTTTTGGCGGCGACTCTTTCCGCATCGTTCTCGGAAAGATTTAAGCCTCCGCCGCTCGGGTCTTCAAGGTCGATGGGAGAGGTGGCGAAAGTGGTGAATTCCTCAATGATTTCGTGTATCTTCAAGGTCTCTCGAATCTTGCTCTTCGCCCAACTGAATTTCTTGGAGATTTGATCGACTGTTAGGCCTTCTTGACTTGCATCGACTATCTTGGTTGCCTTGACATAATCCGGCCATTCCAATTTTAAGGAGGCCGAGAAATTCTCTTCGACCAATACGAAATGCTCGTCCTCCTCGGTGGCTGTATCGGATAGGGCGTAGGCCTCCACCATTTGAAGATCCTGCTTGTTTGGATACGTGTCCCCCATCGTCATTAAGGCGTATTTTAATGCGAAGAAACGTCTATTGCCGTCCAGGAGAGTACCGCTAAATGACAGGGTTAGAGGCTCCCGGAGACCGTTTTTGAGTATGTCATCACGCAAGTCGCCGAGTTTGACGTCCGGATCGGTCTTCATCAAATCGAAGATCTCGTCTTGGGTAAGGTCTCTTTCGCCGATACGGGATCTTAATTTTTTCTTCGCCAATTCGATCCTTGGGTTGTCCACCCATCCTTGAATGGAAGAGACATTTACCTTCCCCTCCCAGACCATGAGCTTGCGCCCGTTGTAGAGACGTTGTTTCATGACCGGTGCGGGTTTGGGGAGTAAGAATGAAGGTGCATTCATGATTCGTTAGTTTTTCATTTGAGGTTTAATATCTAATTCCGTTAGCCTGTAAGAGTCCTTCGAAATAGGCGATTCGATTTTTTAATTCTTCGAGCTCGGTCTTCGGGGATAGACCGCTGGAAACTCGAATTTTATCTACCAAGGGTTCATAAGCATTGCAAAATGGACTCGCTAGATGTCTTGCCAATATATGCTCCTTCTTGATCTTATCTATCCAGAATTCGGACAACTCGGCTGAGAATTTTTTTCCAAGTAATATAGTTAATGCGTCTATACAATTTTTTGCGTGCGAATCGGGAATCGGCATGTCGCGTACGACAAATACCGCTAGGTCCGTAAAAAAGGTGGATCCGGTTATTTCGGAAAAGAACCGAGGTAAGTTTTTCGCCCAGTCCGTGTGACGAACGATCCCCCATTTGACGCCCGATGCAGCCTGTCCCAGGTTCATCAGGGGGGCGGGCCGCTTGGGGTAATAATAGGGGGCGGCTTGTTTGGAGGCGTTCTTTAAGGGGACGGTTAAAAAATTGGAAGAGATCCTTTTTTCCGGCATAGTACCGTCTTTGGCGATTTTTCCCAGTTCGTAAACCTGATATGGATGGCCATCTGCATTTCCAAGTAGGACAAGCTTGGTAAACTCAAATTCAATGGCTTTTCTGGCATGGATTCCATCGGTCTTATCGGGATTGCAATCCAGATAGGTCTCGTCGGTATTTTTCAACACGGCTTCGAATGCTAGGAAATACATTAGCCCCGAGGTACGTTCTAGCGCGGTCTTCCCCGACGACTTGCTGGACTTCAAGCGTTTGAAACAGGTTAGTACCTGTTCCGCGCAAAAGTATTTTGGCATTTACAATCATTTACGTTTCGTTTTCTTTTCCTTCGAAAAAACAACGTCCCTGTCGCATGCGCGGAGGGGCTTGCCCGCCTTTACGAATTGGTCGAAGCTCAGGTAGTCGGAGAAGTCCTCGCGTAGGTCCTTGCCTTGGAGGGCCTCCGATATGCGACCCGCGATCTCGTAAGCCAGTCGGGGCGGAACCGCGTTGCCGATCTGCTTATACTTCGATTTGACGGTCCGTCCTTCGAAATCGAACCAGTCCGGAAAGGATTGGATCCTGGCGATTTCCCTGACAGAAAATATTCTTTTCTCCAATGGATGCCATACGCCGGCATTCTCCGGCTTAAAGGCGGCGGTAATGGTCCCGGCGATCTCGTCCCTGTGGAAACGCCGATAGAATTTTGGCCAACGATACCGCTCGATATTATCCCAAATCTTCTGCAGCCTCGGAGGCAATCGCTCGTACGGAATGCTCTTCCAAGATCCCCCTTCGGGCACCATATCGCCGATGGCGATTGCCTGGGGATTCAGCTGCATAAGCTCCGACTGGTTCTTGGCGTCTTTCGGCAGGTCCAATATCGTGTGCCGCAGCGTCAGATCTTTTCTCTCGATAGAAGGGGGAAAGGAAAAAACGCCATGTTTTTTACTACGCTCGATTCCAACGATGACGACTCTAAGCCGTTTTTGCGGGACGTTATGGTGGGAGGCGTCGACCAGGCTGAACGTGACATCGTAGCCCAGGTCGTTCAATTGTTCGCAAATGCCCTCGATGAGCAATTTTTCGCCATCCATAAAAGATAAAATGCCACGTACGTTCTCGAAGACGACTGAACGAGGCTTAAGCCGTTTTACGATGTCGATGGCTGTCTGATATAACATGCCTCGGTCGTCGGTGAGTCCCTTCCTGGATCCCGCATTTGAGAACGGTTGACAGGGAAAGCCCGCGGTCAGTACGTCCGGTCGCCTTTTCAGTTTGGGGAGTTCTACGTTCCTAAGATCTCCTTCGACTATTTCACCTAAGTTCGCCCTATAAGTGAGACAAGCATCGGGATCAATATCGTTCGCCAGAATCGTTTTAAACCCCGCTTGGCGAAATCCAAGGTCGAATCCGCCGCACCCGGAAAAAAGACTGACATGTGTGTAGTCGCAATCGACTTCGGATGCAGGCCGGTCTCCGAAAACGCTCCATGGCCGACTACCTGTTTCCGATATTTCGACCGCTTTGAAGGTTTGCGATGAAATATTTTCTAAAGTTAACTGCCTTTTACGGGAAGCCGCAAAGGCTTTCATACCTGATTTTCGGTCGATCCTTACAACGACAGCCTCCAAAGCAGGCTTTTTACCCTTTTTTACGGCTGAAACCGTAGCGGAGCTCAAACGGCTATCCTTTGTATCGATTTTAGAAGTTGTAGTAAACATGGAAAACCTGGGCTATCTAATTATTTGGCTATTATTGTCTAACGGTAAACATAAGAATTTCAATCCTTTAAAAAAAACAAGATTTTTTTAATAGTGTTAGGCTTCTTAAGCTCACATTCCCATAAAATTAAGCATTTCCATCCCAATTTCTTTAGTTTTTTTTTGTTGGCTAAATCTCTATTTTTATTTTTTGATATTTTCGTAGCCCAGAATTCAGTATTAGTCTTTGGCAATTTGCCAGTTCTACAAATGTGGCCGTGCCAGAAGCAACCATTTACAAATATTATTTTTTTCTTAGGTTTGAAAACAAGGTCAGGAGTTCCCGGTAAGTTCTTCGAATGCAACCTGTATCGGAAACTTGCCTTCCATACAATGCTACGAACCATCATTTCAGGCTTCGTATCCTTGCTCTTGATTTTTGACATTAATAATCCTCTTTCCATCTTGATCAAACCCAATTTAGTTGCTTGACAATTTCGACAAATACAATACACATACAAATATCAAACGAGGGAGTTTACTTCTCATCTTGATACGATGAAAATCGCCACTCCAGATGTTTGCAAAAGCCGTCAATATCCGGGAAAATGGTTGAATTATTGACTCCTAGTACGTGCAGTTGCTTTCTAATAGCTGGAAATCCCGAATAAGGTATTATGCACTTAACTAACTTATCCTTAAAACTTTTATTTGTTTCAAATTTGACCATTTTCCCCGTAGAGTTTATTTTATGCACTGTAAAAACTCCCGCTTGAGCAGAGATTCGCCTTGAAATCACTGACGATCTGAAAATTTCAGTGATTTTATTTGTGAAAGGATCGATTTCCCCCGTATTTGTTCTAAAATCATCAACAACACCTGATAATATCCATACGACTCCGTCTTCAACGATTCCTGTTTCATTTTTTATCGGCGGTTTTTCCACGGCAAACCACAGTGTGACTAAAGCGCTATAGGTCCAATCCAAGAGTCTAGTAGGCAATCCATGATGTTGGGCCAGCGCGAGTAGATCCCAATTATTTTCTGGCTTAAATTCAGTCAAAGGTAAAACTCCGCGCCTAAATTCACCAAGCATAATCTTTTCAAGTGCGGTAATATTACCTTTCATTCTAATTCTCGCAAGTTTTGGCAACAATGGCCTGTCGACCGGTTGGCCCCTAAATAGTAAGTCCGAATTGTTACCTGCTTTTTTATTGTCTGCCTTTACCTTCTCAATTATACCTATAAAATCCCTTACGCTCGATATTTTTGGCGGTCGCTTATTTACCATCTATACATTTATTATATTGTGCATTTAAACCATTTTGAATACCTCAAAATCCGATCGTGAATTAATGCCATGATTGGCCAATGTGTTCATTTTTTTCCTTCCTCCTTCACTTTCTTTACTGTGAGATAACAATCATTCGTTTGAATCAAGAAAACAAATCAGGAACGATAAACGGAGTTAGAAATACTGAAAATAATGTAAAAAAGCCGAATAGGGATAAACGACATTAATGAAAACACCTATTCCCTATGGGTTTCAGGATGGGATAAGATAGCTTTTCCCCGGCATATGCAGGATGAGATCGTCTATACCCTGTTTTGGTATCAACTGGGACAGCACCGTCCCTATCACTTTTTATCGCTAAAAGACGCATTACCCGTTAAATAAGATTTAATAATATTTTACCTCCACGCCCTTAGGCAACAGATGCCGATAGGGAGGATATTTGTTTTCAGATCGGGAGTCGCAGAAGGTTTTATGGCATAAAAAGAAACGATGGCATCACTGTAGGTGACATTGTTCTGGATCTGCCACGTGGCTATCTTGTTCAACGTTGTATAAAATAGGGGCAGTCTAATCGTTCATGGACAATGGCAATCTGCAGGCTGTCGCGCCGGCAGATTGAATCCAAGAAATCCAGGGTATAATAAGACTCCCTTTTGCTTCGGGCTAATTCTTTATTGGCAATTCTGACCAGGTCGAAATTTTTTCCATCGGTCAGGTTAGATGCCGCTCTGATATCTCAGAGAAAATAGCCACGCCTGACACCCAGATCTTAAATGAATTATGAAATGCCGTGATAGTTAAGGTTTAAAAATTACCCAAACAAGAATATCAATATATAATGCATATAATACCGCGCCACTACACCTTTCGAAGGGATGGTTGGAAAGAATGTAGGTTATTTTTCAGATCCGAAATCAATCAGACAGGAAACTGATCATGAATCGTCCGCCTTCTTTATAATAATAACTTTTTCGTTGCCGGGAGTATTGGACCGGCGCGCCGAAGTCTTTCATGAGCCGTATGTATTCATACGTGCTTCTTTCGGACATACCGATCTTATTGGCTAATTCATTGGGCGTTCCCGTTCCTTTGATCCGGATCAGGGAGTCGATGCGCGTAAGGCGGTGAAAGATTTCTTTTTGCATGGATAAGGTGGTTTTTTATTAATGAGACTGTTCTGGAAAGGTAGTACTATCAGCAGCAATCATATATTGACTTTTGTCGATATTAGATACTTTACTATAAAACCTTATATAGGGAAACCCCGACTTAACACAAAAAACTTGGCTGCCGGTACCTTTCAGTGAGTATTTAAAGGAATAACCAGGGTATATAATGATTGCGGTTATGTATAACTGGTAGATTAGTGTTCACCCATCCAACAAATCCGGCCTTCTCTCCTGTGTCCTCCTCACCGATTCTTCATACCGCCAATCCTCAATCTTCTTAGGATCCCCGCTCAGCAGGATCTCCGGCACCTTAGCGCCCCGCCAATCGGCAGGTCTTGTATATACCGGCGGAGCAAGCAGATTGTCCTGGAAGGAGTCAAATAACGCAGAGGTCTCGTCATTCAGAACGCCTGGGAGTAACCTTCCAATGGCATCTACAAGAATGGCGGCGGCGAGTTCTCCCCCGCTGAGGACATAATCTCCGATAGAGATCTCCCGGGTGACATATTTGTCCCTGATGCGTTGATCGATCCCTTTATAATGACCGCAGATAAGGAGCAGATTCTCAGACATCGAGAGATGGTTGGCGATCGATTGATTCAATCGCTCTCCATCCGGAGTGAGATAGATAATAGCATCATATTTTACTTCTTTCGAGAGCGATTCGATGGCATTGGCCAATGGCTCGGGCATCATCACCATACCGGCGCCACCTCCATATTGGTAGTCATCGATTTGTCCATATTCATTCAGCGCCCATTGCCGTAAATGGTGGGTCCGGATCTCCAGCAATCCCTTTTCCTTTGCTCTCTTTAAGATACTATGGGAAAAGGGGCTCTCCAGCAGCTCGGGAAGGACGGTCAATATATCGATACGCATGGGGCAAAGATAATCAGAGCAATTTGACCAGGAGCGATTTTAAGGAAATGGTGAATCATTCCCTAAGTGTAAACCCGTAATAAACCGTTAAACCACCCCGATTAGGTATAAAACTGCTCTTCCGCGGTGTCTATTAATAAAAATTTGTATATTTAATGATCCTACCAACACCTGCCGCCTGTTTAGTTCCTCTATTCGTTAATCATTAAATCTTAACAATGGCAAGCAAAAAAAAGGCTGTCAAAAAGGCTCCTGTGAAAAAAGCCGCCACCAAAAAGGCCCCTGCCAGGAAGGCCGCCGTCAAAAAATCGGCTACTAAGGCCAAAGGAGTGATCGCACCGACTCCGGCCGTAGCTACCCTGCTCCGAAAACTGCAGATCCAGTTAGGCTCCAAAACCATTAAGTTCACGGCGAGGGACATCGCACAAGCCAGTTCATGTCTGAAAAGAACAGGTGTGATCAAGATCCAGTTCAAGGGTGTGTCTATCATCAATGAACCACCGGATGGCGGAACCCCTCCCGGACCAGTCGATTAGTAGTAACGAAAGTTCACAATTGGTCTTTCATGCATGATGTAAACAGGAATGCGGACATCCGTGTCGGCATAGCGTACAATCATTACCTGGATGCGTTGCAGGATAGTCAGATGGAAGGCTTCGATTACATCGAAGTTCCGTTTGAGCTCCTCAACTTCGATGGCAAACTTATTCATACCCTGAATAAGAAGCCCCTGGTATTGCATTGCGCCAGCTTATCGCTGGCAGGATATACCGCTGCCGACGAGCGGACGAAAACACAGTTGGCCCATTATATCAAAGAAACCAGGACACCCTGGCTGGGGGAGCATATTGCCTTTATAACCGGTGACCGGATCGATGATAATTATTACGAGGCCTATGCTGAAGGAGAGCCCTATAATATAGGGTATACCGTCAGCTCGGTCATGAATAAGGAATCCGTGGATAATATCATCAACAATGCCCGGATCAATGAGGAATATTTCCAGATCCCCATTATCATGGAGAATTCTCCCCTGTATTTTTCGCTGCCCGGCAGTACGATGAATCAAACGGAGTTCCTTTCCACGATCTGCCGGAATTCGGAGACCGAACTGCTGCTCGATCTGACGCACTGGTATATTTCATCCAAGAATTTTTCCTTCGATGCGAAAAAAGAATTGACCAGGCTACCCCTCGACCGGGTCGTCGAAGTGCATATCTCCGGCGTCTCTTTCGACGGGGAATCGCATTGGGACAACCACGCGGAAAAAGCCCCGGCGATCATTTTCGAATTGCTGGAGATATTGTTGAAGCATACCCGGCCCCAGGCTATTACCCTGGAATACAACTGGCATTCCAATTTCCCGTTATCCGTCCTGCAGGAAGAACTGACAAAAGTAAAAACCACTATTAGTAAATATTAATACCTTTCCATTGATTAGCAACAAATACATCCAATCCGTTTTAGCTAAAGCGATCGGAGATGCAAAATTCCTCGACTATCTGCAAAATGATAAAACCGCCGCCGGTCGTCTCCTTGGCAAGAACAAAGCGCTCTATGCCTCCATCCGGAAATTCAGTGCCTTTATCTGTAGGGTGCAGCATAATTTTATGTTGGGCGAATATCCCCTCACCTTTATGATGCTGGACAAATTCAAGATGAACCAGGCCGTATTTTCCGGTTATTTGACCCTTCATCAGGGTTTGAAACTAAAAAAAGCGCCCAACCTGGAAAAGGAAAGCCTCTTTACCCTTTACCTGACCAAATACCTGAGCAAACGTTCGGCCGTGATGTACAAATTGATGGCCGATACCCTGAACCATGAGTCCACCTTAAAAAGTCTGCGTTTCAGACAGCAGCATAATGTTCAGGATCTGCCCAAGGGCAAACGTCTCGAGTTCAATATCGATCTGCCTATTAAACCCATTGGGAATTATACCCTGCTCAATCTTCATTTTAATCCGCGGGAGATTTCCCTGATGAAAGAGACCGGGAAGAATCCCAGGTACCATTCAAAAGTGAGGACCTATTGTTACTGGCTGGAAAATGGTCAACGGGATGCCACCATTTTAGAGGCTGATCCGATCCTGGTCCAGGCCCTGCTGGGAATAAATGGAAAAAATACGGTCCTGACGCTCATGACCAAACTGGAAAAGAAACAGGAGATAGCGACCCTGCTGATCAATTTCCAGATGCTCTTTGATATGGATCTTATCTTTTTTGCAAAGAAAGCCGTGAAGACCCGATCGGAAAGGGGCGCTGGCAGTATAGACTGAAGACCCGATAAACTGGCTGAATAGTTATTTATGGAAATACTCCTGGTAGATAACTTATTGTTAAAACAGGAAAATAATATCCGCGAGATGGAACTACAGCCCCATTTGGGTTTGATCTCGCTGATCGCCGTCCTGGAAAAAGAAGGATATGGAGCCAGTCTCTATGATCCCAAGCTGGCTATTGCCAAAGGCGAATTGTCCATCGACCGGGATCTATACAGAAATATCGCCCGCCGGATATTGGACATGGTCCCCGATATTATAGGGTTTACTTCCCTGGGCTGCAATTTTATCTGCACCCTGAAGATTGCACACTATGTCCGGCAGGAACGGCCGAACATTCCCATTTTGTTAGGGGGACCACATGCCACTGTCTTACATGCCGAGATCATGGCGCAATTCCCGGATTTTGATATTATCGTCAGAAATGAGGCGGAGGGAAAGATCATTCCGATCATAGAAGCTATAGCTGAAGGACTACATGCCGGGAAAAGAGACATGACCAAACTCCATGGGATCGAGGGAATAAGTTTCCGGGAGAAGGGAAGGATTATCTCCACCTCCGGAGCAAGCACGATCCACGATCTTAGCCAGCTCCCTTTTCCGGCCTATCATGCCTATCCCATCGAAAAACTACATATAAAAAAGTTGCGGGTGGAAGCGGGTAGGGGATGCCCTTTTTCCTGTACCTTTTGTTCCACCGCCTCCTTTTTTGGACGCAGTTACCGGTTAAAATCGGCCGCGACCCTTTCCCGGGAATTGACTCACCTGCATTTGACTTACGGAATAAAGGAATTCGGTCTTAGCCATGATCTGTTCACGGTCAATGAAACGAAGGTCCGGGAGTTCTGCCGGGAAATTGCGTCCAAAAAATTCCAATGGACCTGTTCGGCCCGGATGGATTGTGTCAACAAGGATTTGTTGACCGTTATGAAAAAGGCTGGTTGTAAGGCCATCTTTTATGGTATCGAAACCGGTTCTCCCACCATGCAGCGGATATCCAAAAAGAAACTGGATCTCTCCTTGTTTCACGATACCCTTCGTTATACGTTGGAACTCGGGATCCGACCCACACTTTCTTTTATCGCAGGTTATCCGGAAGAAACCAAACAGGACCTGGATGATACCCTGGATCTGCTTGGTTCCTGTTATACTTATCATTATCCTACGGACATCAATCTGCAATTGCATCTGCTGACTCCGGAGCCAGGGACAGCCCTGATCCTGGAGCATAAAGACAAACTGAGGTTTGATAATTATATCAGCGATTTTAATTTCCCGACCCTGGAAGACGATGATCCGGCCATTATGCAACAGAACCCGGCCATCTTTATGAACCATCATTATTATGAAGCTGTCCTGCCGAGGGAATTATACATTCTTACCACCTCTTTATTTGGCGCCCTTCGTCCATTGGGAGCTACGGTTTGTAAATACCTGCTCAGTTTTTATAATGGTTCCCTGCATCAGCTGAATGATGCCGTTTATGCCTGGGCAACCAAGATGAATATCGGGAAGATCACGATAGGAATTTTTGGTCAATACCTGGTTCGGCAATTCGGGAAGGATAGTATCATCGTATCCCTCACCCGTTGGCGCTATGAAGTTGATCATCTTAAAGGACAATTATTTTCCAGTGAATACCATACAAAAGTTAGGGAGGATGGCAATAGTGCCATCCAAGGCTCTGCGGGTAAGGATAATTTTGTCTCCAAACCTAATTCAGACCAAAACCCGGGTTTCAGCCTGATCCGACAGATTCATCCCTGTCCGCAGATCCTGCGATTACTGGAGGAAGGGAAAAAGATCCCAGCCCGCTTAATCAGCAAAAGAGAGGATATCCTTGTCCAGGTAGTAGAAGACAAACGGGGAAAATGCCGGGTAGAGACTTATTATCCCGATAAGGAAATATTACGATTGATCAAACCCATTGAAAAGAAAATTCTGTCCCGGGCAGACAAAGAATTTTGTTAATTTATGCCGAAACAAACGACTGCTGCCGCAACAAAAAAAAATGTTTTCGATCTGATAGAGGGCTATTATATTTCTCATTTGATACTGTACCTGCACAAAAAGGGGTATTTGGATCCGGACCAGAAAAAAAGGACAGTTAGTTTTGCCCGAATGTCCCGACAGGATAGTACCCTGCTGCAGATCATGACCGACCGGACAGATATCATTCTTAAAGTCGGAACAGACGGCTTTGCACTGAACCCGGCTTATAGTTCTTATAACGATCTGGCCTTTCCTATCGATAAGTTCTTAGGGGCCTATGGAAAATTCTCCCTTCCGGGATCGGTACCCCGGATCAAACTAAATCCGCTGTCCTTTTCCCGGGCCTTTGAAAAGGCGCATGCCGGCAATGACCAGGTAAAAATGCTGGGTCTGCTCGCGGACCTGGGGGCAAAGAATATCCTGGATCTGGGTTGTGGCCCCAGCCGACTGATCGAATTGTTCTGTGAGAAAGACCCCGGCCACCGGGGATTTGGGATAGACCAGAACAAACATCTTGTCTCCGGCGCCAATGGCCGTATCCGAAAGAAAAAATTGTTTAACCGGGCCCGATTGATCCGGGGAGACGTGCATGATTTTGGTAGTTTACTGAATCCCGATGAACTCCGGTCTATCGATGTGGTGATTGCCTCCAATATCCTCAACGAATTTTTTGAAGACGACAAACGACTTCTGCGCCTGCTCAAAAGGTTGCGGTCCTCTTTTAAAGGCAAGACCTTGATCGTGCAGGATTATTATGGTGTCTTGAATACGCGTAGAGCGGAAGGTGCACTATACCAGCATACGGTGGTACATGATATGGTTCAATTATTTACCGGGCAGGGTATTCCACCCGGAGACCATGAGGGCTGGCAAGCCTATTATGAAAAGGCGAACTGTACCCTTGTTCAGGTCAATAACGGATCTTCGGATGGGATCAGCTGGTTCGTTCACCTGGTGCAGCTGGGCTAAGAATACTTTTGTCTATTAACCTGTCGGTTTAAACGGTCGATATGAAAAATAACAACCACGCAAATTTTTCGGTAGAAGGAGGTACCCTGGTCGCCAACTTTACCCTAAGCCTGCCTTCCCGCCGGTTTAAAAAAGCCAATTACCTGGTTTTGCCCAATTTCCTTTCCCCAAAGGAATTGGAGGCCTTGTTTGCATTTACCCTGCAAAAAGAAAAAGAATTACTGCCCTCGAAAGTCTACAAAACCGGAACAGGGAATGGACAGATAGACCGCAGCTTTCGCCGATCAAAAGTTCTTACCGCTCCTGCAGAATTCCGGACCTTGTTCACCAATAAGATCCTGAAGAAGCTGCCCCTGATCCTGGAGAAGTTGACGATAAAGGAATTTGCCGTTGATCATATCGATGCCCAGATCACCGCTACCAACGATGGCGAATTCTTTAAATCGCATACGGATAATGGCAGTCCGTTGCAGAAACGGCGACAAATATCCTATGTGTTCTATTATTACAGCGAGCCCAAGCCTTATACCGGTGGGGAGTTGCGTTTATATGAACCGGTGAAGGCAATGAAAAAAACAGACTCCCAAAAGACGGGTGCTGTCGAATCCCAACCTGAAAAGACATTTAAGACGATTGTTCCTGTTCAGAATTCGATCGTCTTTTTTGATAGCGGCACCTTACATGAGGTCGCCAAGGTCAAATGTCTCTCCCGGGAATTCAGGGATAGCCGGTTTACGCTGAATGGTTGGATTTATAAATGATGTCGACTATGGAATGGGAGAAAAAAGGTTACCTGGTCCTGCGGAAGCTCATACCTAAGGATCTTTTAAAAATTGTTGCGGACTATCTTGTCTTTCAATCCCGGATCGGGGAGCTGGAAAACGACGGTATTTCCAAATTTGCCCGTTATGGCGATAGCCTGACAGAGGCCCTGTTGCTCCATTGCCTGCCCATAGCAGAAAAACAATGCGGCAAAAAACTATTCCCTACCTATTCCTATGCCCGTATTTACCAGAAAGGAGATCTCCTGAAACCACACCAGGATAGGGAAGCCTGTGAGTATAGCCTGACGATCCCCATTGACTACCAGGCCCAAGCCCTTTGGCCCCTATACCTGATCAAAGGCGTAGGACGGACACGAAAGAAAATACCGATTCGCCTGGATAAAGGGGATCTTTTGCTGTATAAAGGCTGTGCTATCATACATGGACGGGATGCTTTTCCCGGAACCAGTTGGACCCAGGTATTTCTTCATTATGTAGATGCAAAAGGGCAGCATGCCAACTGGAAATTCGATACACGGAAGCGGATTGGGGACCGTTGGCCGACCTCTACGGCAACGGTTCTCAAAAAAATATAAACAATTTATAAAAATAGTTGCTTTTGGACTAGTTCGATTGGATGGTTTTGGTGTTTTTATATGTGGGCTACCATTGATTAATAACATACTTAGGTTTGCCAGACTAAGCAGAGCCTTTACCTTGTTTAATTGACTATTGACAAAGGGTGTATCTTTTTCCTGAGGGAAGGGGGTACGCCTTATTTTTTTTGGAGTTGGAACTACTCATTTATCCCAAATAACGGCCATGGGAAAGGGCTTTAAAATACGCCAGACGTATTCGTGTTTAGTAGTAAACCCTTAGGCCGGATGAAAAGGTTTTGAGAAAAGGATTCAAAAAATTGGAAGTTTAAATAAAACTTCTACATTCGCCCTACCGTAGCCTATCTGTATTCTTTACCCCTAATTAATAAACACCTGACCATGAAATCAACTAATTTACGAGCAATCGGCTTGCTATATAGCCGGGCGCATACTTCCTGTTTCGCCTCGTCCGACCGGACACCAATTCCACTTCTGTTTTAATTTTTTCCTGATTTTATTTAACTGAACTGATACAATTTGTATTGGTAATGCTATGACTATTTTATACAAAATAACCATAGGCCTTTTTATGGGCCTGATATTCTGCCAAAGCCTGTCCTATGGCCAATCTGGTGAAGAACCTGCTTCGGGAAAGTTGACGGGGTTTCCTTTCCGGTTATTGGACAGGATTCATCATAAGACTGCGGGCCTGAATGATCAACTTACCTGGCAGACGGAAAAATACCTGGCGCGTTTGGCAAAACGTGAGGCCCGCATGCAAAAAAAATTATACAAGATTGACTCAACGGCAGCTAAAAATTTATTTTCAAATTCGCAGTTGGAATATGCGGATCTGGCCCGAAAACTTCGTCAGGATACAGGCAGCCGTTCGATGTCAAACGGCGGGGAATATCAACCGTATACGGATTCTTTAAAAGGGAGTCTGGCATTTCTGCAAAAGAACCCGCAATTGCTTGTATCGAAAGGAACTGCCTTGGTACAGCTGCAAAACTCAGTCGGGGAGTTGCAAGCCTTACAGGCAAAGCTCCAGGATGCGGACCAGATCAAACAATTTATCAGGGAGCGCAAAGAACGGATCGGGCAATGTCTTAGTAAGTTTAATAATCTGCCTGCCAGCCTGAATAAGGACGTACAGGGAATGGGGCGTGAATTAACATACTATTCCCTGCAGGTTAGGGAATACAAACAGCTCCTGAATTCTCCTGACGCTATGGAGCAGAAAGCCCTGTCTCTTCTGAATAAATTGCCGGCCTTTCAGACATTTATGAAAGAGAACGGAGCCCTCGCCGGATTATTCAATTTGCCTGGTAATTATGGAGACCCGCAGGCCTTGGTTGGGTTGCAGACACGCACGCAGATAAATCAGCTTATCCAAAGCCAGGTAGCAACAGGTGGCGCAGGAGGGGCGGCGGCTCTGCAGGGTAATCTGCAATCCGCCCAAAGCCAATTGGATGGCTACAAGGATAAATTAAACAAATTGGGTGGCGGGAGCGGTGATATCGATATGCCAAACTTTAAGCCGAATGATCAAAAAACAAAAACCTTCTTAAAAAGACTGGAATTTGGCGTAAACTTCCAGACTTCGCGAAATAACCAATATTACCCGACGGTAGCCGATCTGGGCGCATCAGTTGGTTATAAACTCGGTGGAGGAAATATTGCGGGATTGGGATTTAGTACAAAAATTGGCCTGGGCAATGGTTGGAATCATATTGCCTTTACAGGAAACGGTCTATCCGTCAGATCCTTTCTGGATATAAAAGTAAAAGGCAGTTTCTTTCTTTCGGGAGGGTTGGAATTCAACCGAACCACTCCCTTTTCTTCCGTCCGGCAACTGCGTGAAATGAATTATTGGACAAGGTCAGGGTTGCTGGGCGTTAGTAAGACTGTTTCCGTAAAAAGCCGGGTGTTTAAGAAGACGAAGCTAAGTCTGCTTTGGGATTATCTTAGTTATTCCCAAAAACCAAATACTCAGGCTATTCTGTTTCGCGTCGGCTATAATTTTTAAGTGTTAATAATAAATTTCATGTATATGTCTATCCGGATCAAAGTAATGAAAGCTATTTTCCTGCTGCTTTGCTTTTTTTATACTGGTATTGTTTTTCCTCAGACCGTTGGGGTTGATCCACAGAATGTACCCACTATTTTCCCCCCCTCTCCCAATGCTGCCTCTCTCGGTATTTATGGACAAATACCTGTCTCCCTGTTTAATGGTCTTGCCCAGATAAATATTCCGATCGGGAACCTTTCGGTTAATGAGGCCAATTTTGATATCAGCTTGAATTATCATGGCGGTGGGATCAGACCGGATCAACATGCCGGATGGACGGGCTTGGGATGGGATTTAAATGCCGGCGGGGTTATTACCCGGAAAATGAATGATGGTATGGATGAATTCCTTACTACGCCTGAAATACCGAGCACAAAGTATGGGTACTATTATAATTATTTCCTTGGTGACACCAGCAATTGGTATTCAACTGCCCTGCTTAATTATAGTAACCCAATGCAAAATTTTGCCCATCCTTCTGCTGATGAGTTCATATTCAATTTTGGAAAATATTCAGGTTCCTTTTTTTATAATCATAAAGGTAAATGGCAGGTAAAATCTACTGACCCTATATCTTTAAAGGTCCAGGAAGAATTAAAGGATGATTTTAGTCTGGCTTCTTCCCCTTATGGCAGGGGGCCGATTATACTTAAACGGATATTTTACAAGTTCACCCTCACAACACCCGACGGATGTAAATATATATTCGGGGGAACCCCGGAATCAATAGAATTCACCAGGGATGCAGGAGAATCGCCATTTGGGGATGGTTATCATGCGAATGTCGTTGCTTCATCCTGGAATTTAACAAAGGTCATCACCAGTAAAGGGCAGGAAATTACCTTTATTTATGAGCGCGATGGGATAAACGCAACAGTATCTTCCAACCTGGTGAGATATCACTACAAGAATGGTGTAGCACAGGACGAGGATGCTGTTTCCCTCAATCAAAAAAATTGCAGTATCATTAACCCCTCGTACCTGACGACCATTATTGCGCCAAATCAAACGATTGCTTTTTCGAGATCGATTAGTAATGAATTGCTTTATTCCTATGAAGCCTTATTAAAACCATCGGATACTTATGAAGACTTAACCCGCTCCGAAAGCTCGGTTGATATAGAGAACGATATTCACTGGATGAAATTAGATTCTATATCCTTTTATTCTACAGATCCCGGGTTTTTAAAAAAAATAGCCTTTTATTACAAGGAACAGCCGACTTCCCGGTTAAGGCTGGATAGTATAAAAGAAATTGGTTCCACAGGGATTACCAAGCCTTCCTATCAATTTACTTATGATGCTACACCACTTCCCGCTTATAATGTTCAACAGTTGGATCATTGGGGCTATTACAATGGCAGAAATTTCTTTGCTTTAAATCCCAGAAATAATATCGCCGACTATGTCAAAGGGGATATTCCTGCCTATACCACAAGCCGAAATTCAGATCTGACCCTTATGCGGGCGGGTATCCTTACCTCCATAAAATATCCGACGGGAGGAACGACTACGCTGCAATACGAACCACATGAGTATGCTAAGATAGCCAAACGATTCCCTTTTGTTGTTTCCGATACGAATGCGAATGTACCCTGTGGAGGCTTACGAATTAGAAAGATCATAAATTCAGATGCTCTGGGCAATGCAGCAACTACCAAAGAATACAAATATGTCCTTAATTACAATAGCGGAGGGAACGTTTCCAGCGGCATTTTAGCTGGTTATCCGCAATACCTGGATGAGGGCCAGTTAACAGGTATGGCCGGAACAACGACCTATTGGTATTGGTATGATTTCTCGATAGAGCCGATGAGTTTTACCGATGGTAATCATATAACCTATAGTGAAGTGTCGGAAAAGTTGAACGATGGGAGTTTTACGATCTATAAATTTGCCAATCACAATTCTCCGCAAAGCATGGATACTTCTTCGCTGATGGGGATCTATAGTGCAAATTTGCAATGGAATCTGGACCCGAATACCAGTAAGGCCCTGGAGAGGGGTAAGTTATTGGATAAAAGGGATTACAATGCGTCCGGTATTTTACTGAAAAAGACAAATTATGAATATGATACGAGTTCTACTAAATATAACGAGGCTATCCGAATGGTAAATTTACGGACAAGAACTTTTGGTGATGGGAATGACCGTAGAGTCACTTCCTATTTAATTTATACATATCCACGGTTCCTGACCAAAGAAATTGATACGATCTGGGATCAGAATGGTGGCAACCCATTAAGAACGGTTCAAAGTCACCAATATAACGGGTATCGGTTAAAAGCCATCGATTCCAGCGGAAATAGTATGGGCGATACCCTGAAAGTAACCTATAAATATCCGTTTGATATGATTCCGGGAAGTGACCCTACCGGCATATATCAAAAGATGGTGGACAGCAACCTTATTGAACCTGTGATAGAACAACGAAAGTTTCTGAACGGTACCCAGATCAACCTGGTCAGAACAAATTATTATTCACCGTTTACAAAGATATATGTTCCGCAAACCGTAGAAGTGCAGAACAAGAGTTTCCCTGTCGAAACAAGATTGCGTTACCAGGCCTATGATGGGAAAGGGAATATAGTTGGAGTTTCCAAGGAAAATGACCTTCCTGCCAGTTATATCTGGAATTATTCCCAAATGCTGCCTGTCGCAGAAGTTAAGAATGCCTTGCCGGCTGATATCGCCTATACCAGCTTTGAAAGCGACGGAACAGGGAATTGGAATGCTTATACTGGGACCATTTCAACAGCTGCGGCAGGTAACCTTCCTCCCACAGGAAATAAATATTACAATCTTACTCCTTCTGTTGTTCTTATTAAAACCGGACTCACTGCTGCTAAAACCTATATAGTTTCTTACTGGACAAAGAATAGCGTGGCTTTTACCATTCCCGGGGCGATTAGCGGATATCCGAAGCAAGGTAAAACCATTAATGGATGGACTTATTTTGAACACCAGGTTACCGGGCAAACTTCTGTTACGCTCTCGGGTACCGGAACTTTGGATGAGGTACGGTTATACCCGAATACTGCCCAAATGACAACTTATGCTTATTTTCCGGTAATTGGTACAAGCAGCATTTGCGATGTTAATAATAGGATGACTTATTATGAGTATGATGGATTAAGCAGATTAAATCTGGTTCGAGATCAGGACTGGAATGTAATAAAAAAAATCGGATATAAATTTTATAACCAGCCCGGTGATGGTGAATTTTCAAATTCTCAGCAAACTTTTTCTGCAACAAAATCGACTTGCCCTATTGGACAATCGGGTAGCTTGGTAACCTACATCGTTCCGGAAGGCAAGTATGTTTCCACCAAGGGCAAGGCATACGTGGATTCACTCGCCGGGGCCGATGGAAACGCCAATAAGCAGACTTATGCCGACAATAACGGGTTTTGCACGGCACTCCCGGTTACGGTAACTATATCCGGCTATAATGGAGGAAGTGTTATTGTTTATTTCCGAAGTGCTTCCCATACCTATCATATCCAGGCGGGCGGGGGAAATTCATTGATAACCATTCCCTGGGATACCTATAACATTACCTGTGAAGTGAAATCTGGGAGCAAAATAACTTTCAGCCTTAACGGAGTACTAAAAACAGACAGCTTCGCTATTTATAATAATGTAGATATCCATTCTGCCTCTTCGATCCTGATGGGAGTATATGGAAATACAATACAAACGATTACCAAACAAAGAAGTAACTGCAACGCGGGTGAACTCCCTTCATCGGTGACGTATACCGTACCGGCTAATACTTATGTTTCAACGTTATCCCTGCCCGATGCCAATACCCAGGCGATAAATGTTAGCCAGACGGCCGCTCAGAATTATGCCAATGCCAACGGGACCTGTACCGTCATACCCACCACGACCAGTATTATATATACCAATGATCTGGCGAAGAAGGTAACGCTTACGTTAACCAATGTTTCCACAAGTGTGGTATATACGTTTACGTTGAATATTACCAATACCCCCACCACTGCCGGCTCGGTTCCGACTGGGAACTATAATGTAATAATGACAGCGAATGGACCATCAACTTCTTATTCCATAAACTCATATGTCCAGAATATACCCGATACAGACCTGAATTTGACGAATATTCCGTTGAATACGGCTACTACGACTGTAGCAGCCCATAGGTGACAGGATAGGTATCAAGCAGAGAAAAGACATTAAATCATTTCATACATAATCAAAGTTTATGTACAAGCCCAGAGAAGCATCACTTTTTATTTTTTTCATATTGGTGGCAAATTTTTTTAATGCCCTTTTTGCGCAAACATTACCGCCTGCCTACCCCCTGACTTCTAAGGTAAATTATGTCCGGACATGGGAAGCGCAGGCCCCGCAAACAGACCCGAGTAAGATTACTTATCTTTCTCCAATCGATAGTTTTGTAATGGTCACCCAATATCTTGATGGATTAGGTAGACCTGTACAGAGCGTTACCAAGCAGTCCAGTCCGAATAGAAAGGATTTGGTTGTGCCTGTGGTTTATGATTCCCTTGGCCGGGAACAATATAAGTACCTTCCTTTTATAGCCAATGCTACCGGAGGGAATACCTTAATCTCCGATGGGCAGTTCAAATTCAATCCCTTTCAGCAGGATTCAGCCTTCAACCAGGCACAATATGCCGGGGAAACCTATTACTTTAATGAGGTAAAAATAGAGTTATCTCCATTAGCGAGGGTAATGAAAACTTATGCTCCTGGTAATAGCTGGGCAAAAAGCAGTGGGAACAGACCTTCAGAACAACAATACATGACCAATACATTAAGTGATTCTGTGCGGATCTGGTCTATTTTATCAACATCCGGTAGTATTCCTACTACCGGAAAAATGTATGCTGCGGGTCAATTATTTAAGAATATATTCATCGACGAACAAAACCATCAATCCATTGAATATAAGGATAAGGATGGTCGGGTTGTACTTAAAAAAACACAATTATCCAATACCCCGGGCACAGCTCATATCGGCTGGCTAAATACGTATTATATATATGATGAATTGAATAACCTAAGGTTTGTGCTCTCACCCAAGGCAGTCGACTTAATCAACACCGGTACGATGCTATGGGGTTTAAGCCAGACCATTGCAGATGAACTCTGTTTCCGGTATGAATATGATGGCAGAAATCGGATGAGCGTCAAAAAAGTTCCTGGTGCAGGAGCGGTCTGGATGGTTTATGATGTAAGGGACCGTTTGGTTATGACCCAGGACTCGGCATTGCGTATCCAGGGAAAATGGCTGGTTACCGAGTACGATAGTTTAAACAGGCCGGATAGTACTGGATTGATGACCGATTCCCATAACCAGACCTATCATCAGAACCTTGCGGGAGTAAGTATCAATTACCCCCTGGTTGCCTCTTATAATTATCAATTGTTGACGTTGACTTATTATGATAACTATAACTGGATGAACGGTCTGGGTCTTCCAATAAGTTCAACGCTGAATACGACGAACAATTCGAATAGTAGCTATTTTAATACCTCCTACAATACGGCTCCTGCCTATTCAGTGCCTATCGCGGATTATGGCTTAACAAGGGGGCAGGTGACAGGAACCAGCACCAGGGTACTCCCAACAGGGGGCCAATTCCTACCCTCTGTTTTTTTCTACGATGATCGTGGCAGAACGATCCAGACCCAGAAAATAAATATAAGCAACGGCTGGGATATCATTACTACCCAATACAATTTTATTGGGAAGCCCTTGCGCAATCTACTGGTTCACCGGAAAAATGGTCTTCCGGCGGCACAGACGCATACTATATCGACCAAGATCAATTATGATGCAGGTCTTCGGGTGAAAGGAATCTGGAAAAATATTGATGGAGCTGCTTCGGATCAGCTGATTGACACCATGCAATATAATGAGTTGGGCCAACTCCGGGCAAAATACCTGGGTAATAATATTGACAGCCTTATTTATGAATATAATATTCGGGGATGGCTTACGGGAATTAATAAAAAGTTCGTCGCGGGGACTTCGACCAATTATTTCGGTATGGAACTAGGATATGATAAATCGACTACCGCTCCCGGAACCACCACTTTCCCGAATCTGGCTTATAATGGCAATATCGCCGGTACGATATGGAAAAGTGCGGGAGACGGGATTAACCGGAAATACGATTTTACCTACGATAATGTCAATAGGCTGACGGGAGCTTTCTTTTTGCAAAATACTACCGGGTCAACATGGGATAGTACTTTAACCAATTTTACGGTGAACGGATTGAGTTATGATGCAAATGGGAACATATTATCCCTGAAACAGAAAGGTTTTAAAGTAGGAGGTTCTGCCACGATTGATTCCCTGGTCTATTCGTATATGAATGGTGGCCAAAATAACAAATTGCAGAAAGTGATCGATGGGGCTAATGATTCGACCTCGAAGCTGGGTGATTTTCACTATAATGCTTCCACCAAAGGAACTACGGATTATGCTTATGATGGAAATGGAAATATGTACAGGGATAATAACAAGGGGATTGATACTATTATCTATAATCATCTCAATCTTCCCCAACAAGTTCATATTAAAGGGAAAGGTAATATTATTTATACGTACGATGCCTCCGGCAACAAGTGGAAGAAGGTTGTAATGGACAGTTTAGCCAAACATGCAAGCACCACTTTGTATATTGAAGGGTTTGTATATCAGCATAATGATACCATTACCAGCCCTGCAAGCGGCATCGATACTTTGCAGTTCATGGCGCATGAAGAGGGAAGAGCCAGATGGGCCTTTCATAAATATACCACCGTACCTTCTGCATATGGATGGGAATATGATTTTATGGAAAAGGATCACCTGGGAAATACGAGGGTGTTATTAAGCCAGCAGAAAGATACCGCCCAATATTTAGCTACGATGGAAGGGGCATACCGGAATACCGAAAATGCTTTATTCTATAATATCCCCGGTACAAGTGTTGCCCGTACTGCTGCTTCAGGATATCCTGCGGACCTCACGGTAACCAGTCCCAATGATAGTGTGGCCAAATTAGATGGCGTTTCCAAGAAAGTGGGACCGGGTATTATCCTTAAAGTAATGAGTGGTGATTTTGTGAAATTGGGGGTTCAGTATTATTTTACCGGCACGGGTACAGATGGCTCTAATCTCTCTGCCTCAGATCTGCTTACTTCCCTTGCCACGGGTATCGTTTCGCTAACCGGCGGAGCCCACGGCTCTTTGTCCGACCTGACAGGAGCGGGAAATCCCTTATCAGCTGTCCTTACCAGCTTCCTTACTACGAAAAATTCAACGCTTTCTGGTAAACCTACGGCCTATCTAAACTGGATCCTCCTGGATAATCGGTTCAATTATGTTAGCACGTTTGGGCAAAGCGGAGCACTTCCTGTTTTGGCAGGGGGCACAAATGGCGGTATTCTCCAGGATAAACTGGCAAATCCAGGGATTCCGATAAAAACTAGTGGATATTTGTATATTTACGTGAGTAATGCCACTTCCAACTGGCCGGTGTTCTTTGATAATCTTTGTGTAACTACATTTAGCGGTCCGATGCTGGAAGAAAATCATTATTATCCATTTGGACTGACCATGGCCGGGATATCCGATAAGGCACTGAAGACGCAATACGCTCAGAATAAATACAGATACAACGGGAAGGAACTGCAGAACCAAGAATTCAGCGATGGGACGGGATTAGAAGAATATGATTATGGAGCAAGGTTCCAAGACCCACAGTTAGGGGTTTGGCATAATATAGATCCGAAAGCCGATCAGATGCGAAGGTTCTCCCCGTATGTATATGCCTTTGACAATCCTATTCGTTTTATTGATCCGGATGGAAAGGCTCCGGACTGGATCGTGGGCACTGATGGGAAGGCTGTTAGTTATCAAATTGACAAAGACGGCAAAGTAAGTTGGTCATCGAATGCTTCTGCCGATGTTCAACGCGTGGGAAATGAGATGGCAAAGAGCGATGTAGGTAGGCAGGTGTTAAGCGATATGAAAGATTCCAAAACGGCTATTACGGTTAATGTTGATAATAAAACCATAAAAGATGATGGTACTTATACAAGAGCTCAAACAAATTATGGCAAAGATAAAGACGGCAACCCCACTGCAACAATTTCTATTCATGAAGGAAGTATAATTGATCTGAAAGAGTATGTAACAGATAGGGGGACATTGCCAATAGGTGATAAAGATGTTCCTGCGAATCAAGTGACAACTAATGATATTATAGGTAGTGAAGGTGTACATGAAGGCACACATGTGACAGATAAAAATTCAAACAATACTGACGGAGGCAAGAGAACGTATGAACAAAAAGAACAAAAGCCAAATGAAAATCAGGGAAAACATATTGACGCAGTTATTAAAGCAAAAACAGAAGAAAAAAACCATAGCTAGTCTGATGAATTATAAAATAATTTTACCTGTTTTTCTTATTTTAAGTAGCATTTCTTCAGTTGCTCAAATAAGCAGTGATATAAAAGACCATTTCTCTGACAGTATAGTGTCATCATATCTAGTGAAATTATATCCAAGTCTTGATGAAAATGTTTTAGGAAATGGAAGGAACTACAGGTATTTATCTTTTAGATTGCCGATAGAAAATAAATCTGATACGATTGAAATATTAAATTTCGGAGAAAATAGTACACATAGACCTTCTCTAATGTTAGTATTAATTGTATCAGGAAACTCAAGCTCAAAGCAGTTATTACTCGGGTTGGAATCATTAGAACTCGACCTTGCATCTATAAAGAACTTCTTTTTGCTTTATCCGGGGGTAAAGAAAAGGTACAAGCTTGAAATATTAGATATTTGGTTGCAATCGAGAAAAGGGGTAATAAAAACCGATTGTTACATACATTGATTTATTGTTGGTTAAATGGGTAAATCAATACAGCCTCCGAAAAGGTTTAGGGGCCTTTGCATTTTAGGAAGCGTGAGCCTTTTTTACTTTAAATTCACGCAGAGCCATATCGACGAGATTAAGGACGAACTTTTTACTCTTGTCGGGAATGTTTGAAATATCTTCCAACCGCTTTAGAGCCTGTTCATCCATTTCCATTTTCTTTGAACAGTATAAAATCCGAGCGCCAGCAAAACGGGGTTCGGGTTAAAAAGGGGTATGGTAGTTATTATCCATTTGGGCTGACCATGGCAGGGATTAGTGATAAGGCGCTGAAAGCACAATATGCCCAGAATAAATATCGTTTCAATGGGAAGGAGTTGCAGAGCCAGGAATTTGGAGATGGGTCCGGGTTGGAAGAATATGATTATGGAGCCAGATTTCAGGATCCGCAATTAGGGAGATGGCATAATATCGACCCGCTGGCTGATAAATCCAGGCGGTGGAGTCCTTACACCTATGCGGTGAATAACCCTATCCGGTTCATTGATCCGGATGGAATGGCAGAGGAATCTGTCCATGTGAATGGCCTAGGTGCAGTTCTGAGAAATTATAACGACGGGGATAATTCCGTTTTCTTACATTCTAATGAAACTACAGGGGAAGAAGTTGACAAGAAATATATAAATACCGACGGAAATAGTGCAGGGGGAAGGAAAATTGGCGAATTAGGCGGTAACATTAATATCAATCGGTTTTTCTCAAACCTAATGGTGTCGGATAGAATTGCTGCTAAGGGTCTTGGCATGATAAGTTGGGGTAATATGGTAAAGCAAGACGCCCCATGGGATCTAAAGGATGATTATAAGGGTAAAAATCCTACGATTTTTGGAGTTGCATGGAAATTCGACCTGGACGCAAAAAAAGCAGATCCAAACGCTGCAAATACGAGTTTTACATATGGTGCCTATAAATTTAGCAGTGCGGCAGATGTCGGAAATTATCATGCAGGTTATACGGGAACCTATGCTGGGGTTGATTATGATGCTCAATGGAAAGGTGCAGGGATTGCTGAAATATTGAAAAACAAAAAATATTTGCAGTTGATTAACCCTTCGACTTTTGCCTCACCTCCATATGGGGATAATCCAATTGATTACAAATGGAATACTCAGGGAATGACGGATGCTGCCAAACAACAGGGGAAAATCTTGCCAGCTAATTGGGCGGATTATAAGAAAATGTTTAATGAAGACTAAAGAGATAGAAAATAGTTTTAGATATGGTAAAACACATTGATATGCGTGCACCTATATGTATTGGTTTAAGTATTTTATTATTTGTTGGTTGCCAAAGTGATAGATCTAAGACCGGTGAACATTCTACTTTACCTTTGTGCGACCACCGTTTTTTTGTAGAGGTTTATACTATTAACGGTGGCGGGGCATTTGGAGGCGATCGTGTATCAGCTTACCTCACAGATTCTATAAATTTCAGAAAATATCTTGGTACATATATCAATAGCAATGAGAGTATAGCCACTGTATGCAAAGGGGACAGTCTTTATATTTATCGCACAATAACCGATGAATCCACACAAAAACCTAAAATAGTAAACACAACGATTTACAGTGCGGAAAATCTAAAGAAAAATAGGGAATTTGAATAAAATGTCTATAAAAAACCCTCAACTTTCATTGAGGGCAAATTACAACCTAGCCGATAAGTTCGTTTTATCGGTTATTATGCTCACTTCTATAATTTAATGGCTTTTCCGGATAAGGCTTTTCCGTTTAACGATACAGTATATACATAAATACCTGATGCCAGACTTGTGCCGTTAAAAGGTAAATTATAAGTGCCTTTCTTCTTATTTGCACTTTCGAGCGTAGCTACTTTGGTACCGCTGATCGTATAAAGTTCAATAAGTGAGATGTTTTAATTTATCCGGACAGTCAAGTTGCTTAAATTTGAACAACAATGACTGGAAAGAGCAAAAAAAGA